>NZ_JBHSBI010000009.1:0-354198 GCF_042650645.1 Nonomuraea purpurea
TCACCTTTCAGATTCGGGTAAGCCATCAGGCCCAGGAACCTCCCTTCAGTTCCTCCCGGCTCAACCGGGGATACAACAGAGCGCCTCGTGGCGCACTGGCGTTCGAGGTCAACTCGCTAACGATCAACTGCGCGTTGTCCACGTCCTGGTGCCCCGCACCCGACAGGATCGCTGCGACGATGCGCCGAGTCACCGGTACCACCCACGTCTCACCGGGGAAGACCATCTCGCTCAGAAACCGCTCCGTCACTGCGCCTCCTGCCAGATCTGTGAAACCGCGTCCTCGTCGTACGCAGCCACCCACCGGCCGCGACCATGCCCCCATGTGAAGATCCAGTTCTCACCTCTCAGCGCGGCCCGCACCCGCAAAGCCCCCCGCGCCCGAGGAATGGATATGTACGGCTCGTCCTTTCGAGGACACTGCACCGCCAGCGCTACCCCGAGCCGAGACAGATCCCACGTCAGTCGCATTAAGTGAACAAACCGTTCCTCATCGTGATCGATGTAGTGCATGCGTAGACCTCCCTTGCTAATTGGGGCAAGAGACTGCTTCTCGGGTCTGGTCGCCCGCCTTCAAGTGCCTCTCTGCCGGAACGAGGGCCAAATGGCCTGCGCTCCGACCTCGGAGAGGCAGCTTCAACGAGCTACGGCAATGATGCATCTCGCCGCATGCAATTGGCAATATCCATAATGGATGAGTCAGTTTGCTTGTTGCTCGCAGGTGCGCGACCCTCGTAGGGTTCGCGAACTTGAGGCCGATGTCCGTGCAGCTTGGGGTGGACCAATGACAGGTGAAAGTGGAAGCAGCCCCACCGTGAGGCGACGCCGGCTGGCGGCCGAGTTGAGGCGTCTACGCAAGGAATCCACTCTCACCGCCGAGCAGGTTGCCGAACGGCTGGAGGTGTCCCAGTCGTCGATCAGTCGCATAGAGAGCGGCCGTCGAGGCATCAAAGCGTCCGATCTCCGGCTACTCCTGGAGATCTACGGCGTTGACCACACCAAAGCAGAGGAACTACTCACGCTCGCGCGCCAGTCCCGCCAGAAAGGTTGGTGGCAAACTTACGGAGACGTCCTTCCAGAGTGGTTCCAGGTCTTGATCGGACTGGAAGTCGAGGCAGAAGGACGGCGATCGTACGACGTGGAATTGATTCCCGGCCTGCTCCAAACAGCCGACTACTACCGCGCATACCTTGCCACCCAGCCAACCAGTTTCAGCGCGGCCGAGATCGATCGAAAGATCGCGTTCAGAATGGCCCGGCAAGAGCGGATGCTTCAGGACGAGACCCGCAAGCTCTCCTTTGTCCTCAACGAGGCGAGTCTGCGGTGGGTCGCGGCAGCCGCAAGCACGGGCCCCCAGGCCCAGCTCAAGCGACTGATCGAGCTGTCCCAGCTTCCGCATCTGACCTTGCAGATTCTCCCGTTCGACGCAGCTATGCACGCTGGGATGGGCGGCGGCTTCGTCATCCTGAGCTTCACATCCCCCGACCCCGACGTGGTCTACATCGAGAACGAGGTCAGTGGTCTCTATCTTGAAGAACCGGCCGATGTAGACAGGTATAACCTGGTCTATGACCATTTAATAGCGAAGGCTCTCAACCCGGGACAGAGCCGGAGCTTTATCGCGAAGCTAGGCAAGGAAGCGTCATGAACGATACCCCCAGCATCGATGGTGACCCAACGCCTCTCATTTGGCGCAAGTCGAGCTTGAGCAACGCCAGCGGCGACTGCGTAGAGATCGCAACGTTGCCCAATGGCGGAGTTGCCGTGCGTGACAGCAAGAACCCTCAAGGGCCACACCTTCGGTTCAGCGCGTCCGAGTGGGGCGCTTTCATCGGGGGGGCGAAGGCAGGCGAATTCGACTCGCCGTCTGCCTAAACAGTGCGTCAGCCGAAGAGCGCCCGATCGTCTGTACGGCGATCGGGCGTGTTCGTGTGTGTTTGAGGGAAGCCAAAAGAGGCTGGATTACGTCTTGGCCAGGGGCTCCGCTGCGGAGTAATGGTCTCGCGCTCCAGGCGGCAGGGCTGTAGCCGACGCGGCGGAGGTGATCATTCCGTCTGCCCCTCGGCCGAACGTCTCGCCATATCCCCGCCCCCGCCGTAGTCCCCTGCCGCCCGTCTCGCCACCGTATTAAGGCACGGTCAGGCACTGGAGAAAGGCCCTTCATGGTCGAGATCGCGCAGCCGGACGCGCAGATGGTCAAGCAGCTGTCTGCGCGTCTGGTCGAGGACCTGCGCGCCCGGGGGCGGCTCACCACCCGCGAGTGGGAGCAGGCCCTGTACGCGGTTCCCCGATACCGGTTCGTGCCCGCCACGGCTTGGGTCGTGGCCAACCATGCCGGCGCGCCGACGGGCCTCATCGACGCGAGCAAGGACCGCGACGGCTGGCTGGAGGCGATCTACTCCGACACCTCCGTGATCCTGCAGGAGGACGACGGGGCAGGCGATCCGACGGCCGGAACAGGGAACTTCACCTCCTCGGTGTCGGCACCCGGCATCGTCGTGCCGTTCCTTGAGCTGCTGGAGCCCCAGCCCGGCGACCGGGTCCTGGACGTGGGCACGGGATCGGGCTGGACAGCCGCACTGCTGTCGTGGCGGGCGGGCCAGGACGGGGTCACGTCCATCGAAGTAGACCCCGAGGTCGCGGGTCAGGCGGAGGCCAACCTGCGGGCGGCCGGGTTCGCCCCCCACCTGCTCGTCGGCGACGGCCTCAAGGGATGCCCAGACCGGGCCCCGTTCGACCACGTGCACGTCACGGCCGGGGCAAGCCGGATCCCCATCGCCTGGATCGAACAGACCAGGCCGGGTGGGACGATCGTGCTGCCGTGGCACGTCGGCGGGCGCGTCGGCCATATGGTGCGGCTCACGGTCACAGGCGAGTCCACGGCCGTCGGCTCGTTCCACGGACCGGCCAGCTACATGATGGTCCGCTCCCAGCGGTACAACACGACCTGGAACGCCCACCACGACGGCGAGGCCGACCGAACCACCACGCGCATCGATCCTCGCAGGGTGATCGAAGCGGACGCCGGCGCGTCGCTCATGAGCGCGGCGCTCGCGCCCCGAATCGGCTGGCACGCCAAGACCGGGCCGACCGGCACGTCACTGATGCTGTTCGAGCTGGACGATCAGAACGGCTCATGGGCGGCGTGCTACCGGCAGCCCGGCCGCGATGACAATGAGGTACTCCAATACGGTGAGCGGCAATTGTGGGATGAGGTCGCCGACGCGTATCTGCAGTGGCTGGCACTGGGCAGTCCCGGCGCCGAACGCTTCGGCCTCACCGTGAACCCGGACGGGGTACACGTGTGGCTCGACCACCCTGGCGGCCCGTCGTGGAGCCTGCCCACATAGCGACATCAGCCCTCTTGCCGCTGTGTGTCCCCCCAGTGCATGCAGCGGGTGAGTACCCTATCCTTCAGCACCTGCTCGAAACGCCAAGATGATCTATTCCAAGCAGTCAGTGATCGTAGGGCGGTTTGTCCGGTGGCGTCGTTGTGCCAGATCGCGGCGGTCAGCGCGAGGATGCGTTGCATGACGCGGGCTATGACCCCTCCGGGTGTGCGCCCTCGGTGCCGTTCGAGGTCAAGCTGTCCTTTGAAGGTCTCGTTGATCGATTCGATGACCTGCCGCAGTGGCTTGAACAGGGCTGCAGGCCGTTCCCGTTCACCTTTACGGGCCGGCCGCAGCAACTGGACTCCACGCTCGGACAGTTCGCGTTCGAAACCACGGCCGAAGTAGTTCTTGTCGCCGATGAGAGTCTGTCGGGGGCGCTCTCGCAGAAGCTCGCATTCGGCTGCCAGGAGGTCAAGGAGGGTCTCGCGTTCGTCGGCCTTGGCCCCGGTGTCCACGCCGTTCGCCATAAGACGATCTTGGACGCCCTCGTTCTCGTCTCCGCAGGCACCCCTTGGACCACACCACCAGGAGGAATCAGTGTCATACCCGCAACTGCTCACCCCCGAGGAGAAGCTCGCCGACGCGAAGAAGCTGTTGAGCCTCCCGCGTATCGTCGTGATCTGCGGCTCCACCCGTTTCATGACCGAGATGAACGAGGCCGATCTGCGGGAGACCAAAGTCGGAAAGATTGTCGTCAAACCGGGCTGTGACATGAAGTCGGCGCACGAACTTTGGTCCGATCCTGTCGAGGCCGAGGCGCTGAAGGTTCGACTCGACGATCTGCACCGGGCGAAGATCCGGCTTGCTGATGAGGTGCTCGTAGTCGGCGACTACATCGGAGACAGCACCCGAGCCGAAATCGCCTACGCCCGGTCGCTGGGCAAGCCCGTGCGGTTCACGCACCCCGAAGTCGACCCTGACGCCTGACCGCCCACCCCCACACCCTCCGCAGGCACCCCTTGGAACTGATCATCTGGGGCTGATCAGCCCGCGCTCGATTTCGTCGTGCCCCCGACATTCACGTGCGGGTTCGGCAGGCAACCTCCTGGAGATCTCTTGCCGGTCGGCCCCAGTGCCCCATCCTGGCCCCGGACGACCGCCGGCGGGCTCGGTCAGGTGAAGTTGGCGAGGATGGTGGCGTAGTCGAGCATTTGCCCGGCCGCCTGGCGTCCCGTTTCCACCGTGCCCGCCGCCTTGACCTCGCCGTAAAGCGCCCCGATGTGCTGCACCACGGCTTCTCGCACCGCTGCGGCGTCGCGTTTGACGAGGCCGGCGAGCATGGCGCGGTGGTGGGGGTCGAAGCGTTCGTCGGCATGGCCGAGTGCGAGCGTGTGCGCCCGGAACTCCCTCATCTGCGGCACCAGCGCCAGGTACATCTGCAGGAGCAGGTCGTTGTGCGCCGCGCGGATCAGGCTCTCGTGGACCTGCTCGTCGGTGTGCACCAGCACGTCGAGGTCGCCCTTGCGGCGGGCCGCCTCGTGTTCGCGGCAGCGGGCGGCCACCGCGTCGATGTCGGCCTGGGTGGCGCGAACGCAGGCCAGGCCCGACGCTGCCAGTTCAAGCCCGATCCTGGCCTCGAGGACCTCGCCGATGGCCGGGCCCTGGGTGGCGCTCCAGTGCACGAACTGCGGCGTCGGCTCCGGCTCCGTGCGGTGCCGGACGAACGTGCCGCGCCCCCGCACCACGTCGAGCACGCCCAGCGTGTGGAGTTTGCGGATGGCCTCGCGCAGCGAACTGCGGCCGACCTGGAGTTGGCGGGCCAGCTCGGGCTCTGAGGGCAGCCGGTCGCCGGGACGCAGGGTGCCGGAGTCGATCTCGGCCAGCAACTGCTCGGCGATGACGTCGGGCAGGGGGGTGCGAGCGAGCGGCTCGTACCGAACAACCTGGTCATGTGTCTGCTCGGTGCTCACCGGATCATTCTGCCATATCCGTTGACTGATGTCAGACAACAGACTAGTTTGCCTGGTTAATCCGGAAGGGGTGATCTCGTGATCAAGGTCGGTGTCCGCTTCCCGCCCGCCACCAGGGCGGATCAGATCGCCGAGGAGGTGCGGCGGGCCGAACGCCACGGGTTCGACGTCGCCTGGATCGCCGACTCCCAGCTGTTGTGGCGTGACGTGTACGCGGCGATGGCGGTCGCCGCCACCAGGACGGAACGCATCGCGCTCGCCACCGCCGTGACCAACGTCGTCACCCGGCACCCGACCGTGGTGGCCTCCGGCATCAACACGGTGGCGGAACTGGCCCCCGGGCGCGTCATCCTGGGCCTGGGCACCGGCGACAGCTCGGTCAAGCCCATGGGCGCACGTCCCTCGAAGCGGGCCGAGCTCCGGGCGGCGATCGAGCAGATCCGCGCCCTGCTGGGCGGCGGCGAATGGCAGTACGGCGAGCGCCGCCTGCGCCTGCGTGACGCCGGAGGTCCGGTGCCCGTGCACATCGCGGCCAGCGGACCGCGGACGCTGGAGCTGGCCGGGGAGATCGCCGACGGCGTGGTCACCCTGGCCGGGATCTCGCCGGAAACCCTCGCCCAGACCAGGCAGGCAGTGCTCAAGGGCGCTGAGAGCCGCCCGCAGGGGGAGGGCGGCTTCGAATTCACTGTCGGGGCGTTCTGCAAGGTCACCGACGACCTCGAACGCGACGCCGCCGTGCTCAAGCCCATATGCCTGCACATGGCCACCATCGGCGGCCAGGACTTCCTGCGGATCGCGGGCATCGACCTGGCTCCGCCGCCGCACATCCCCGAGGTCTATCCGGACATGGTCCACGCCGAGGACTGGGAGCTGGCCATCCGGCACGCGTCCAAGTGGGTGACGGACGAGATGGCGGTACGGTTCGCGCGCACGTTCTGTCTGTTCGGCACCGTGGACGACATCGTGGAGCGGGCCAGGCGGGCGGTCGAACTCGGCGCCACCGGCTTCTACCTTCGGCACGTCGGCAACTACACGCTGCCGAGCGAGCTGATCGAGAGCTTCGGCGGCGACGTCCTCCCACGCCTGCGGGAGCTGACATGAGCGGCGAGCGGGGTGCCGGCGTGAGCGGTGAGTACGTCGTGGACGTGCTGGCCGAGTTGGCCCGTGTGCCCTCCGCTGTCCCCCTGGGCGCCGACACGCTGATCGCGCCCGACCACCCCATCCTGGTCAACTACGTCCGCAACCACCTGCGTCCGATGTTCGTGGAGACGGGTGCGGGCGACATCATCGACCTGCCTGCGGGCCAGTTCGCCGTCCGGTTCGGCGACGGCGACGGCCCTGTGCTGGCGCTCATGGCCTACACCCCGACCCAGCACCACAACCTGATGACCGACCCCTGGTCGGGCGAGATCAGGGAGTTCGACGGCGAGCCCTGTCTGTACGGCCAGGGCGTGTCGCAGAACAAGGCCCACCAGGCGTGCCTGCTGGACCTGGCGCGCTGGCTCGTCCAGGAGCGGGTGGAGCTGCACGGGACGCTGCTGCTGTGCGTGAACAACGAGGGCCGCAGCAGCCACGACTGTTCGCGGGCCATCCTCGACGCCCTCCCGCACCGCCCCGACCTGGTCATCCAGCTCTTCTGCACGGGGTTCGAGGTGTCGGTCGGCAATCGCGGCCGGGTGGACGTGATCGTCGACATCACCGGCACCGCGACCCACTCGTCGTCCCCGCCGGATCAGGGCCGGGTCATCGACGTCGCCGCCGACGTGGTGACAAGGCTGCGCGAGCTCGACGCGGTCGTCAAGGCCCGCGCCAAGCACCCGCGACTCGGCCGCGAGCAGGTGGTGCCGTACCTGGTCAGCTACGAGCCGCTGGCCCCGCACACGCTGCCCGCCACCGCGCGCATCACCGTCGACCGGCGGCTGCTGCCGGGCACCGACCCGCAGCAGGCGGCCGAGGAGATCGCGGCGGCGCTGGCGGGGATCGACGGCTGCCGGGTCAGGCCGGGGGTGACGATGCTGCCCGCCTACCTGCCGCCCGAGCGCCGCGACGTGCTGGCCGCGCTCGACTCCGCCGTCCGCGACCGTCTGGGGGAGGTCAGGCACGGCGTCTACGGGGGGTCGTTCGACGCGGGAGGACCGTCGGAGCGCGGCATTCCCACCGTCATGTTCGGGGTGCCCGCCGAGGGAGACCTGCTCGGCGACGACTTCGTCCGGCTGTCCGCCGTACGAGACGAGGCCGCCGTGCTTCGTCAGACCGTCACCCGCTTCCTGAGGAAGTGACCGCCATGGCCCAACCGTCAAGCTCCACCCGGGTCGTCCTGGCCAGCCTGGCCGGGACCACGATCGAGTGGTACGAGTTCTTCATCTACGGCACCGCCTCGGTGCTGGTGTTCGACAAGTTGTTCTTCCCCAGTTACGACGACATGGTCGGCACGCTGTTGTCGCTGTCGACGTTCGCGCTGGCGTTCGTGGCCAGGCCCATCGGCGGCGCGCTGTTCGGGCACTTCGGCGACCGGCTGGGCCGCAAGTCGATGCTGGTCGTCACCCTCTGCCTGATGGGCGGCGCGACGCTCTGCATCGGCCTGCTGCCCACCTATGAGGCGATCGGGGTGGCCGCGCCGGTCCTGCTCGTGCTGCTGCGTGTGGTGCAGGGCCTGTCGCTGGGCGGCGAATACGGCGGCGCCGTGCTCATGAGCGTCGAGCACGCGGCCCAGAGCCGGCGCGGATTCTTCGGCGCCCTGGTGAACACCGGCGCCGCGTGGGGTCTGCTGCTCGCCAACCTGGTGTTCCTGCTCACCTCGCAGCTCTCCGACGACGCCTTCCTGTCCTGGGGCTGGCGGGTGCCGTTCCTGCTGAGCGCGGTGCTGGTCGGCCTCGGCCTGCTCATCAGGCTCAAGCTGGCCGAGAGCCCCGACTTCCAGGAGGTCAGGGAGCGCGGCGAGGTCAGGCGGGCGCCGATCGCCGAGGTGCTGTCGAAGCACTGGCCGCGCGTGCTGCTCATGTGCCTGGCCTACATCCCGGCCGGCGCCACCTTCTACATCGCCACCGTCTACTCCCTCAGCTACGGCGAGAAGCAGCTCGGCCTGGATCGCGACCTGATCCTTGAGCTGGTGCTGCTGGTCAACGCGTTCACGATCGTGGCCATCCCGTTCTTCGGCTGGCTGTCGGACCGGGTGGACCGCAAGCGCATCTTCTGGACGAGCATCGTGGTGATGGCGGCGCTGCCGTTCGTGTGGTTCCCGGCGTTCCAGAGCGGCTCCTTCGGGCTGATGTTGCTCGGGTTCGTGCTGCTGTTCATCCCGTATGCCGCCAACTACGGCACGATGCCGACGTTCTTCGCCCACGTCTTCCCGCCCGCGGTGCGCTACACGGGCATGTCGGTCGGCTACACGCTCGGCACGGTGTTCGGCAGCGGCCTGGCCCCGATCATCGCCACCTGGCTGCTCGACAGCACGGGCACCTGGGTCGCGATCGCGCTCTACATGACCGGAGTGGGCGTGGTGGGGACGGTGGCGGCGCTGTTCCTGTCAGAACGCGAAAGGGTGACGGCGTGAGACGGTTCCTGACGGCGGCGGACCTGCGGGAGGCGTGCGAGCTGAGGGCCGCCCACCCGGAGGCCACGCTGATCGCCGGCGGCACGGACGTCATGGTCGGGCTCAACTTCGGCCACTGGACGGCCTCGGCGCTGCTCGACCTGTCCCGGGTGCCCGAGTTGCGCGAGTGGTCGCGCGACGGCGACACGGTCAGGCTCGGCGCCGGCGTGCCGTACACGCGGATCGTCGAGGAGCTCGGCGGCGAGCTGCCGGGGCTGGCGCGGGCCGCGCGCACGGTCGGCTCGGCGCAGATCCGCAACCGGGCGACCGTCGGCGGGAACGTCGGGACGGCCTCCCCGGCCGGCGACGCGCTGCCGCCGCTGCTGGCCGCCCGCGCCTCGATCGAGCTGGCCTCGGTGCGCGGTGAGCGCTCGGTGCCGGCCCGCGAGTTCTTCCTCGGACCCGGGCGCTCCGCGCTGGCCGGCGACGAGATCGTGACCGCGGTGCGGGTGCCTGTGGGCACGGGGCAGTTCGCCAAGCTCGGGCCGCGCAACGCGATGGTGATCGCGGTCGCGTCCGTGGCGGTGACGCTGGACGGGCAGCGCCGGCTGGCGGGCTGCGCCGTCGGCTCGGCCGCGCCGACGCCGGTCGCCGCTTCGCACGCCGAGGAGTTCGCCGCCGCCGAGCTGGACTGGGACGGCGGCCGCCCGCCCGGCCCGGCGCTGCTGGCCAGGTTCGGCGAGCTGGCGGCGCGGGCCACCGCCCCCATCGACGACGTGCGCGGCAGCGCCGATTACCGCCGGCACGCCGTGGCCGTGCTCGCCCGGCGCACCCTGGCATGGGCCTGGCAGGAACACCGAGTCAACACTGGAGGAGCTGACGGATGAGGGTCGATCTGGAGGTGAACGGGGTTCGCCGGAGCCTCGACGGGGTGGAGCCGACCGAGAGCCTGCTCTTCCTGCTGCGCGAGCGGGCAGGTCTTCCGGGCTCCAAGAACGCCTGCGAGCAGGGCGAATGCGGCTCGTGCACGGTCTACCTCGACGACGTTCCCGTCTGCGCCTGCCTGGTCGCGGCGGGGCAGGCCGAGGGGCTGCGGGTGCGTACCGTCGAGGGGCTGGCCGACGGCGACCGGCTCGATCCGGTGCAGGAGGCGTTCGTGGCGGCGGGGGCCGTGCAGTGCGGGTTCTGCACGTCGGGGCTGCTGGTCGCCGTGCACGACCTGCTGGCCAGGCACGATGACCCGGACGAGCCGGAGATCCGCGAGGCGCTGGCCGGCAACCTGTGCCGCTGCACCGGCTACGAGAAGATCTTCGAGGCGGTACGCCTGGCCGCGAGGCGGTCCCGATGACCACGACGCGACCCGACACATCCGACGGCGTCGCCCGGCCTGTCACGGCGGACGGTGTCGGCGTCTCGGCGCGGCGGCCTGACGCGGTGTCCAAGGTACGCGGCGACTTCGTGTACTCCTCCGACCTGTGGCACGACGAGATGGTGTGGGGCGCGACCGTCCGCAGCCCGCACCCGCACGCGCGGGTCCTGTCCGTGGACGCCTCCGCCGCGCTGGCCATGTCCGGCGTGCACGCGGTGCTCACCGCCGCCGATGTGCCCGGCGTCAACCGGTACGGGCTCGAACGGCGCGACCAGCCGGTCCTGGCCGATGATGTCGTCCGCTACGTCGGCGAGCCGGTCGCGGTCGTCGCCGCCGACACGCCCGAGCTGGCCCGCCGCGCCGCCGCCCGCGTCCGCGTCGCCTACGCCGAGCTGCCCGCGGTCACCGACCCGACACGGGCACTGGCGGGGCCCGGCCTGCACGAGGGCGGCAACCTCGTCCGCCACCTGCGCATCCGCCGCGGCACCCCACGCCCGGCGGACGTCGTCGTGACCGGAGAGTACGAGGTGGGCATGCAGGACCAGGCCTTCCTCGGCCCTGAATCGTGCCTGGCCGTGCCCGCAGGGGACGGCGTGGACCTGTACTGCTCGACGCAGTGGTTGCACATCGACCAGGACCAGCTCGCCGACTGCCTGGCGCTGCCGAAGGAGAGCGTGCGGCTGACGCTGTCGGGCGTGGGCGGCGCGTTCGGCGGCAGGGAGGACCTGAGCGTGCAGGCCCACGCCTGCATGCTGGCGCTGCGACTGGGCCGCCCGGTGAAGATGAGCTACGGGCGCGAGGAGTCGTTCTCCGGACATGTGCACCGCCACCCGGCCAGGATGCGTTACGAGCACGGCGCGACCAACGACGGCAAGCTCGTCTACGTCAAGGTCGACATTCTGCTGGACGGCGGCGCGTACGCCTCCACCTCGGCCGCCGTGACGGGGAACGCGGGCTGCTTCGCGATCGGCCCCTACGAGGTGCCGGCCGTCGAGGTGGACTGCCGCGCGGTCTACACCAACAACCCGCCCGCGGGCGCGATGCGCGGCTTCGGCGCCGTGCAGGTCTGCTTCGGCCACGAGTCGCAGATGGACAAGCTGGCGGCGGCGCTCGACATGGACCCCGTCGAGCTGCGGCTGCGCAACGCCGTGGACACCGGCTCGGTGATGGCCACAGGACAGCGGGTCGAGGGGCCCGCGCCGGTGGCGGAGTTGCTGCGCCGCGTCGCGGGCAAACCGCTGCCGCCGCCGGCCTCCGACGACCTGCGGCTGCTGCCGGGCGGCACGTCGAACGCCACCCGCGCCGAGCACCTTGTGCGCGGCGTCGGCTACGGGCTGTCGGTGAAGAACATCTGCAAGTCGGCGGGCTACGACGACTACGGCACGGCCCGGGTGCGGATCTACGCCCACGAGGGCGAACCGGCCGCCGAGGTGCACACCGCCGCAGCCGAAGTCGGGCAGGGACTGGTGACCGTGCAGGCGCAGATCGCCAGGACCGAGCTGGAGGTCAGGCGGGTGACGATCCTGCCCGCCGACACGGCGGTCGGCGACGCCGGCACCTCCTCGGCCTCGCGGCAGACGTGGATGTCGGGTGGCGCCGTCCGCGCGGCCTGCCTCGCCGTGCGGGCCGCGCTGCTGGAACGGGCCGCCGCCCGGTTCGGCGAGCCCGCGCGGGACCTCGTCTACGGGCCCGTGGTGACCGCTCCGTCCGGCCGCTGCGTCACCCTGGCGGAGCTGCTGGAGGACGGCGACGTCGACGAGACCGCCGTCTTCCGTCACCGGCGTACCCAGGTGCTCGATCCGGAGACCGGGCAGGGCGACGCCCACGTGGCCTACGCCTTCGCCGCGCACCGGGCCGTGGTGGACGTGGATCCGGAGCTGGGCTCGGTGCGCGTGGTGGAGATCGCCTGCGCGCAGGACGTCGGGAAGGCCATCAACCCGGTGGCGGTCGAGGGGCAGATGCACGGCGGCATCGCGCAGGGGCTCGGGCTGGCCGTGATGGAGGAGATCCAGGTGCGTGAGGGCCGCATACTCAACCCGTCCTTCACCGACTACCTGATCCCGACCACGATGGACATGCCGCCGACCGCGCTCGACATCCTGGAACTGCCCAGGGCCGACTCGCCGTACGGGCTGACCGGGGTGGGGGAGCCGCCGCTGTTGTCGGCGCCGGCCGCGATCGCGGCGGCGATCAGGGACGCGGTCGGGGTCGCGCTCGACCGCATCCCGATCACGCCGGAGACCGTCGCCACCGCCGTCCTCGACTATTGCCCCGACCCGATCCCCTGACCAACCCCAACCTTGACCAGGCCCGACCTTGACCAGGCCCGACTCCGACCGGCCCGACCCTGACCAACCCCGGTCCCGATCGGGACCGCCCTGATCAAGACCGGGCCGACCAAGAAGCCGGCGGCGGGTGCGTCCCCGCAGGTGGTCAGCGGCGGCGGGAGCGGGCCAGGAGCCACAGCAGCAGGGGTGCGCCCAGTACGCCGGTGACCACCCCGACGGGCAGTTCCACGTCCGGGATCAGCAGCCGGGCGACCAGGTCGGCCGCCACCACGATGAACGCCCCCGCCAGCCCGGCCGCCAGCGGCGGCGGCCAGGCGGTGCGGGCCAGCCGCTGCGCGATCTGCGGCGCGGCCAGCGCCACGAACGCCACGGGCCCAGCCGCAGCCGTCCCGAACGCGACCAGGGCCACGCCTGCCGCCAGCAGCGTCAGCCGGGCGGCCTGCACGGGGGTTCCGAGCACGACGGCGACCTCGTCGCCGAGTTGCAGCACCCGCGTCCAGCGCCCCAGCATCAGCGTGACGGGCATGAGGACGGCCAGGGCGAGCGCGAGCGGCCCCACGTGCCCCCAGTCGCGACCGTTGAGGTTGCCGAACAGCCAGCCGAGCGCCTGGTGCGCCTGGAAGTCGCCGCTGGTGACCATCAGGTATTCGGTGGCGCTCGTGCACATCCACGACACGCCCACGCCGACCAGGACGATCCGGTATCCGGTGGTGCCGCGCCGCCAGGCCAGCAGGTACGTCAGCAGCGCGACGGCCACCGCCCCCGCGAACCCCAGCACCTGCAGCCCGCCGCCGAAGCCGAGCACGATCGCGGCCACGACGGCCAGGCCCGCGCCCTGCGTGACGCCGATCATGTCGGGGCTGGCCAGGGGGTTGCGCGTCATCGTCTGGAACAGCGCGCCCGACGCGCCGAAGGCGACGCCCGCCAGCAGCCCGGTGAGCGCCCTGGGCAGGCGCAGCTCGCGGACGACGAACAGGGTGCCCTGGTCGCCGGCGCCGACCAGCGACTGGATCACCTCGCCGAGGCCGAGCGGCACTTCGCCGAGCCCGACGCCCAGGCAGAACGCCAGGAACGTGGCCGAGGCCAGGCCCAGGCAGACCAGGATGAGCCGGGGCCGCAGCACGCCGGAGACGGGCGGCACCGACAGGCGGAAGGTGAGCTGGCTCATCAGATCTCCGCCAGCCGTCTGCGGCGGGCCAGCACCACGAAGAAGGGACCGCCGATGAGTGCCACCAGCAGCCCGGCCTGCACCTCGGTGGGCGGGGCCACGATCCGGCCCACGACGTCGGCGGCCAGCAGCAGGCACGGCCCGATCAGCACCGCCAGCGGCAGCAGCAGGCGGTGGTCGGTCTCGGCCCGGCCGTACCTGGCGACGAGCCGCGCCAGGTGCGGCACCACGAGCCCGACGAACACGACGGGCCCGATGGCCGCCACGGCGGCGCCGGTCAGCAGCATCACGGCCGCCGCGGCGCGCAGCCTGATCAGGCCGACGCTGCGGCCGAGCCCTCTGGCGACGTCGTCGCCGAGCGCGAGGCTGTTGAGCGCGGGCCCGCAGGTGAGCGCGAGCGCCGTCCCGGCCAGCACGAACGGCAGCAACTGCGGCAGCAGGTCGGTGCCCGTGCCGGACAGCGACCCCGCCGACCAGAACCGGTACCTGCTCAGCGACTCGGGGTCGACGAGCACGAACGCGCTGGGCACCGAGCTCAGCAGGAACGTCACCGCGACCCCGGCCAGCGCCAGCTTGACCGGCGTCATCCCGTCGCGGCCCAGCCCGGCCAGTCCGTAGACGACGACGCCGGCCACCAGCGCCCCCGCGAAGGCGAACCAGACGAACCCGGTCAGCGCCGTGATGCCGAACAGGCCGATGGACAGCACCACGGCGAACGCGGCGCCGGCGCTGACGCCGAGCACGCCGGGGTCGGCGAGCGGGTTGCGGGTCAGCGCCTGCATGAGGGCGCCCGACAGGCCGAGCGCCGCCCCGGCCAGGACGCCGATCAGCGTGCGCGGCACCCGTACCGACCAGATGACGTCGAGGGTGTCGCGGTCGGTGACCGTTCCCGCCAGCGCGCCGACCACCTGGTCCAGGGGGAGTGCGCGGGCGCCGAGCGCGAGTGAGAGCAGGCAGACCAGGACGAGCGCCCCGGTGGCCAGCGCGAGCGGCCGGGCCGGCCGGATCACGAGGGGAGCTCGACCTTGGTCGCCGGGTCGCCGTCCACTGCGGCGGCCAGCCGGGGCACGAGGGTGTCGAGCACGTACGGCAGGCTCAGCACGGTGAGGAAAGCGACGGCGTTGCTGGGGTCGGTGTTCTCGGGCAGGTAGACCTCCCTGCCTTCCTTGACCACGTCGAGCGCCTTGTAGACGTTGTCGCCGTGCAGCGTGGCCTGGCCCTTGGCGAGGTCGGCCACGCTCCAGACGATCACGCCGGTGTCGAGGAGGTCGAGGCGTTCCCTGCTGATGTTCGCGCCGAACTTGTCGCCGATGGCCTGGTCGAGGCCGCTCGGGAGCTGGAAGCCGAGCGAGCCGAGCAGGCGCGAGCGCGGGTCCTGGCTGCCGAAGACGAAGTAGCCCTCGTAGACGGTGGCCATCAGGCCGCTCTTGCCCTTGAACTCGGGGTGCTCCTGCGCCGTCTGCGCGATCTTGCCCTCGACCTGCTTGACCAGGGCGTCGGCTTGGGAGGCGCGGCCGACGGCGGTGCCGACCTTCCTGGTGATCTCCTGCCACGGGATGCCGTAGTCGATGTACTCCTTCGGCTGGGCCACGGTCGGGGCGATCTTGGACAGCGTGCTGTACTGCTCCTGGGTGAGCCCTGAGTACAGGCCCAGGATGAGGTCCGGCTTGAGGGCGGCGATCTTCTCGAACTGGGGGCCGCCGCCGGTGTCCTTGAGGACCTGTGGCAGGGCGGCAGAGCCGAGCTTGTCCTTGGCCCAGGGGCCGATCGCGCCCGGATAGCCGCCGAACCATTCCGTGGTCGCGACCGGTGTCACGCCGAGGGCGAGCAGCGCGTCCTGCTCCAGCAGCCCGACGGTGACGATCCGCTTCGGGGCGGCGGGGACGGTGGTCTGGCCGTATTTGTGCGTCATCGTGACGGGAGACCCGGCGGCGTCGTCCGCGGGGTCGGTGGGGGCCGGGGCCGTCGAGCCGCAGCCGGCGACGGCGGTCAGCACGAGCGCCACGACGGCGATCGTTCGTCTCAAGGGGAAGCTCCTCACTCGTTGTGCTCGGCCCGGCCCTGCCGCCAGTAGCCCATGAAGGCCACGGCGCGCCGGTCCATGCCCCGTTCCGCGACCAGGTGCCGCCGCAGGGCCTTGATCACGGCCGCCTCGCCGGCCAGCCAGGCGTACAGCGGCTCCCGCACGGCCCGTTCCTCGGGAACCTCCCAGAGCTCCTCCACATCGACGTCCACGTCGTCGAAGGAGTCGGGCGCGGGCAGCGGCGGCAGCAGCCGTTCCGCGGCCGCGCGTACGGCGGGCAGCAGCAGGTCGCCGCGCTCGCGGCCGTCCCTGGCCAGCCACTCGACCCGGACGCCGCCGGCCGTGCGGACGTCGAGGAAGTCCTCCTCGCAGGGCACCTCCATCGCGGCCACGCCCTCGAACCCGGCAGGCAGCCGTTCGAGGATGGCGCAGATCGCGGGCACCGCCGTCTCGTCGCCGGCGATCAGCACCCGTCTGGTGCCCTCCGGCGGCTGGAAGACCACGTTCCCGTGCGGCGCCGGGTGCCTGGAGTCGGCCCCGAACAGCACCGCGACGTCGTCCGGCCGCACGTCCTTGACCCATCGTGCGACGGGGCCGTCGCCGCCGGGGTGCAGGACCACGTCGATGTCGACCTCGCACGCGTCCTGGCGGACCAGCCTGGCCGTGTACGTGCGCAGGGGGTTGCGCCTGCCGTCGTCGAGCCCGCGCCAGCGCGGGAACCAGCCGGGCCCGGTAGGCAGGTGGGCCAGGCCGTGCTCGGGCAGCGGCAGGATCAGCTTGATCCGCTGGTCGTACCCGTTGTCGGCGAACACCCGCAGGTCCTCGCCCGCGAACGTCACACGCAGGAACGAGGGGCTCAACCGTTCCAGCCGGGCCACGCGCACGTCGAACATGCGAAAAGGCTCCACCAAACCCGCCCTCCAACCTTGATTTTAGGCGAGGCTAACCTAACTTATTGCCTTCGCCAAGACCAAAGCGGACGATTCCTCTTGACGGGCCGCTCCTGTCGGGCGCTACAGTTTGATATATGAATAGCTCTTCAGATGAAACCGTGTTGACGTTGGACGGGTGCGCCGTCCGGGTGGTCGACGCCGACCGCGTCACCTCGGTGTGCGAGCGGATGCCCGCCTCCGAAGACCTCGCCGACACGGCCGAGGTCTTCGGCCTGCTGTCGGACCCGAACCGGCTGCGGCTGCTGGTGGCGCTGCTGGACGGCGAGCTGTGCGTGTGCGACCTGGCCGCGGTGACCGGGCAGAGCGAGTCGGGCGTCTCCCACGCGCTGCGCCTGCTGCGGGCGCACCGCGTCGTCGTCGCCAGGAGGGCCGGACGGATGGCGTACTACCGGCTGGCGGACCCGCACGTGCGGATGTTGCTGGACCTGGCGCTCGCCCACACCGAGCACACCGAGGCCATGCACCCGGAACGGGACGGAGGCCGCTGATGGGCGCGGGACACGGCCACGGGCACGCGAGCGGCCGGCACCGGTGGCGGCTGGCGGTCTCCTTCGCCCTGATCGGCGGGTTCTTCGTCGTCGAACTCGTCTATGCGCTGACGTCGGGCTCGCTGGCCCTGCTGTCGGACGCCGGGCACATGGCGGCCGACGTCGTCACCCTCGGCGCCGCGTTGATCGCCACCCGCATCGCCACCCGCCCCGACTCCACCGGCCGGCGCAGCTACGGCTCCTACCGCGCCGAGGTGTTCGCGTCGCTGCTGGCCGTGCTCATGATGCTGGGCGTCGCGATCTACGTCGTCACCGAGGCCGTCGGCCGCATCGGCGGCACCGCCGAGGTCTCCTCGGGGCCCATGCTCGTCGTCGGCGCCCTCGGCCTGGTCGTCAACCTGATCGCCCTGGCCCTGCTGCGGGCCGGCGCGGGCGAGAGCCTCAACGTCAAGGGCGCCTACATGGAGGTCGTCGCCGACACCGCCGGCTCGGTGGGCGTCATCGTGGCCGGGTGGCTGGTGGCCTCGACCGGGCAGCCGTTCTGGGACACGGCCGTGGCGCTCGCGATCGGCGCCTTCGTCGCCGTGCGCGCGATCTCGCTCGGCCGCCAGGTCTTCGCCGTGCTCGGCCAGCACGTGCCAGAAGGGCTGGACGCCGCCGTGGTGGCCGCCGACCTGTCGGCCATCCAGGGTGTGCGCGGCGTGCACGACCTGCACCTGTGGACGCTCACCTCCGGCATGAACGTGGCCACCGCCCACCTGGTCACCGGCGACCCCGGCGACCACCACGCCGTTCTCGACCAGGCCCGCGAGGTGCTCCTGCGGCGCCATGGCGTCGCCCACGCCACGCTTCAGGTCGAGCCCGCCGACCACACCGGCTGCGACGAACTCGGCTGGTGAGGGCGGTCCCGCCGCCGGAGTTGACCGGGAGTCTCCAGATGGGGGCGCAGGATGGCGGGACCGTCCAATCCAATGTCAGACATATCGCCCTTTCGCTAGGGTTCGCCCCCATGGGAATGCCGATCAGAAACGTGCCAGGCCAGGGGCCTGCCTGGGTGCCGCCGACCGACGTGGAGCGGGCGCTGTTCGACGCCAAGGCGCGCGGCGACTGGGACGCCTACATCATGGTCCTCATGGGCGCGGGCACCTTCTCCTACAAGCCGAAGGACCTGGTCGATCGCCGCAAGCTGGTCGTGAACTGGCTGACGGAGAAGAATCCGGAAGACAAGGACAGCCTGGTCGTCTACACGCGCGGCGAGCTGCCCAGACGGCGGCATGACGCCGTTGCGTGCGCGGTCTCGCTGCCGTTCCCGCCGGAGGAGTGGTGGGGCTCGGAGTTGCAGGGGCTGCTGGTCAATCCGGGCAGCCCGTCGGGGGCGTACTTCCCGGACGCCAAACGCAGCCGCAGGCATTGGAAGTCGCTGAAGAAGAACGTCCCGATGAAGGGGCACGACGCCGACCAGTTGCTCACCAAGTACACCGGGGCGCTGCACGGGGCCGTCGCCCACGGGCTGGCCTGCGGCGCTCACCTCGCCGTGCACAACGGGGTCATCTGGAACGAGATCGGCGACGTCTACCTCAACTACCAGGACGACGTGGAGACCCTGCGCGAGGCATGGGGCGTCACCGACCGGCGCAACTGGCAGGTGCAGGTGATGGCGCTGCTGGAGGGGCGCAACAGCCCGAACGAGCCGGAGCTGCTGCTGCGGCTGCGCGACGAGCTCGCCCGGCAGTACCCGGGCTCGCACCGGGACCCGTCCCTCTGGCAGCAGGCGGCGGCGGACGCCTTCGCCCAGCAGGGTCTGGGGCAGGAGGGCATCGCCTTCCTGATCGGGTTGATCGGGAAGATCAGCCGTTACGAGGAGCGTTTCCGCGCCGACGGCATCCTGCCGCCCGACGGGTACGTGACCTCGGCGTTCGGCTACGACTTCGGACGGGCGGTGAACTTCGCGCGATGGGGGCTGAGCGCCCGCCTCGCCGAGCCCGCCGAGGTGGAACAGGTCGTGATCAAGGCCGGTGAGCTGGCCCGGCAGGTCTACCGGACGTGGGAGGAGTATTCGGCCGGGTACATCCTGGGGCGGGTGCTGCGCTTCGACGAGGAGTCGTTCGGGCACATGTACGACTCCGCGCTCACGCCGCACCGCGTCCTCACCCAGGATCCGGCCAGCCCGTGGCGCAACATCCCGTTCACGGGCTGAGCTCAGCCCTGGCCCGTCATGTCAGCAGAAAGCTCCACATCGCCGGCTCCACAGCCCTGACTAGGGAAATTCCTAGGCCGAATCCCGGGGCGCGGCCCGTCACGCCGTGCGATTCTGAGGCGTTTCATCGGCGCCGACGAAGTGGGTGGGGAAGAAATGACCGAGGCATCGGGCCGGATGGCGCAACAACTCGCCAAGTCAGTCGAGCTCCCGGACTTCCTGCGTACGGCGGGCACGCTGACGCCGGCCGACCGGCAGGTACTCGTCCAGCAGGCGCTGGTTCTCATCGAGCAGAACTACGTGCACCTGCCGCTCAAGATCGCCATGCACGCGGTCAATCCGGTGCAGCGGCTCCGCCTGCTCGGCCTGCGGCTCAGCCGTCAGAGCGACGCCACCATGGACGCGGAGTGGCGCTTCCACGCCGAGATGTCGGAGATCTTCCACTCGGTACGCGACCTGCACACCAACTACCTGCTCCCGCAGCCGTTCGCCGGCAAGATCGCGTACCTGCCGTACCAGATCGAGGAGTACTACGACCAGGGCACGCGCCACTACGTGGTGACCAGGGTCGTCGAGGGCTTCTCCGCCCAGGGGTTCGGGCCGGGCGTGGAGGTCACCCACTGGAACGGCATCCCGATCGAGCGGGCCGTGGACGTCAACGCGGCGCGCTACGCGGGCGGCAACCCGGCGGCCCGCCACTCGCGCGGCCTGCAGTCGCTGACCATCCGCCCGCTTCGCATCCACATACCGCCCGACGAGTCCTGGGTCACGCTCAGCTACGTCAACGCCGACGGCATCGCGCAGGAACTACGGGAGAAGTGGCGCATCACCGACAACCTCCCGCCCTTCGTCAACGCCGACGAGCTCAGCTCCGCCGCCGTGGCTCAGGGGCTCGACCTCGGCACCGACGAGATCGGCCGCGCCGTCAGGATGTTGTACGTCCCGCAGGCCATCACCTCGCAGGAAAGCGCCGACGTCGCCGAGCTCACCACCGAACCCGCGGCGGGAGCGGCCGAGGTGCCGACGTCCATGCCGGGGATCTTCCGCGCCAGGAGCGTGGTCACGGCGTCCGGCACGTTCGGCCACATCCGCGTGTTCAGCTTCAACGTCAACGACCCCGACGGGTTCGTGCGCGAGTTCATCCGCCTCATCGGGCTGCTCCCGCAGGACGGTCTCATCCTGGACGTTCGCGGCAACGGCGGCGGGCACATCTACGCCAGCGAGTTCATGCTGCAGACCCTCACACCCGACGCCATCACCCCGGAGCCGACCCAGTTCATCACGACGCCGCTGAACGTCCGCATCTGCAAGCAGCACCAGGAGAACCCCACCCAGCAGATCGACCTCGGCCCCTGGGCCCCGTCGATGAACCAGGCCCTGGAGACCGGCGCCGTCTACTCGGGCGGCTTCGCCATCACCCCCGCCGACGGGGCCAACGCCATCGGGCAGCGGTACTTCGGGCCGGTCGTCCTGATCACCGACGCGCGCTGCTACTCGGCGACGGACATCTTCGCCGCCGGCTTCCAGGACCACCAGATCGGGCCCGTCCTCGGGGTCGACGACAACACCGGCGCCGGCGGGGCCAACGTCTGGACCCACCAACTGCTCAAGGCCCTGCTCGAACTGCCCACGCCCGTGCCCGACAGCCCGTACAAGCAGCTGCCGGGGGAGGCGAACATGCGGGTGTCGATCCGGCGTACGCTCCGGGTGAACTCCCTGGCCGGCACGCCCGTGGAGGACCTCGGCATCGTGCCCGACCACCGCTACCACCTGACCCGCCGCGACCTCCTCCAGGACAACGCCGATCTGCTCGAACGGGCGGGGCAACTGCTCTCCGGGCTGCCGGTGCGCCGGCTCGACGTGGAGATCTCCGGCGACTCTCTCACCCTGCGCACCCACCTCCTGGACCGCGCCGACCTCTACCTGGACGGCCGGCCCCGGCTGTCCGCGGACGTGGGGGAGTCCGGGGTCGTGACGGTCACCGTGCCCGGGCTCGGGGCGGCGGGGGTGGTACGCGTGGAAGGCTTCCAGTCCGGCCACTTCGTCGCCGCCCGCACCGTCACGGCCTGACCCGGGAACGAGGGGCCTCACCCGGGGGCGAGCATGCTCCCGGGACGATGGAGGGATTCGTCCCGGGCGGCGATGCGCGGAGCCGCCCCCGGGTGGGGCGGAGGGGTGTCCCACCCCGGGCTGTGGAGGGGCGCCCGGGGTGGGGGCGGAGGGGGGTGTCACAGGCGGCGACGCGCCGCGGTAACGGGGTCAGACCCGCAGGAGGGACGGCCAGGTCTTGGGGCCGATGATGCCGTCGTCGGAGATGCCCTCGTCGCGCTGGAACAGCCGTACCACGTCCACGAGCCCGTCATCGCAGCGGGTCGACTTCAGCCACCCCTCCAGCCCGTCCTCGACGGCCTCGTAAACGGCCGGGGGCACGTGGCCGCGGGCGAACAGGCATCCCCTGACGGTCTTGACGTCGTAGTTGTCGTCACCGAGCCGGATCATTGGCAGGGCCTTCACGATCTCCTCCGTCCAGGACGGCGCGGGCCCGCCCTCGATGAGGGCGGCGACGGCCGCCCGGAACTCGTTCATGTCGATGGCGTGGGGGTCGGGCTTGGCCGTGTTGACCTCGCGGTGCGCCTTCACCCGTGAGGCGGGAAGCCGGAACTCCCTGCACAGCTCCGCGCACAGCCGGACATAGGCCTCCTTCTGCACTTCGGGCCACGGCTGGGTGCCGTCGTTCTCGGCTTCGATGCCGAGCGAACTGGAGTTGGCGTGCGCGGCCGAGGTCGAGGGCGCGTTGTGCCAGCACCGTCCGGCGGCGATGACGTAGATGTGGCCGGACCTGCCGAGCCCGAACTGGGACAGCGGCCCGTCGAGCCCCGGCCGGCCGTCGCGCACCACGGCCAGCGAGGGGTAGTCACCCCCGCCCGGCGGCCCCGCCGTGTGGTGGCAGACGATGCCCTTGACCTCGGGCTGCGGCCCGTGGCCGCGGGACTGCCATCCGGCGACCTCTGTCACGGGGTGACCGGTGCGCCGGGCGACGTCCGCGAGCTGCGTCAAGTAAGGCATCAGGGACCTCCGTTGAGCGTTTCGATGAGTTTCACATCCCCGGGTTGACGAAAAGTAGTCGAGTTATTGCAGTGAGTGATCATCGCTGGATGTGCTGTTTGCCTTTGACGCCCCTAAAACGGGGCTTACAGATCTCTACCACGCGTTGCGCATGGGATTCCGGAGAATCGTGCAGGTCATCGTGGCGGATGGTCCGGTGGGGGCACCGGCCGCACCCCCGCCTGAAACCGCCCGCCCGCGCCACTTCCGGAGGACGGGTGGCCGCGCCCGCCGTTTCGCGGGAGGTCAGTTCAGCAGCAGGGCGGCGTCCCAGCCGGTCGAGGGGGGTTCGCCGCCGGCGTGGCAGTGCAGCGCGAGCGCGATCCCGGCCGCGCCTTCGAGCAGGCCGACCCGGTCGAGCGGGGCCTCGGCGCCGTCCGTGGCGGCGTAGTCGAAACCGAAGGGCGCCTGTGGCCTGAACGCGTCGACGACGCGGCGGGCGAGCCCGTCGGCCGCCTCAAGGAGCGCTGTGTCGCCGGACTCGCGCGCCACACGGGAGGTGATGTGGAGCATCCCGGCCCAGCCGTGGCACAGGCTCGCGTCGACCATGCCCCAGGTGTCCCACGGACGGGCGAGGGCGGCGCGCAGCGCGCGGACGGCGGCCTGCCGCCACTCGGGCCGGCCGAGGGCGTCCCCCGCCAGGAAGAGCGCCCGCGCGACGCCGCCGGCGCCGGAACACCACGCGGGCCTGATGGGCGGGGCCTGCGGGACGGCGCCGTCGAGCTCCTGCCGCAGCGTCACGGCCGGCGGCCACGACCAGCCGTCGGCCCAGCCGAGCAGCCAGGTGACGATGCGCTCGATGGCCCGCTCGTGCCCCGGCAGCCGGTACCCCTCGCGGTAGGCCAGGGCGAGCAGCGCCAGCGGGCCGGGGATGCCATGGGCGAGGCCGAGGTTGAAGTGGCCGTCGCCGTTCGGCTCGCCTCTGACGCAGGCGTGCGGGACCAGCCAGCCGGGCACGGGCCGCCCGTCCACGGTGATCGGCTCGGTCAGGGCGATCAGGTAGGAGATCGGCTCGGTGTCGCCGTAGGCGAGAGCCAGGCGTCCCAGGCCGCTGAGGCCCTCGATGACGTCGTACGCGGCGAACCGCACCGCCCTCGAGGTCGTCTCCGCCTCGACCCGCTGCTTGATCAGCGCCCGTACGGCCGGTTCGGCCCTGCTCAGCAGGCCGCCGTGGTCGCCGGGACGTGAGGCCGCCGCCCGCGCCGCGAACAGCAGCGCCGGCAGCCCGTCGACCAGCCCATGACGGCCCGGCCGGGCCTGGGCGGCGGCGGCCAGGAACGCCTGGGCCTCCTCGCGGCGGCCCAGTTCGCTGTGCAGGAGCGCGACGCCGAGACAACCCTCGTTCAGCGACATCGGATGCCACGCCACCGCGTTGGCCAGCTTGGCCACCTGCGCGGGGTCGGCCAGCCGCCCCGCCACCTCTTCGACGATCTCCGCCGCCCGCGCCGCCGTCATCGGCCGAGCCTCGCGCGCTCGCGGGGCGTTTGGACGGCGTCCCGCACGACGACCTCGACGGTGGTGGGCCTGGGGATGGTGTGCGTGATCGCCTGGAACGCGCGACGTTGTTCGGCGCGGGCGACATCGGTCGTCACGAGTCCTGCCACGTCGGTCATCCTGCTTCCCTCGTATCGCAATCGGCCGACAATTGGTGCTTGGACCAGGTTGACTCAGGACGTTACCATCGCTTTTCTCATCCGTAAAAGACTTTCAACTTCATCGAAGCGTGTACGCGCCGGCATCGGGGTTCTTCCATGGGGAAATCGGTTCATGGAAAGGAAGATGAAGTGAGGTCATCGGCCGGGTCGACCTCGCCTGCGGGGCAGGTCTCATGGAGTGGAACGCGAGATTGCGGCACGTGTTCGCCCACTTACGGAGCCAAGCCTCCCGGATGTGCCTTCGATCGCCGGTGCGTGCCGGGCCGCCGCCCTGTGGCGAACGTGGTCTCGTTCCCGCTCTGTACCGAATTATGCGAAATAGTGCCAAATTTCGGGCGGCAACTCATCGGCCATCGAATGCACCGAGAAAGTATGGCTGAGGGTATTGACAATACGTGCGGTCTTTTCTCTGGCGGCGCCGCAGGAAAGCGCGGTCGTCGAGCGTGGCACGCCCGACGACCGCATACGGGTGATGTTTCGTCACACGTGGGTTACCAGGAGCGTGACCCCCATTTCGCCGCCGCAGTCCACGAAGACCGGTCCGACGCCGTTGCCGATCGTGGAGCGGAGCGTCGCGGTGGCCTTGAACCCCTTGGGGTTGTCGTCCAGGATGCGGACGTCCTCCAGGATCGACTTGCTCTGGATGCCGCCGATGACGGCCTTGAGGCCCGTGCCGCCGCCGCAGTGGCCGGTGATCGTCAGTTTCTCGCCCCGCTTGGCGGTCGGGTTGGGGCTGACCTCGACGACCGCCCTGGCGCCCTTCGGCGGGCGCTTGGCACTCGCCTCGGCTTCGGTGGCGGATGCGGAGGCGGCGGTCGCCCCGGTTGCCAGGACTGCGACGGCGATCATCGCGAGCAGTTTCTTGGTCATGAGGACTCCTTCGAGTTCGGGAGAGCGAGTGTGCCGCTTCGATCGGTGAGTAGCAGGGGTGATCGCCGAGGGTTCTGATCCGGCGGGGATGTGATGGAGATCACGGGATCGTACGATCGAGACAGCGCCCACGCGTCCCGGGAGGGTCGATGCCCGCTCTGTCCTTCGAGCCGATGACCCCGACGAGCTTCCTCGAACGTTCCGCGACCGTGTTCGCGCACCGGCCGGCGGTCGTGGACGGCGATCTCCTGCTCACCTACGCCGAGTTGTGGGAACGCGTCCAGTCGCTGGCCGGAGGGCTGGCCGCGGCGGGTGTGCGGCCGGGTGACCGGGTGGCGGTGCTGGCCGCCAACGGCCACCTGCCGTTGGAGGCGGTCTTCGGCATCCCGGCGGCCGGCGCCGTCATGGTGCCGATGAACATCCGCCTGTCCTCCGGCGAGCTCGCCTACATCCTCGACCACGCCGAGGTGTCGCTGCTGCTGCACGACGACGAGCACGCCCCGCTCGCCCGCGCGGCCTCGGCGGCCAGCGGGGCGCGCCCGCGCACGGTGCCCTCCCGCGAGTACGAGGCGCTGATCGCCGGCTCGCCGCCGCTGCTGGTCAGGGTGGAGGACGAGTTGTCGCCGCTGTCGATCAACTACACGAGCGGGACGACCGGCCGTCCGAAGGGCGTCGTCTACCACCACAGGGGCGCCTATCTGCAGGCGCTGGCCATGGCCATGCACACCGGGCTGAACGCCTCCAGCGGCTACCTGTGGACGCTGCCGATGTTCCACTGCCACGGCTGGTGTTTTCCCTGGGCGGTCACGCTGGCAGGGGCGCGCCACGTCTGCCTGCGCAAGGTCGAGTCGGCGTCGGCCTGGCGGCTGATCGGCGAGCACCGCGTCACCCACCTGTGCGGGGCCCCGACGGTGCTGACGTCGCTGCTGGCCCATCCCGACGCGCCCGCCGAGGCGTTGGAGCCGCGGCTGCTGGCCTGCGTCGGCGGCGCGCCGCCGAGCCCGGCGCTGCTGGGACGGGCGCTGCGGGCGGGCGTCGAGGTGATCCACCTGTACGGGCTGACCGAGACCTACGGCCCGGCCGTCATCTGCCAGCCGCAGCCCGAGTGGGGCGGCCTCGGCGCGGAGGACCTGGCCGCGCTGACCGCACGGCAGGGCGTGGCCAACGTGATCGCCCAGCGGGTGCGGGTCGTGGACGAGGACGGCGCCGACGTGCCCGCCGACGCCACCACGATCGGCGAGATCGCGGTCCGCGGCAACGACGTCATGCTGGGCTACCACCGCGACCCGGAGGCGACCGCCAAGGCGGCGCCCGACGGCTGGTTCCGCACCGGCGACCTGGCCGTCATGCACGCCGACGGCTACCTGCGGCTGGTCGACCGCGCCAAGGACGTGATCATCTCAGGCGGCGAGAACATCGCCTCTGTCGAGGTCGAGAACGCGCTGATGAGCCATCCGGCGGTGCGGGAGGCCGCGGTCGTCGCCAGGTCCGACGCGTATTGGGGCGAGGTGCCCGTCGCCTACGTGAGCCTCGCCGACGGGGCAGGCGCCGCCGAGGACGAGCTCATCGAGCACGTACGCGCCCGGCTTGCGCACTTCAAGGCGCCGAAAGCCGTCTTCTTCTGCGAGTTGCCGAAGACCTCAACGGGAAAGGTCCAGAAGGCTGTCCTGCGCGAACGCGCCGCGCGCTGACCTTCTCGCTCACCCGCCCAAGTGATGGGCTACTCTCGTTTTTGAAGGGCGTTTTCGGCACATCGGCCTCTCCAGGAGATGACATGAGCGATCCTGTGACCCTGCCCCTGCATATGCGACGCACAACGTTCGACCCGGTCCCCGAGCTCGCGAAACTCCGCGACGGGGCAGGCGTCGAGCGGGTGTCCACCCCGTTCGGGCTCGACGCCTGGCTCGTCACCCGCCACTCCGACGTCAAGGAGATCCTCGGGGACGCCGAACGGTTCAGCAACAAGCGCCCCTCCCACCTCCCGGCGCCCGGCATGGAGGACCTGAGCCCCGAGCAGATCGCGAAGATGCAGGCGGGCAACCTGCTGCTGTTCGACCCGCCCGAACACAGCCGCCTGCGCAGGATGCTGACCCCGGAGTTCACCATGCGCAGGATGCGCCGGCTGGAGCCGCGCATCCACGACATCGTCAACGACCACCTCGACGCCATGGAGCGCAGCGGCTCGCCGGTCGACCTGATCCAGACCTTCGCGCTGCCCATCCCCTCCCTGGTGATCTGCGAGCTGCTCGGCGTCCCGTACGAGCACCGCGAAGACTTCCAGCGGCGCACCAACACGCTGCTCGACATCTCCAAGCCCCCCAAGGAGCGCACGGCGGCCTCGCTGGAGTCGCGCGCCTACATGTCCGAGCTGGTCTCCCGCGCCAAGGCCGAGCCTGGCGAGGACATGCTGGGCATGCTGGTACGCGAGCACGGCGACGACCTGTCGGCCGACGAGCTGGCCGGCGTCTCCAACCTGCTGCTCCTGGCCGGTCACGAGACCACCTCCAACATGCTCGGCCTCGGCACCCTGGCCCTGCTGCGCCACCCCGACCAGCTCGAACTGCTCATGAAGGAGCCCGAGCGGATCGGCGCCACCGTGGAGGAGCTGCTGCGCTGGCTCAGCATCGTGCACTCGGGCGTGATCAAGGTGACCACCACCGACGTCAAGGTGGCGGGGCGGCACATCCCGGCCGGCGAGCTGGTGATGCTGGCGCTGCCCTCGGCCAACCGCGACCCGGAGTTCATCTCCGACCCCGAGCGATTCGACATCTCCCGCGGCGAGATGGGCCACGTCGCCTTCGGCCACGGCGTTCACCACTGCCTGGGCGCGCCACTGGCCAGGATGGAGCTGCGCATCGCCTTCCCCGCCCTGTTCGAGCGTTTCCCCGGCCTGCGCGAGAGCGGCGCTCCCGCCGAGTTCCGCTCCTTCCACATCGTCTTCGGGCTGACCAGCTTCGAAGTCGCCTGGTGAAGTGGGTGCGCGTCGGCTGCTAGCGTTCACGTGTGCACGAGCAGCGACAGCGAGCCGACGCGCTGCGTAACGCGGACAAGATCGTCCGGGCCGCCATCGCGAGTCTGCGCGAGCATGGCCCGGACGTCTCACTCGACGAGATCGCCCGGCACGCCGGCATCGGCAGCGCCACCGTCTACCGCAGGTTCGGCGACCGCGACGGCGTGATCAGGGCCGCCTTCCAGACGTACTTCGCGGAAGAGGTCGAACCGCTGGTGCTGGCCGCCCGCGACGCCGACGACGCGGGACGGGCGCTGACCGAGGCGCTGACCGCCGTGGTCGAGACCCTCGCGGCTCACCACGGGCTGCTGCGGGCGGCGAAGGTGTCGGGCGCGTTCACCATCGACATCGCCGTGCGCTTCATGGGGCCGCTCGGCGTCGTGCTGGTCAGGGCCCAGCGAAAGGGCGAGGTGCGCCACGACCTGATCGTGCGCGACCTGGCCGCCATCGTGGTCATGGTGCTGGCCACCACGCATCCGGGCGACTCCGATTGCGGCGACGCCCGCCGCTACCTGGCGCTGCTGCTGTCGAGCCTGCGTCCGTCGGCCGACGAACTGCCCGCCCCCTCCGCCAGGCCGCACCACATCCTCGACTCCTCCGGGGCGCAGGAAGAGATCGGCCCCTGATCCGGCGTCGGTAGGACAAGAACCGGCGACTCCGTGTCATAGATCACAGTCGCCGATGGTGAGAGCATGTGGCCGTCCCGAACCGGCTATCGGAGGCATTCATGCGCTTATTTCGGACGTTCGGTGCCGCGATGGCGGCGGTGCTGGCCGTCGTCATCTCCGCCTCTCCCGCCGCCGCCGCGCCACAGGCGCCGACGTACCGCTTCAACAAGAAGACTCTGTGGAAGTCGAGCGGTGACCCGGCGACCTGTTACCGGCTCCCGGCGGTCGTGAAGACCAAGAAAAACGTGCTGCTCGCCTTCGCCGAACGGCGCAACAGGAACGACTGCAGCGATTACGGCGCGTTCGACATCGTCATGCGGCGCTCCGTCGACGACGGCCAAGAATGGCAGGACAGCAAAGTCGTCCTGGCCAGCGAGCCGGGGGCGATGCTCCAGGGCAACGCCACGGTGGTCGCTGACTCGGAGGGCCCGGTGTTCCTGTTCAGCACCTCCGAGCCGAGCGCGACCGTGCACCGGCCGCGCACGCCGAAGGTCCAGGTCAGCACCGACGACGGGGTGACGTGGTCGGAGCCGAGGGACCTGTCGAACGTCATCAAGGCCCCGGCGGGCGCGGGCGACTGGTTCGCCGTCGGCCCCGGCCACGGCATCCAGCTCACCAGGGGTGATCATGTCGGACGGCTGGTGGTGCCGGTCTACTTCACGGTGGGCACCCAGCAGAGTGTGCGGCTGATCTACAGCGACGACCACGGCGCCACGTGGAAGACCGGGGCGACTGCGACGTACAACAAGGACACGACGCTGGAGTTGGGCGAGCAGACCCTGGTCGAGCAGGCCGACGGCAGCATCCTGGTGATCGCCCGCAACAACCGGGTCGACAACCCCGCGACCTCCGTGCGCGGCATGGCCCGCGGCGTCAGCAAGGACGGCGGCGAGACGTTCGACGGCGCCTTCCGCGTCGACGGCGCCATCATCGCGCCGCCCACCCACCCCGCCCTGCTGCGCCAGCGCTGGCCGGAGCAGAGCTACAGCCGCATCCTGCTCTCGGCCCCCGCGACCCCCAAGACGAACAACAACGCCAAGGGCATGAACGTCCGCTCCTCCTTCGACGAGGGCGCGACCTGGCAGAACTGGAACAACAAGGTCGACAACTCCGGTATCCAGATTGACGACCACCATGCCGGATATTCCGACATGGTGCTCATCGGCAACGGCGCGATCGGCGTCCTGTACGAGGCGGGCGAGAGCAGATTCCGTGACGAGATTCGCTGGAACTGGTTCTGGGAGAGCGCGATCGGGCTACGCTGAGCCCTGACGTTCACAACGACACCGGGCAGGCGGCCCAGCCCACCGTGCTGAGCCGTCTGTCCGCCCGCCGCACCCACACCTCCAGCTCGGCCGTGCGCCGCCCGTCCGCCCCCGTGGTCACGGCGGTGACGACGCCGCCCACGCTGAGCGGCTCGAACCGGGATGCGCCGCGCCTCGGCCAGGGCCAGCGCCGCCCGGCCCGCGCCTGACCTGTTGAGCCCCCGGGTGACCGGCGAGATCGACGAGTCTCGCCCCTACGCCGTCACGGCCACCGGCGGCGTCGAGCCGGGCACGCCGCTGCGCCCGCTGGAGAAGGTCATCACGCAGGAGCAGGCGTCGGTGTTCTCGCGGACGGGCGAGTACGTGCGCAACATCCACAGTGACCTCGACGTCGCCCGCGCGGCGGCTCGAACACGGCGACCGGCTGGACGAACTTGCACCTGATCCACCCGTCCGTCAGCCACGCCGGGCCGAAGAAGCCGGTGAGCAGGTCCAGGATCAGGCAGCACTGCTGCTGCCCCTGCACGATCGGGATCGCCAGCCCCGCCGCGCGGGCGACGTCGAGGTCACTGTGGATGTTGCGCACGTACTCGCCCGTCCGCGAGAACACCGACGCCTGCTCCTGCGTGATGACCTTCTCCAGCGGGCGCAGCGGCGTGCCCGGCTCGACGCCGCCGGTGGCCGTGACGGCGTAGGGGCGAGACTCGTCGATCTCGCCGGTCACCCGGGGGCCGCTCCCGCCGCCGCTGCCCCGGCCCGCGACCTCGCCGGGCACCGTGCGCAGGATCTCCACGCCGCGGTGGCGCACCAGCGTGCGCCCGTCCTCTCCGTGGGCCTCCGCCTCCATCACGACGTAGCCCTGGCCGCGTCGCTCGTAGGCCTCCACGTACCGGCCGCGCAGCGTGACCTGCTCGCCCACCCGTACCGGCGAGCGGAACCAGAGCTGCTCCTCGGTGTGCAGCCCGACCGTGCGGCTGGCGGCGTACTTGGTGGTGAAGAGCTGCACCAGGTCGTTGGTGAGCAGGCCCGCCTGCCCGATCCGGTGGCCGAACGGGCTGTCGCCGAAGTGCCAGGGCCGGTAGTCGTCCTGGGTGAAGGCGAACCGCTTGACCTTGTGGTCGTCCACGACGATCGTGACCGGGCCGAAGTCCTCGGGGATCTCCAGGTTCTCGAAGATCGGCTCCTTCAGCCCGGCCTCGGGGTCGACGCCCTCGGCCCGCGCGGCCGGGTCGGTCAGGTCACGCATGATGCCTCTCCTTGGCTCCGGTGATCAGGGCGACGATGTCGTGCTCGGTGACGCCGTCCGCGGGCAGGTCGGCCGCCTTGGCGCCCTTGCGCAGCACCACGATCCGGTCGGCCAGCCGCATCACCATGGGGATGTCGTGGCTGATGAGCAGGATCGCGGCGCCGTCGCCGCGCAGGTCGCCGATCGTGGCGACGACCCGTTCGCTCTCCTGCACCCCCAGCGCGGCGGTGGGCTCGTCGAGCAGGACGAGCCTGCGCCGCCACAGCCGGCACCGGGAGATCGCGACCGCCTGCCGCTGGCCGCCGGACAGCTGGGCCACCTTGGCGTCCGGCGGCGGCACGTTCACCGACAGGCCGCCCAGCGCCTGCGCCACCTCGGCGGCCATCCGCCGCCGGTCCACGCGCCGCCACGGGCCCCAGCCGAGGGTGGGTTCGCGGCCGAGGTAGATGTTCTCGGCCACGGTCAGGTTCTCGCACAGGCCCAGGTCCTGGTAGACGGTCTCGATGCCGAGGTCGCGGGCGGTGGCGGGGGAGTGGGCCGCGACCGGGCGGCCGTCGCAGGAGATCGTGCCGGCGGTCGGCTGGATGACGCCGGACAGCGCCTTGACGAACGTGCTCTTGCCGGCGCCGTTGTCGCCCACGAGCGCGACCAGTTCGCCGGGGTTGATCTCGAAGTCGACGCCGCGCAGCGCGTGCACGGCCCCGTAGCGCATCTCCAGCCCCGTGGTGCTCAGCAGCGCCGTCATGTCCGCCTCCCGAATCCCGTGCCGCGCTGCCGCAGCCCGCTCCACAACACCGCGCCGATCACGACCAGGCCCTGGCAGATCAGGAACACATACGACGACACGCCGATCAGCGTCAGCCCGTTGCCCAGCACCGAGATGAACAGGATGCCCAGCGCCGTCCCCGCCAGCCGGCCCGTGCCGCCGAACAGGCTCACGCCGCCCACGACCACGCCCGCGATCACGTTCAGCTCCATGCCGCGGCCGATCGTGGCGTTGCCGGAGTCGAGCTGCGCGGCGTACAGCAGGCCGCCGAGCACGGCCAGGCACTGGACGACGACGAACGTGCTGACCCGCAGCGCGTGCACGTTGATCCCGTAGCGGCGGCAGGCTTCGGCGTTGCCGCCGAGCGCGTACAGGTGGCGGCCGTACCTGGTCTGGCGCAGCACCCACATGCCGGCGGCCACCGTGCAGATCATGATCCAGACCGGGGTCGGGATGCCGATCAGGCTGCCGTCCCAGAGCGGGCCGAGGCCGTCGGGGATGGGCGAGACGGTCACGCCGTCGCTGATCGTGAACGCCACACCCTGCAGCGCGGACAGCAGGCCGAGCGTGATGATGAAGGAGGGGATGTTCCAGATCACCCGCAGCAGGCCGGTGAACAGCCCGATCAGCACGCCGCCGGCCAGCACCGCGGCGACCGCGACGGGCAGCGGCAGCCCGGCCCGCACGGTCAGCACCGCGACCAGGACCGTGGTCAGGCCGACCGAGGAGCCGACCGACAGGTCGATCTCGCCGGTCAGCACCACGAACGTCTGCCCCACCGCCACGATCATCAGCACCGACATCTGCTGGAGCAGCACGGTCATGTTGGTGAGGGTGAGAAAGTTGGGCGCGACCGCGATCCAGAGCAGCACCAGCAGCACCAGCCCTGAGCCGACCCCGGCCTCGGTGCGCCAGCCAGTCAGGATCCTGCCGGGCGGTGTGAGCGCCACGCTCGCCGGTGCGGTCACTTGGCACCCGCCTTGCCCAGTTCGGCCAGGAACGCGTCGATGGCCTTGGCGTCGCCGGCCGAGTACGTCGCGGGCGGCACGCCGGTCGCCGCCGCGCCGGCGCCCTTGGCGGCCTTGATCGCCAGCGTCACGCTCTCCTTGCCCACGTCGTAGGCGTGCTGGTCGGCCACCGCCTGCACCGGCGATCCCGGCGCCCGCATGATCTGGGCGACCTGCTTGCTCATGTCGATGCCGAAGATCTTGACTTTGGACTTGTGCCGCTGGGCCGCGACGGCCGCGCCCTGCATGGCGGCACCGTTCCAGGCCCACACGACGTCGATGTCGGGGTTGCTCTGCAGCACGGTCTCGAACGCCTTGGCGCCCGCTTCCGGCGAGCCGACGGCCTCGGCCGTGGTGGCCACCTTGCCGCCGGGCACCTCCTTGAGGAAGGCGTTCTTGCGCACGGTGCCGTTGGGCTCGGTGTCGCCGGTCAGCAGCGCCATCTTGGCCCGGCCGCCCAACTCGGCGTCCACGTACTCCTTGGCCAGTTTGCCGACCGAGCGGCCCAGTTCGGCGTTGTCGACGCCGACGAAGTGGGTGAAGGTCTCCTCGCTCGCCTTGGAGTTGTACTGGACGACCGTCATGCCGTACTGGTCGGCCTTGCGCAGTGTGGCGACCGAGGCGCTGTTGTCGAGGGGCGCGATGACCAGCACGTTGTCGCCGCGCGCGTGCAGGGTGTCGACGAGCTGCGCCTCCGTGGCGAGCTGCCGGTTGGACACCTCCACGTTGATCTTCACCCCCGCCGACCGCGCGGCGTCCCGCATCCCCGCCTCGACGAGCTGCCAGAACTCCAGGTCGCGGGCGAACATGACCGCGCCGATCCTGATCTCCCCCTTCTGCGCCTTCGCTCCCGCGCCGGCGTCGTCCTCCTGCCCTGTGGAGCATCCTGCCAGCGCCACGACCAGGGCGAACAGCAGCGCGAGCGAGCGGCGGGGCGGGTCGATGGAGGGCATCGCGACCACCTTCAATCTGACTAGACAACTAGCCTTATCGTGGTTTCGGGTCAGTCTGAGGTGCCGTCGGCGGGCGCGTCAAGGGGTTGACACATCTCCGTAATTCCGTCGAAACTTCTAAATCAGTCTAGACAACCAGACAGAATGGATTTCGATCTTCATGGCTGACAAGATCACCGGTGGTGAACTCGTTGTCCGGCTCCTGGTGTCCCTGGGCGTCCGGCACGTGTTCGGCGTGCCGGGCGGGCAGACGCTCGCGATCACCGACGCGATCCTCGACACCCCGGAGGTGGACTTCGTGACCGCGCGCCATGAAGGCGGCGCCGCGGTCATGGCCGACGCCTACGGCCGGCTCACCGGCACCCCGGGCGTGTGCCTGGCCACCACGGGACCGGGCGCGACGAACCTGATCACCGGCGTCGGCGGCGCGCTGCGCGACTCCAGCCCCGTCCTCGTGATCACCTGCAACAACAACGGCGAGAACATCGACAAGGACGACGCCCAGAACGCCGACCACATCTCGCTGTTCCGCCCCCTGGTCAAGCACGGCCGCCTGGTCGCCCACGCCTCCTCGCTCCGGCAGGCCATCGAGGAGGCATACGTGCGGGCCATGACGGGCAACCCCGGGCCCGTGCACCTCGACTTCGCCCGCGACGTCATCGAATCCCTGGTGGACGAGCCTGCGGACGTGCCGCCCGCGCACCCGCTGCGCGACTGGGTCGGCCAGCGCCCACGCCCGGACGCCGCCGCCCTGGCCGCCGCCGCCGAGCGCATCGCCGCCGCCCGCCGTCCCGTGCTCTGGCTCGGCAACGGCTGCAACAGGTCAGGCGCGGGCCGGGCGGCGCTGGCCCTGGCCGAGGCGCGGCGCATCCCGGTCGTGACCACGTTCAACGGGATCGGCAGCGTGCCGACCACGCACCCGCTGGTCTTCGGCGCGCTCAGCCGCATGGGCACCAACCTGTCCACCCGCGTCGTCGCCGAATCCGACCTGGTCATCGCGGTCGGCAACAGCCTCAATGCCATCTCGACCAGCCGCTGGAGCCTGCCGCTGCCCGAGATCGTGCAGATCGACGTCGAGCCCGCCACCGTCGGCCGCTACTACGGTTCGCGCACGCTCGGCGTGATCGGCGACGCCAGGTTCACCCTCGAAGCCCTGGCGGAGGCACTCGACGGGCCCGTGCGGGCCGACGAGGAGTGGCTGGCCGCCCTGACCGAGGCGCGCACCCGCTGGTGGGACGACGTCCCCGAGTCCGGCGGGCAGGCCGGGCTGTCACCCGCCGGCATCGTCCGCCGCCTGCGCGAGGTCGCCCCCGAGGGCACGCTGCTCCTCCCCGACGCCGGCAATCCCGGCGTCTGGTCCTACCTGTGGGAGATCCGCGAGCCCGGCACGTACCTGAAGCCCGTCGGGTTCGGCAACATGGGCTTCTCGGTGCCCGCCGCGGTCGCCGCCGCCGTCACCGACCCTGACCGGCCGGTGCTGGTGCTGGTCGGCGACGGCTCGCTCGGCATGAGCCTGGCCGAGCTGGAGACTCTCGTCCGGGTCGGCGGCCGGGTCTGCGTGGTGGTGCTGAACGACGCCGGTTACGGCAACATCCGCCAGGAGCAGATCGTCAAGTACGGCCCCCGCACCATCGGCGTCGACTTCGGCCCCGCCGACTACGCCCAGGTCGCCGCCGGGCTCGGCCTGTCCGCCCAGCGCGTCACCGACCTGGACGAACTGGCCGCCAGGGTGAGTGAGACGCTGGCAGGGCGGACGCCCGCACTGTTCGACGTGCCGATCGACCCCGAGGTCAACGCGTGGACCTACCCGGCGTTCCGCAAGTACGAGCCTGAGGAGGGCTGAGCTTGACCGCGAACACGCCGCTGGACGGCATCAGGGTGCTGGACCTGTCGAGGTTCATCGCCGGGCCGCTGTGCTGCCAGATCCTCGGCGACATGGGGGCGGAGGTCGTCAAGGTCGAGCGTCCCGGGGGCGAGGACGCCCGCAAGCACGCCCCCTTCCATCGGGGCCAGAGCGTCTACACCATGATCTACAACCGCAACAAGCACGGCGCGACGCTCGACACCCGCCACCCGGCCGCCCGCGACCTGCTGGAGCGCCTGGTGCGGATCAGCGACGTGGTGGTGGAGAACTACCGTCCCGGCACGATGGAGAAAATGGGGCTCGGCTACGAGCGGCTGCGGGAGTTGCGGCCCGACGTCGTCCTGGTGTCGATCTCGGGGTTCGGGCAGAGCGGGCCGCAGTCGGGGCGGGCGCTGTTCGACGCGATCGCCCAGGCCACGACCGGGCTGATGAGCGTGACGGGGACCGGCGAACCCACGCTGACCGGCACGTACATCGCCGACTACGTCGCCGCCTACCACGGCGCGATGGGCGCGCTGCTGGCCCTGCTGCACCGCGAGCGCACAGGCGAGGGCCAGCACGTGGACGTGGCCTCGTTCGACGCGCTGTTCGCGGCGCTGGGCACCCGGCCGAGCGCATACGCGATGCTCGGCGAGACCAGGGGCCGCAACGGCTCGCGCGACCTGCTCACCGCGCCCGCCAACGTGTTCCCCGCCGCCGACGGCTTCGTCTACGTGCACGCCGGCACCGACCCGCTCTTCCCGCGCCTGTGCGCGGCCATGGGCCGTCCAGAACTGGCCGCCGACGAGCGCTTCCGGGGTGTGCCGGCCCGCATGGCGCACGTCGAGGAGCTGGAGAAGGCGGTCACCGAGTGGACCTCCACCCGCTCCTGCGAGGAGATCGCCGAGACGCTCACCGCCGCCGGCATCCCGTTCGGCAAGGTCGCCGAGATCCCGGAGGTCGTGGAGTCGCCGCAGGTCGCCGCGCGCGACATGCTGCTCGACGTCGAGCATCCCACGCTCGGCACGCTGAAGCTGCCCGGAATCCCGATCAAGCTCTCCGGCTCCCCCGGCGCGGTGCGCAAGCCGCCGCCCCTGGTGGGGGAGGACAACGCCTACGTCTACGGCGAACTGCTCGGCCTCGACGAGGCCGAGATCGAGCGGCTGCGTACGGAAGGCGCGATCTGAGCGGGATGATGGTGGGCGTGAGCGAGGAGGTGGCGTGAGCCCGGTCCCCATGTACGAGGTCATCTACGGTGACCTGCTGTCCCAGATCAAGGCCGGCGCGCTGGCCCCGGGCGACCGGCTGCCCAGCGAGCCCACCCTCGCCTCGCAGTACGGCGTCAGCCGCATGACCGTGCGCCAGGCCCTTGACCAGCTCGAGGCCGAGCACGTGGTGGTGCGCAGGCGCGGTTCCGGCACCTACGTGGCCCAGCCGTCCTCCACCTACCGCCGGATGAACCGGCTCGGCTCCTTCGGCGAGGAGATGGGCGTCTCGGAGGTGTCGACCGAGATGAAGTTCCAGGGCGCGGTGGTGGCTCCCGACGAGGTCCGGACCCGCCTGGGGCTCAAGCCCCGCCAGAAGGCGACCCGGCTGCTGCGGGTGCGGCTGGTGTCCGGCAGCCCGGCGGCCGTGCAGGAGTCCTGGCTGCCCTACTCCCTGGCGCCCCAGCTCGCCCGCGAGGAACTCGTCGGCGGCTCCCTCTACCGGACGCTGTTCGAACGGTGGGGGGTGAAGCTGAAGTGGGCAGAACAGACGATCTCGGCGGTGGCGGCAGACGCGGAACGGGCCGGGTGGCTGGGGGTGGCGCAGGGCAGCCCGCTCATCTGGATCACCCGGGTGGCCTTCGCCGACGACGGGACGCCGATCGAGCTGGCCCACAGCTGGACCAGGCCGGAGTTCCCGCTGCTGGCCCGGCTGGAGACATGACCTGCGCCGCCGGGGAGGCGGTCGTGTGCGCGATCGACGTCGGGACGTCCGGGACCCGCGCGGCGATCGTCAGGCCGGACGGCACGATCGTGCGTGAGCTGCGCCGCGACCACCCGCCCGCCCCCGGTGGCGGATTCGACCCGGCCGGCCGCTGGCACGCGCTGGCGGCGCTGCTGCGGGAGCTCACCGCCGGCCGGGACGGGCGGCTGGTCGCGGCCGGGATCTCGGGCCACGTCGGCTGCGTGCTCACCGGCCGGGCGGGCGAGCCCGTGATCGAGGGCGCGAGCTGGTCCGACTCGCGCGGCATCGACCTCGTCCGCCGCGCCTGGGGTGACACGTCGGCGCGCGGTGGGCAAGAGGCCACCAGGCGCGGCGGACAAAGCCGCCTGGAAAAGGCGCTGAGGGTCACCGGCAGGCCGGAGCCCAGCGGCGGCGCGGTGCCGCTGCTGGCCTGGCTGGCCGCGCGGCACCCCGAGGCCGTCCGGCGGGTCCGCTGGGCGCTCAGCCCCAAAGACGACCTGATCCTGCGCCTGACCGGCGTGGCCGCCACCGACGCGACCAGTGCCGCCTACACCCTGGGCTTCGACGTGGCGGCCCGCGACTGGGCCGCGGAGCTGATCGCCGCCGCGGGGGTGGACCCGGCCCTGTTCCCGCCCGTCCACGACGCCTCGGACGTCGTCGGCACGGTCACCGCGCAGGCCGCCGCGGCCACGGGGCTGCCGTCAGGGCTGCCGGTCGTGGCGGGCGGCCCCGACGGCACCACGGGGGCGGCGGCCGTGCTCGGCGCCAGAACCGACGTGATCGTGGACGTGGCGGGCACCACCGACGTGCTCAACCGGGTGCTGACCGACCCGGGCGGGGTGCCGGCGGGCGTCGCGGTGCTGAACCCGTACGTGCTGCCGGGCCACTGGTCGTGGGGCGGGCCGACCGGGATGACCGGCGGCGCGGTGGCCTACCTGCTGCGCCTGCTCGGCCTCGGCGAGCTGGCCGAGCCGTCTCTCACGGCGGCCATGGCGGCGCTGCCGCCGGGCAGCGACGGCCTGTCGGTGGTCCCGCTGATCAGCGGCGCGCGTTTCCCCGACTGGCGGCCCGCGGAACGCGGGGCGCTGTGGGGGCTGGACGAGCGCCACACGCCCGCGCACGTGCTGCGGGCGGCCCAGGAGGGCGCGGCCTACGTCGTCCGGGCCGGGCTCGACCGCATCGACCCGTCGGCGAGTCTGCCGGTGCTGCTGGCGGGCGGTGTGGCCCGCTCCGCCGACCTGTGCGGGCTGCGCGCCGACGTCACGGGCAGGCCCGTGCTGGCCACCGCGCGGCCCGACGCGAGCCTGCTCGGCGCGGCGCTGTTCGCCCTGGCCGGAGCCGGTGTGTACGCCGACGCGGCCGAGGCCCAGGCCCGTACGGCGGCGCCTGTGCGCCGCGTCGACCCCGACCCGGAGCGGACGGCCCGCTACGGCGAGCTCTACGAGCGCTGGTTGCGGACCCGAGCGGCACTTCCGTAGTTTTTCTACCCTATTGACATGGGGTTTCGGTCAGGTAAATTACTCCCTCATAGAGTCTAGTTGTCTAGACAGACTGCAGGACAAGGCGCAACGGGAAAGAGGCGCGATGGCCACCGACGCAGTTCCCCAAAACGCCCGCAGAGCGGCACTGGCCTCGCTCGTGGGCACCGCCATCGAGTGGTACGACTACTTCATCTTCGGTTCGGCGGCGGCGCTGGTCTTCGGCGACCTGTTCTTCCCCGGCACCAGCCCCATCGTCGGCACGCTGTCCGCGTTCGCCGTCTTCGGCGTCGGCTTCCTGGCCCGCCCGCTCGGCGGCATCATCTTCGGCCACATGGGCGACCGGGTCGGAAGAAAACGCGCCCTGGTGATCACGCTGATGATCACCGGCCTGTCCACCACCGCGATCGGCCTGCTGCCCACCGCGGAGACCGTCGGGATCCTGGCGCCGATCCTGCTGGTGGCGCTCCGGCTCATCCAGGGCTTCGGCGTCGGCGGCGAGTGGGGCGGCGCGGCCCTGGTCGCGGTCGAGAGCGCGCCCGAGGGCAAACGGGGCCGCTACGGGGCCTTCCCGCAGATGGGCAACGCGATCGGCGTGGTGCTGTCCACCCTGGCCTTCGGCGCGGCCAGCGCGCTGCCCGACGAGCAGTTCAGGGCGTGGGGCTGGCGGCTGCCGTTCCTGGCGAGCCTGCTGCTCGTCGTGGTCGGCCTGGTGATCCGTCTGCGGCTGATGGAGACCCCGTCGTTCCAGCGCATCCGCGACACCGCCCAGGTCGTGCGCTCGCCGCTGAAGGACGTGCTGGCCACGCACCGCCGCTCGCTGGTGCTGGCCACCGGCATGCGGATCTCCGAGAACGTCCTGGGCTACATCATCCTCACCTTCACCCTGTCCTACGCGACCCAGGAGATCGGCCTGGGCCGCTCCTCGGTGTTGTTCGCCACGGCGATCGCCGCGACCGTGGGCATCGGCAGCACGTTCCTGTTCGGGGCGCTGTCGGACCGGGTGGGGCGCAAACCCGTGTTCCTGTTCGGGGCCGCGTTCACCGCCGTCATGGCCTTCCCGTTCTTCCTGATGCTCAACTCGGGCAGCGCCCTGCTCGTGCTGCTCGGCATCGTGGCCTACTACGCGATCGGCGTCGGCGCGCAGTACGGCATCGAACCCGCCTACTTCGCCGAGCTCTTCGACACCCGCGTGCGCTACAGCGGCATCTCGATCGCCTCGCAGGTCGCGGGCATCATCGCCGGCGGCCTCACCCCGACCGTCGCCACCGCGCTGCTGGCCTGGGCAGGCGGCCACTACTGGCCGGTCGCGCTCTACATCATCGGCGCCGCGGTCATCACCGCCGTCGCGATCGCGTGCGCCAAGGAGACGGCCGGGATCAGCCTCGACAACGTACGGACACCTGACAGCGTAGGGAGTTCCACCGTATGACCATCACCTCTCCGGCCCTGCCCGGGGCAGGCAAGAAGGAAGCCCGCTACGAGCTGGTCGAGATCCCCGAGCCGCTCGGCCCGGTGCGGGTCGTGCTCGACGAGGCCAAGATCCGCTCGTACGCGTTCAGCCAGGACGACTACGGCTCGTGGTACTTCGGCCCCTCGCCCTTCGGCGGCCCGGTCGCGCACCCGCTGGCGCTGGCCAACGACCTGCTGTTCCTGTTCTACGACAAGTACGACGGCAACACCGCCCAGGGCCTGCACACCCACGAGCGGCTCGACTTCCACAACCCGGCCTTCGCGGGCGAGCAGGTCACGGTCACCGGCGCCTACGTCGAGAAGTACGAGCGGCGCGGCAACGGCTACGTCGTGCTCGAAGCCGAGGCCAGAGGCGAGGACGGGCGGCTGCTGGTGAGCCACCGGGGCGTGGAGATCATGCGCGTCGTGGCGGGCAACGTCGTCGGGCGCGGCAGCGCCACGCCGGGCGGGCGCAGGGTCGGCGGGCAGGCGCGTGCGGACCTGCCGGTCGCCGCCCGCGCCGCGCACGGGCTGGAGCGGCTGGCCCCGCTGCCGCCGCTGGCCAAGCGCTTCACCCAGGACCAGATGAACGTCTTCTCCTGGGCCGGGCAGCACTACTCCAACGTGCACACCAGCATCCGGCGGGCCGCCGATTCCGGGCTGGACCGCACGATCATCCAGGCCCAGCAGCAGACGGGGCTCATCACGCGGGCGATGACGGAGTTCTTCGGGGCGTCCTGGTTCACCACCGGCCGGCTCGACCTGCGCTTCGTCGCGCCGGCGTACTGCGGGGACACGCTGACCGTGCGCGGCGCGGTCCTGGAGGAGAGCGACGGGCGGCTGGAGCTGGAGGTCTGGGTGGACAAGGACGGCGGCGGCAGGACCGCGCTGGGCTGGGCGAGCGCCGCGATCGACGGCGGCGCCGAGCGTCCGGAGCAAGTTCTGTGAGCGGGCCCTTGGAAGGGCTGCGGGTGCTGGACCTGTCGCGGTTCATCGCCGGGCCGTACTGCGCGATGCTGCTCGGCGACCTCGGCGCGGACGTCGTCAAGGCCGAGAAGCCCGGCACCGGCGAGGAGGCCAGGCTGATGCGCCCGCGCGCCGGCGATGAGAGCTTCTACCTGCTGGCCTTCAACCGCAACAAACGCGGCATCACCGTGGACTTCCGCGACCAGGACGACCAGCGGCTGCTGGCCCGTCTCGCCGAGCGCGCCGATGTGCTGGTGGAGAACTTCCGGCCGGGCACGCTGGAGAAGATGGGCCTGGCCCCGGACGAGCTGCTGCGGCGCAACCCCGGCCTGATCGTGGCCCGCTGCTCCGGCTTCGGCCAGGACGGCCCGCAGGCCGGGCGCACAGGGTTCGACGCGATCGCCCAGGCGGAGTCGGGGCTGATGAGCATCTCCGGCGAGCCGGGCGACAAGCCGATGTTGTCGGGCACGTTCATGGTGGACTACTCGGCCGGCATGCAGCTCACGATCGGCGTCCTGGCCGCGCTCGCCGACCGGCGGCGCACGGGCAGGGGGCAGGTCGTGGACGTGGCGCTGCTCGACACCGCGTTCTCGCTGATGATGACCTCGGCCACCGAATACCTGATGCGCGGCGAGGAGACCGGCCAGGTCGGCAACCGCGACAGGTACGGCGCTCCCGGCAACACCTACCGCAGCGCCGACGGGTGGGTGCACGTCGTGGGCGGCAGCGACGCCCACTTCCCCCGGCTGCTGGCCGCCATGGGCCGTCCCGAACTGGCCGATGATCCGCGTTTCCGCACGCTGGAGGACCGGCTGGCCAACCGGGACGCCATCGACGCGATCGTGGGCGAGTGGACGGCGGGGCTGTCCTGCGACAAGCTCGTCGCGGTGCTGGAGGCGGCGGGCGTGCCGTGCGGCCGGGTCAACGGCGTGGCGGGGGCCGTGGGCCATCCGCAACTGCGCCACCGCGAGATGGTCGCCGAGGTCGAGCACCCGGCGCTGGGCCCCGTGCCGCTGCCCGGCGTGACCGTGAAACTGTCCAGGACGCCGGGCGCCGTCCGCCTGCCGCCGCCCCGGCTGGGTGAGCACACGGACGAGGTGCTGGCCGACTGGCTGGAGGCTTGACACCCTAACCAACCAAGCGCATGCTTCGTGAGGCGAGGGGCCGCGCGACTCGCCGTCCGCTTTCGCACGGCCGTGGCGTCAGGCGCGAGGCGCCATGGCCGCTTCCCGAAGGGATCGCCTCATGGAGTCTGTCGCGCCTTCGTCTCCCAGCCGCCGCTCGCTGCTCGTCGCCGGCGGGATCCTCATGACCGGTGCGGCGCTGGGCCAGACCCCGGCCGCCGCCGACGCCGAGTACGACGTGGTGGTCGTCGGCTCGGGGGCCGCGGGGATGACGGCCGCGCTCACCGCGGCCAAGCGGGGCCTGAGCGTCGTGGTGATCGAGAAGGCGCCGACGTTCGGCGGGTCCGCGGCCCGCTCCGGCGCCGGCATCTGGATCCCCAACAACGAGGTCATCCTGGCCGCCGGAGTCCCCGACACCCCCGCCAAAGCCGCCGCCTACCTCGCGCGCGTCGTGGGCGACACGGTGCCGTCAGCCAGGCAGCAGGCGTTCCTGGCGGCGGGACCGAACATGATCTCGTTCGTGATGCGGAACAGCCCGCTGCGCTTCCGGTTCATGGAGGGCTACTCCGACTACTATCCCGAGTTCCCCGGAGGGATGCCGGCCGGGCGCTCCATCGAGCCCGACCAGCTCGACGGCAACATCCTGGGGGCGGAGCTGGCCCGCCTCAACCCCTCCTACATCCCCGTCCCGGCCGGCATGGTCGTCTTCAGCGCCGACTACAAGTGGCTGACGCTCAGCCTGGTCAACGGCAAGGGCCTGGAGGTGGCCACCGCGTGCCTGCTGCGGGGCACGCAGGCGGCGCTGCGCGGCGAGAAGCCGCTCACCATGGGGCAGAGCCTGGCCGGCGGCCTGCGCGCCGGGCTGCTGGCCGCCGGGGTGCCCGTGTGGCTCAACACCCCGCTGCAGGACCTGCGGGTCGAGTCGGGCCGCGTCACCGGCGTGGTCAGCTCCAAGGGCCTGGTCAAGGCCAGGCACGGGGTGATCGTCGGCTCGGGCGGCTTCGAGCACAGCGCGGCGATGCGCGCGGAGTTCCAGCGCCAGCCCATCGGGACGAGCTGGACGGTCGGCGCCAAGGAGAACACCGGCGCCGGCATCGAGGCGGGCGAGCGCGTGGGCGCCGCCCTGGACCTCATGGAGGACGCCTGGTGGGGGCCCGCCATCCCGCTGCCCGACGAGTCGTACTTCTGCCTGGCCGAGCGCACCCTGCCCGGCTCCCTCATGGTCAACGGCAACGGCGTGCGCTTCGCCAACGAGGGCGCGCCCTACAGCGACGTGGTCCACATCATGTACGACCGCAACACCCCGTCTGCGCCGCACATCCCCGCCTGGCTGATCACCGACCAGAACTACCGCAACCGCTACCTGTTCAAGGACATCGCCCCGCTGCTGCCGCTGCCCGACTCCTGGTACGACGGCGGCGCCGTGCACAAGGCCTGGACCGTCGAGCAGCTCGCCGAGAAGATCGGCGTCCCGCCCACGGCCCTGCGCGGCACGATCAACCGGTTCAACACCTTCGCCCAGAACGGCAAGGACCCGGACTTCCACCGCGGCGACAGCGTCTACGACCGCTACTACACCGACCCGTCCGTCAAGCCGAACCCCTGCCTGGCACCGCTCTGGCTGCCGCCCTTCTACGCCTTCAAGATCGTCCCTGGTGACCTCGGGACCAAGGGCGGCATGCGCACCGACGCGCGGGCCCGCGTGCTGCGGGTGGACGGCTCGGTCGTCCCCGGCCTGTACGCGGCGGGCAACGCCAGCGGCGCCGTCATGGGTCACAGTTACGCGGGCGCGGGCTCGACCCTCGGCCCCGCCATGACCTTCGGCTACGTGGCGGCCAACGACATCGCCGACGCCGCCGGGCGGCCTGCGCCGCGCTGACGTCCTGTCACATCGGGAAAGATCCGGACACCTACTGTGTTGTGAGATTCCCGTATCGGAAGGACGACGACGTGGGCGCAGCCGACCCCCGGCGCCGCTTCGAAGAGCTCTACACGGAGCACTATGCGGCCGTCTCGGGCTACGTCCACCGGCGTACCGACCATCCAGACGACACCGCCGACGTGATCGCCGAGACGTTCACGACGGCCTGGCGGCGGCTCGGCGACGTGCCGGCCGGCGATGCGGCCAGGCTCTGGTTGTACGGCGTGGCCAGGCGCGTCCTGGCCAACCACCGCCGCGGCGAGTCCAGAAGGACCGCCCTGGCCCAGCGCCTGCGCGAAGAGCTCGCCGAGTGGAACGACCCGGCGGGGCGGGCCCCCGCCGCGCTCGGGGAGGCGTTCGCGCGCCTGTCCGACGACGACAGGGAGCTGCTGGCGCTGGTCGGCTGGGAGGAGCTCGGCACCGCGGAGATCGCCAAGGTGCTGGGCTGCTCGCGGATGGCCGTGCGGCAGCGCCTGCACCGCGCCCGCAAACGGCTGGCCGCCGAACTGGCCGCCCTCGATGAGGACCTCGACAGGTACGGCGTGCGCGCCGTCAAACTCGCCAAGGAGAACGCGTGAACGTCGACGAAGCCGTCCGGCGACTGGCCCCCCACCCGGGCCCCGGCCTGACCCCGGGCGCGCGGGAGATGCTGGACCAGATCATGGAGACGGAGGCCGTGCCCGCTGTTGCCAGAAGCGGCAGGAGGTGGCGCGTGTACGCCGCGCTCCCCGTCGCCGCGGCGGTCGGGGCGGCGGCCTGGGCGGTGCCGGCGCTCCTGCACACCCCGCCCGCGGCCGCGCTCGACATCAAGGAGCAGGGCGACTTCTGGATGATCGAGGTCAAGGACCTCTACGCCAACGCCAAGGTGTACGAGGACGAGCTCAAGGCGAAGGGCATCGACGTCATCCTGCGCGTGGCGCCGGTGACGCCGAGCAGGGTCGGCGAGATCATGCCCATGGCGGTCGAAGACCAGCCACCCGGCCCGTTCATCTACGCCGACCAGATCAAGACCATCGACCGGCCGGAGAAGTGCACGTGGACGCGGAGCTGCCCGGTCGGACTCATGATCGCCAAGGACTTCTCCGGCAGAGCGGAGATCATGCTCGGCCGTAAGGCCCGCACCGGCGAGAATCTCGAGGTCATCACCGGCATCGACATGTCCGGAGAGCCGATGCACTGCGTGCCCTACTACAACAAGCGCGTGCCCGAGATGCGGGTCCTGCTCAAGGAGCGCGGCCTGAGCGTCGACCAGTTCGTGGTCGGAGAGGGGGACGACTCGAAGGAAGTGGCGTCGGTGCCCGATTCGATGTACGTGACCGGGGGCTACATGGTCAAGGGCGGCATGGTCGCCGTGCGGGTCGCCGACGAGCCGATGCCCGCCGAAGTGGTCGCCGAGCAGAACAAGAAGTATCGCTGCTGAATATGTGGCTTGCCATGTATAGTCCATGGCACGCCATATAAAGCAGGACCGTGCGAAGGAACGTGTGTGAGCTCACTGCCCCGGCAGTCGTCCCTCGGCGACCAGATCAACCACCTGGCCCGGCTGCTCGGCAACGGGCTGCGGGTCAGCATCGCCGGCACCGGCGTCACGCCGGGACAGTTCGCCCAGCTCCTGGCCCTGTACGAACGGGACGGGCTCACCCAGCAGGAGCTGTGCGAACGCGTCAGGATCGACCAGTCGACGATGGCCCACACGCTCAACCGCATGCGGCGCGACGGCCTGGTCATCCGCACCACCGACCCCGACGACCGGCGGCGCTCCCGCTACACCCTCACCGAGCGGGCCCGCGCCATCCAGGCCGAGCTCACGCTCGGCGCGCGGGCGGCCAACGTGCGTGCCCTCGACGGCATCTCGCCGGAGGAGTACGAGGCCTTCATGGGCACGCTCAGCCGCATGATCTCCAACCTGGAGTGACGCTCTAAAAGTCCCGGAGGCGATCTCCTACACGGGTCCGCAGGTCGTGGTCGTCGGCGAGGGCCGGGTCGAGGAGCGCCAGCATGCGGGCGGCGGCCTCCTGAGGCACGCCGCGCGCCGCCCGCGCCAGCCGGGGGCCGAGCGGGTCGTCCGGGGCGACGCCCGCCCGCCAGCACGCGATCCACGCGGCAAGCTGCTCCACGACGACCTGCTCCACGGCATTGCCGTTGAGGAGGGGCAGCACGCGCACGCGGAGCTTCTCGGCGGCGTCGGTGGCGATCTGGGTGAGCCGGTGTTCGATGCGAGCGTTGCGAAAACGCTCCAGCACCGCCCGCTCGTAGGCGTCGACCTCGGGGGCGGGGAACGGCAGCAGCGGGCGTACGGCCTGCCACCAGGCCGTGAGGAGTTCGAGGAGCTCTGGACGGGCGATCGCCCCGGCGACAGTCCTGACGTCCTTGAGCAGGCCGGTGTGGGCCAGAAGCGTGTGGGCGCCGTTGAGCACGAGGAGCTTGCGCAGCTCGTGGCCCGCGACCTGCGAGGTCAGCACGGCCCCCGCAACCTCCCAGCGGGGGCGTTGCGCGGGGAAGGCGTCGTCGAGCACCCACTCGGCGAACGGCTCCGCCACCACGGCGGCCGGGTCGTCCACGCCCGTGAGCGCGCGCACCTGGGCCAGATCCTCGGGCGTGGCCGCGGGCGTGATCCGGTCCACCATCGAGGAGACGAACCCGACGTTCCCGCGCACCCACTCCGACCGGCCCGGCACCGCTTCCAGCATGCCGAGCACCGCCCGCTCTGCGAGCCGCCCGTTACCGCGCAGGTTGTCGCAGCCGACCACCGCGACGGGCGCGTCGGGGGCGCGGTCGGCGCGCGCGAGCAACCCCTGGGCGAGGCGGCCGGGAGCGGTCCGCGCGGGCGCGCCGAACGGGGCGGTACGCAGCAGTTCGACGTCGGCGCGGACGTCGGCGTCGTCCAGATCCAGGGAACCGGACGGGGTCAGGCGATAACCCTTCTCGGTGACGGTCACCGTCACGACATGCGTCGAGGGGGACGCGCACGCCTCAAGCCAGGCCGCCAGATCGGCGCCGACGTGCACCCCGGCCAGGACCTCCACGCGTTCGGCCGCGTCGTGATCGGGGTGGCGGGTCAGGACGTGGTAAGCGCCACCATGTCGGCTGAGCAGACGCGCGACACCGGGCCCGCGACCCGTGAAGCCGATCATGCGCCAGCCGGTGTGCCGGGTGTACCAGGCCGTGTGCGAACGGGCGAACGCACCGAGACCCAGGTGGACGACGTACCGATCAGTCACTCCGCGCCTCTTTCCTGGAACGCCGCGACGTCACTCATCCGGTCACCGCGGCATCTGCCTCGGGCGGACATCCTCGGCTGGGGATCATGAACCCCTTCCTACCAGAGCACCGAGGTCAGTCGGGCAGGGGACCGAGGGGGCGGGTCAGGCGGATGGTCTCCTCCTTGTAGCCCAACGGACACCACACCGACCACCTCGCCGCCGTCCTCGGCCACGAACACCGCTCCACGCTGCTCCTGTGCGGCCGGAAGCTCGGAACCAAGGAGCCGGGTCCGGCATCCAAACCAGCATGATCTCGATCGCCCGCCGTCTGACGGAGTTCATGGCCGTTGGCATGTGCCTGTCGCTGCTGGGTGGCTCAGGTGCGTTGTCCGGCGACACACCCCGGGCGTGGCCCACGCCAGGCGTCTGCCCGCCGCCCCACCCGGCCGAGCCCACGCTCGGCCGGGCGGTTCCCTTGTCCGCGGGCGGCCACGGCGACGTCAACACCGTCGGCTTCGGCCGGTTGGGCGGACGGCCCATCGCCGTCACGGCGGGTGCCGAGGGCACGGTCAGGTTCTGGGGGCTTCCGGGCTTTCAGCCGGCGGCGGAGCCTCTGGAGGGCACTGCCGCCGCCTTTGTCGATCTGGGCGGCCGTTCCGGCGTCCTGACGTCGGGCGAATACGGCACGCGGTTGTGGGATCTGGCCGCACGTACGATCCTGCTGCGCTTTCCCGCAGGTTCGGCCGTCTTGCCCGGCTCCTACCGGGGCGTCCCTGTCCTGTTCGCGGGCGGCGAGCGCGCCGTGCGCGTCATCGATCCGGTCACCCGCCGCACCGTGCGTGAGCTCCCCGTCCCCGGCGGACGTGTGATCGCCACGGGGCGCCTGCGGGGCAAGGAGATCGCGGTGGTCGACGAGGGCGAGGAGAGCCCGATACGCGTGTGGGACCTGGCCTCGGGACGGGAGGCCGGCCCGCCGATCTATCTGGAGGAGGAGAACGCCACGGCCGACTGGGCGGCCATCACCGAGGTGCGCGGGCGCGCGACTCTCCTCATCCGCTCTTACGCCGGCGTTCGCAGCTTCGATCTGGCGACCGGAAAGAGCGGGCCCCACCTGCGCGTCAACGACGATGAGACCGCGCAGTACACCGCCTCCACCGTGCTCACCGGCACCGCGCCGGCCACGCTGGCTCTGGGCTTGGCGGCCGAAGGAAGCGAGGCCGTCATCGCCGTCCGCGAGCTCGGCGGACGCTCCACGGGCACGCTGACCGGCCACGACGACGTGGTGACCGCGCTGGCCACCGGAACGCTCGACGGCCGGCAGGTCCTGCTGAGCGGCAGCGCGGACAACAGCGTCCGGCTCTGGGACGTACGCACGCGCAAGCAGATCGGCCGCCAGGAGCCCGCCACGGTGATGGATCGGGTCGTGGCGGCCAGGCCCGTCGAGGTGGACGGGCGGCAGGTGGTGGTGAGTTCGGAGAAGAACGGCACGCTGCGTACCTTCGACGCCGCCACCGGCCATCCTGCGGGCCTGCCCGCCCGCCACCCGGTCCCGCCCGGCGACGCCCTGGCCCACCTGGCCGTCGCCGACCTCGACGGCAACACGGTCGCGGTCACCGCGACCCAGCGCGGCTCGATCAAGCTGTGGGACCCGCGTACGGCCACCGGCCTCGGAGCCCTGGCTCTGCCCGCACCACTCGGTCAGGACGAGCACGTGGCAGGGCTGGAGCCGGTACGGCGGGTGAGCGGAACGACGGTGTACGCCTTCGTCGCCGCGTCCGAGCCCGGCGTCGTGTACGCCTGGGACCTGCGCACGCGCCGGCTCCTGCGCACCGCCCGGCTGGAGACGGACAACCGCTGGCCCGGCGCCCGCGAACTCGCGGTCGTCGGCGGACGACCTCTGGTCTCCGCCTACGACGACCAGGGCCGGGTCAGGATCTGGGACGCCACCACGGGACGGGTGTTGTCGTCGTTCACCATGACACCACCGCCCGATTTCACCGGCCTGGGGCTCTTCGGCTGTAGTCCGGCGCTGTTCGCCGGGCGCGACCTGCAGCGCGAGACACGCGTGCTCGACCCCCGCACCGGCCGCGACCAGGCAGCGCCGATCACCGTGCCGGTTCCGAAGCGCACGGCGACGGTCCGTGGCAGAGCCATCGCGCTGGTCGCGGACTTCGCCGAGGGCACCGCGTCCGCGCAGGTCTGGGACCTCACCTCCGGGCGCGTGATCGGCAGGTCGGTGGCGGAGGTCGGCGCGCTGCCGTTGGCGGCCGGCGATCGCTACGTCGTCGCGGGCGAGCGTGGCGAGCAAGCGCTGGTGTGGCCGCTGGCCTGGCCGTGACGGCTCTGATCAACTGCGCCCATCAGTCGGGTACGCCGCGTGTCACCCACTGCCGGATCTGCTCGGCGGCCTGGTCCGCCACGGGATGGCCGACAGGGCGGGTGACGAGGTCGCTGAGGGCGAACATGTCCAGCACCCGTCCGAGGTACGCCCAGTCCTCCGCTACCGGCAGATCGTCGGGCTGGTGCTCGGCGAAGGCGGTGCGGAAGCCGTCAACGAAGGCGGGTGGGTAGTCGGCGCCGAACCGGAGCATGTTCGCGGCGTCGCCGTACGGGCAGCCCACGTAGCTGAACTCCCAATCCAGTACGGCGTCCACGCGCCAGCCGTCCCGCGCCAGGGTGACCAGGAGATTTTTGGGGTTGATGTCGGCGTGGACGAGCCGGGCGTGGTCGTCGACGCTGACCAGCGCGGGAGCGTGGGCCGCGCACAGCTCCACCCACGCCTCCCTGGTGGCCGGGGCCAGGCGGGACGGGGGAGTGGCGGTCATGCAGGTTTCGGCCATCTCGGGGAGCTGCTTGGACCAGGGACGTTCCGGGCGGACGGTGAGGTTCTGACCGGAGAAGAAGCCAGGACGGTCGAACGTCGCCGCGCCGATACCCGCGACCACCCGCCCGACCTCCGTGCCGAGCGCACCCACATCCGCAGCGCCCGCGGTGTCCACAAGGTCCTCGCCGAGGACGTGGCTGAGTGGGGTGCCGGCCACGTACTCGAGCACCATGGCCGGTCGGGAGCCCTTCGTGGCGGGCAGGACGAGCAGGACCTGGGGGACGGGCGCGTACCGGCGGGCGGCGGCCATGACCGCGGCCTCGACGGCGGGATCGGGGCCGCCGAGCCTGGCCACCACGGGCGGCCCCTCGGCCAGGGTGAGCAGGCAGGTTTCGTGGGAGAAGCCGCCCGCCAGCGTGCGGGTCGCCACCACCTCGCGGCCCAGCGCCCCGGCTATGTCGTGAATCTCCTCTGGCAGCATTCGCCCAAGTCTCGCACAGCTGAACGAACCCCCTACCGCTCGGCGAAGGCGGCGCGGAAGCCAGCTGGCTCCTGCCGTTCAGGATGCCAGGCGGTTCTTGCCGTTCGGGATGCCAGGTGGCCGCTACCGTTCGGGAAGCCAGGCCAGTGCCGCCGTCACCAGGGCCTCGACACCCGTCGGCAGTGTGGGGAGGATGACGGGGGCGAAGGCGGGGGAGTGGTTGCCCGGGATGTCCTGCGACAGGCTGCCCTCTCGCTCCGCCTGCGCGTACCGGTCCGGGTCGGCGCCGCCGAGGCCCCAGAAAACCGAGGGGGTGCCGGCTTCGGCGCCGAAGACGCCGAAGTCCTCGCTGCCCATCAGCGGCGCCATCTCCGTCACCCGCTGCGAGCCGAAGCGGCGCGTGAAGGCGTCGTGGACCGTGGCGGTCGCGGCCGGGTCGTTGCTGGTGAGGGGGAAGGCGTTGAGGGTGCGCAGCTCGGGTGGACGGGGTGCGCCCGAGGCGGCGGCCTCGGCGTTGACGACGCGTTCGACGGCGGTCAGCAGCGTGCGCCGGACGTCGGGCGAGAACGAGCGGAGGTTCACGGTGACGGTGGCCTCGTCGGCGATGACGTTCTCCTTGTGGCCCGCGTGGATCTGGGCCACCGTCAGCACGGCGCGGTCGAACGGCGAGATCTCGCGGGAGACGACCGTCTGCAGGCGCATGACGGTGGCGGCGGCCAGGACCACCGGGTCGACGGTGCGTTCGGGCTGGGAGCCGTGCCCGCCCCGGCCGTACAGGCGGATTTCGAGGCTGTCGGCGGCGGCCAGGACCTCGCCGGGGCTGACGAGCACCGTTCCCGCCGGGTTGGGGAAGACGTGCTGGCCGAGGACGACGTCGGGGCGGCCGATCAGGTCGAGCACGCCGTCGTCCACCATGGCCCTGGCCCCGGCGGCGATCTCCTCCGCCGGCTGGAACAGCGCGACCAGCGTCCCCCGCCACCGTTCGCGGCCGGCGGCCAGCAACTCCGCCGCGCCCGCCAGGCAGGTGACGTGCATGTCGTGGCCGCAGGCGTGCATGAGCGGCACCTGCCGGCCCTCGGCGTCCCTGTAGGTGTCGGTGCTGGCGTACGGCAGGCCCGTCGCCTCCAGCACCGGCAGCGCGTCCATGTCGGCCCGCAGCGCGACCGTCGGCCCGTCGCCGTTGCGCAGCACGCCCACCACGCCCGTGCCGCCGATGCCCTTGTGCGTCTCGAACCCGGCCGCCCGCAGCCGCTCGGCCGCGACGCCCGCCGTGCGTTCCTCCTTGAAGGCGGGCTCGGGGTGACGGTGCAGGTCGCGGTAGAGGGCGGCGAGGTCCTTGCGGGCCGCGTCGTCGAACCCGTCCATGACGGCGTCGGTCAAGGTGCTCATGCGTGTGCCCGTTCCAGTGCGAAGATCTCGTCGGCGAGTGTACGGCGGGCGGTGTCGATCTGCCCGGCCGTGGGCGGAGTCCTGGGGAAGCCCTCGGGGAGTGTGTCGAGGACGCGGGTGTAGACGGCACGGCGGCGCGGGGTCCTGGCCGGTCCCGGGAGCTGGAAGAGGGCGGTCACCAGGCGATCGACGGCGTCGACGTCGAAAACCGACTCCCATGCGAGCCGCTCAGGACCGCCGCCGACGAAGCCCTCCCGCGGCACCGCGCCGAGAGAGTCGCCCGGCCGGGCGGCCTCCGGCGACGCGGCGGTCAAGCCATTCGGAGCTGCGGCGTCCGAAGTTGCCGACCGGCCGCCTCTGCTCGCCGCTGTGGCCGTCTCTGGAGTTGCGGCGTCCGAGGTTGCCGACTGGCCGCCTCGGCTCGCCGCCGTGGCCGCCGCGTCGATCGACAGGCCGCCGTCGTCCGCCTCGCGCACCACCACCCCGTACGCCCGCTCAGCCCCCTCCCGAGACACCACCCCGCGCTCCACATCCCGCAGCACGGCCTCGGGATCGCGCGTGTACGGGTCGCCGTAACCTCCCGCGCCCGAGGTCAGCAGGCTCACGACGTCCCCCGGCTCCAGCGACAGCACGTCGATCTTGAAGTGCCGCCGTTCCCGGGCCGTGCCCGGATTGACGATCAGCTCGGTGGGCGTCCCCGGCCCGCCGCCCCGCACGCCCCACGGGCGGAAACACATCCGCTCCAGCCCCCGGGCCAGCAGCTTCGACCCCTCCCCGAGCACGCGGAAGGTGAGTTCGAGCCCGCAGCCGCCACGCCACCGCCCGGCCCCGCCCGAGTCGGGACGCAGCCCGTAGGTGAGGATCTCGACCCCGATCTCCGTCTCGACGGTCTCCACGGGGTTGTTGGACAGGTTCGAGATGCCGCTGTCGCGCCCGTCCACCCCGTCGGAGCCCTCGCGCGCGCCGGTCCCGCCCACCATCGGCTCCAGCACCTGCACGTTCTGGCCGCTGCCGCGCGGCTCGGCGACCACGACCGGCACCACCAGCCCGCTGGAGGCGGCCGGCAGGACGTGCGGTGCGGCCAGCCCGAGCGCGCCCCCGACGGCGTCGTTGACGCGGTTGGCCGAGGCGTGCCGCACGCCGACGGCGGCCGGATGCACGGGGTTGACCAGCGAACCCTCCGGCGTGGTGACGCTGATCGGCGCGATGAGCCCCGCGTTCAGCGCGATGCCGGGGTCGAGGGTGCAGATGAGCGCGAGCACGCGGGTGGTGATCCAGGCGTGCGGCCGGCCCAGGGTGGCGATGTTGAAGGCGGCCGCCACCTGCGGGTCCGTGCCGGTGAAGTCCAGGTGCAGGTCGCCGGCCTTGAGCGTGGCGGTGACCGACAGCCGGACCGGGATGCCGGAGACGGCGTCGTCGTCGAGGTAGTCGACGAAGCGGTACGTCCCGTCGCCGAGCCCGGCCAGGGCGGCGCGGGCCTTGTCCGCGCTGTAGTCGACCAGGTCCCCCTGCGCGGCCAGCACCGTGTCCACACCGTGCTGCGCGATCACGCCGGCCAGCCGTTCGCCGCCGGTGCGCAGGGCGGCCCGCATGGCGCGGATGTCGCCCAGGTTGGCTTCGGGCGTGCGGCTGTTGGCCGAGATCAGCGCCTCCACGTCCCGTACGGGTTCGCCTGCGCGCACCAGCCGGACCGGCGGGATCTGCAGCCCCTCCTGGAAGATCTCGTCGTTGATCGGCGACAGGCTGCTCGGCACCCGGCCGCCGATGTCCGAGCAGTGGATGAACGCCCAGCCGTACCCGATCAGCTCCCCCTCGTGGAAATAGGGCTCGATGAGCTGGATGTCGGTCAGGTGGGTGGCCAGGCCGCCGGACCGGTACGGGTCGTTGGTGATGATCACGTCGCCGGGCTCCAGCGGGCCGGCGGCGCGCACGGCGGTCAGGACGTTCAGCCCGACGAAGCCGGAGACGCCGATCCCGCGCGGGTAGGCGACGAAACCGCCGTCCAGCCCGGCGAACGCGCAGCAGAAGTCCGCGGTCTCCTTGACGTACAGGGACCGGCTCGTCCGCTGCAGGGTCAGGCACATCTCCTCGGTCATGGCCGTCAGCCGGTTGCCGACGATCTCCAAGGTGACGGGGTCGAGCCGCACGTTCAGGCCTTTCGACGGAGGTGGAGGTTGCCGGCGCCGTCGACGTCCCCCGACCAGCCGGGCGGCACGACCACGGTGGTGTCGTCCTGCTCGACGATCGCGGGGCCGTCGAACGCGTCGCCCACACCCAGGGACGGCCGCTGGTGCACGGCGGCGTCGTGCCAGGCGCCGGCCAGCAGGACGGGCCGCCGTCCCGAGTGCAGGGGCGCGCCCGTTCCCCGCGGGACGGGGACCGGCGGCAGCTCGGCCACGGGGCCGACGACGCCGAGCCGGGCGGTGCCCAGCTCGATCGGGGCGTGCTGGTCGCGGAAGCCGTACAGGCGCTCGTGTTCGGCGTGGAACGCCTCGGCGATCGACTCGACGTCGAGGCCGCTGGGGTCGAGGGGGACGCGCAGCTCGTACGCCTGGCCGGAGTAGCGCATGTCAGCCGCCGCCGACAGCCGCGCCACCGGCCCGTCGCCGTGCTGCTCGACCAGCGCGTCGCGGGGCTGTCCGGTCTGCGAGTCGTGGGGCCTGGTCAGCGGGTTGCGGGGCTGTTCGGTCTGCGGGTCGTGGGGCCTGGTCAGCGGGTTGTGGGGCTGTTCGGTCTGCGGGTTGCGGGGCCCGGTCAGTGGGTCGCGGGGCTGTCCGGTCAGCGAGTCTCCTTGCTCGGCCAGCCAGTCGTGGGCCTGGGCGGACAGTTCGGCGAGCACGCCTGTCAGGCGCTCGGCGCTGTCGGGGTCGAGGGTGCGGCGCAGGCTGCGGGCGAAGTCGCGGCGCAGGTCGGCGCCCGCCGCGCCGAGCGCGCAGAATGTGGCGGCCGTCGGCGGCACCACGATGTGGCTGATCCCGACCTCCTCGGCGAGCATGGCGGCGTGCGTCGGCCCCGCCCCGCCGAACGGCACCAGCGTGAACCCGCGCGGGTCGAGCCCGCGCTGCGCCATGATCTTCTGCAGTTCGGTGGCCATGCCCGCGGTGGCCACCCGCAGCGCGCCCGCCGCCGCGGTCGCTGCCGTGCCTGCGGCGGTGGTTACGCGCAGCGCGCCGGCCGCCGCTGCGGTCGAGGCCGTTCCCGCCACCGCCGTGTCGGGCGCGGACTGCCCGTCGCCTCCCGGCAGGAGGCCGTTCAGCGCCTTGGCCGCGGCGTCGGCGTCGAGCGGCATCCGGCCGCCGAGGAACGTCGCCGGGTCGATCAGCCCGGTCACCAGGTAGCAGTCGGTCACGGTCGGGCGGTCGCCTCCCCGGCCGTACGCCACCGGACCAGGATCGGCGCCCGCGCTGCCCGGACCGACCTTGAGCACGCCCTGGCCGTCCACCCAGACGACCGAGCCGCCGCCCGCGCCGATGGCGTTCACCGCGACGACCGGCACGATCAGCGGCAGCCCGCCGACCGTGGTGTGCGTGGCCAGCTCGGGGGAGCCGCCGACCGTCACGGCGATGTCGCTGCTGGTGCCGCCCATGTCAAAGGTGACGATGCCGCCAGTGCCGCCGACGCCCTCGACGTTCCCGGCGCTCTTGACGTCCCCGAGATGGCGTGCCAGCCGTGCCGCCGCGGCCACACCGGCCGCCGGGCCCGACAACACGGTCTCGATGGGACGTTCGGCGGCAGAACGCAGGCTCATCGAGCCGCCGTTGGACGCGCTGATGAAGATCGGCGCCGCCACCTCCAGGCCGCGCACCCGGCGCTCCAGGCGGGTGAAGTAGTCGCGCATGAGGGGCTGGATGTAGGCGTTCATGCAGGCGACCAGGGCGCGCTCGTACTCGCGCACCTCCGGCCAGACGGTCGCCGACGCGGTCACCGGCAGCCCTGGCAGCCGCTCGCGCAGGCTCGCCGCGACCCCCTCCTCGAAGTCCGGGTCGGTGTAGCCGTGCAGGACCACGACCGCCGCCGCGTCGGCGCGGGTCGCGCGCAGCCGCTCCGCGACGCGGTCCAGTTCGGCCGCGTCCGGCACGGCGGCGGGCTCTCCGCGGGGGCCGAGCCTGGCCGGGATCTCGACGATGAGGTTGCGGGGGACCAGCGGCTCCTCCTTGCCCGCGTACAGGTCGAAGGAGGACGGCATGCGGCTGCGGCCGATCTCCAGCAGGTCGCGGTAGCCCTGGGTCACGACCAGCGCGATCCGCGCGCCTCGGCGCTGGATGATGGCGTTCAGGCCGATCGTGGTGCCGTGCGTGATGCCCGCGACGTCCTCGGGCCGCAGCTCCGCCCGCGCGAGGACGGCCGCCAGGCCGTCGGCGACGGCCCGCGAGGGGTCGGCGGGCGTGCTCGGCTCCTTGTGGTGGACCACCAGATCGCGCTCGGGCAGGACGGCGACGAGGTCCGTGAACGTGCCCCCGACGTCGATCCCGATCCGCGCCGTTTGTCCGGTCACAATGCCTCCGAGATACGAGCGAACCGATCGGCGACCACCATCACGACCACGCTCGCGGCCATGAGCAGCGTGGACACCGCCGCCATCGACGGATCGAGCTGGTACTGCACGGCCGAGAAGATGCGCAGCGGCACGGTCGTGGTGTTCGCGCCCGCCACCAGCGCCGTCACGGCGACCTCGCCCAGCGACGTGACCGCCGCCAGGACGCCGCCCGCCAGGATGCCGGGCCGCAGCAGCGGCAGCGTCACCGTGAGGAACACCCGGATGCGGCCCGCGCCCAGGCTCGTCGCCGCCCGTTCGAGCGCCGGGTCGAGCTGGGCCGCGCTCACCATGACCGCCCGCACCACGAACGGCAGCGCGACCAGCGAATGCGCCAGCCACAACCCCGGCAGCGAGTTGATCAGGCCGACGCCGTGGAAGTAGTACAGCAGGCCGAGCGCGATGATGATCTCCGGCACCATCAGCGGCGACAACGCCAGCCCCTGGAGCAGCCGGCGGCCGGGGAACGAACCCTGCGTCAGCCCGTAGGCGGCCAGCGTGCCGAGCACCACCGTCGTCGGCACGACCAGCGCCATCAGCAGGCCGCTCAGCCGGAAGGAGACCTGCCAGTCGGGCGAGCCGAGCACCTCGGCGTACCAGCGCAGCGACAACCCCGACGGCGGGAACGCCATCGAGCCCGCCCGGTTGAACGAGCTGATCACCAGCACCACCAGCGGCGCGATCAGGAACAGGAAGACCAGCGCCGCCAGGGCCGCCCCGGCCAGGCGCACGCCCCTGTCGTAACCCCGCTCACCCATGAAGCCGCCTCTCCCAGATCCTGAACACGCCCGCGAGCAGTGAGGTGGAGACGATCGTGAGGGCCAGCAGCGCGAAGCTCAGCGCCGCGGCGACCGGGTAGTCGAACACCGTCGTCACCTGGTCGTAGACCCGGATGCCCGTCAGCGGCTGCGTCACCCCGCCGACCAGCAGCGGCGTGATGTAGATGCCCATGGCCAGCGCGAAGACGATCAGCGCGCCCGTGACCATCCCCGGCAGGCTCAGGGGGACCGTCACCCGCAGGAACGTCCTGATCGGGCCGGCCCCTAGGGTCTGCGAGGCGCGGTGCAGGTTGCGGTCCTGGCCGCCGAGCGCCGTGGTCAGCGGGATGATCGCGAACGGCAGCAGCACGTGCGTCACCGCCACCACGACCGCCGGGTAGCTGGTCAGGAGCTGGGCCAGCTGGTCCCGCAGGCCCGTGGCGACCAGCGCCTGGTTGACGACCCCGTTGCCCGACAGCAGCACCACCCAGCCGTAGGTGCGCACGACCACGCTGGTCAGCAGCGGCGAGATCACGATGACGAACAGCAGCGTACGCACCACGCCGGGACGCTGGCGGGCCAGCGCGTAGGCGGCCGGGTACGCCAGGGTCACGCACAGGACCGCCACCAGGAGCGCCGTGGCCAGCGTTTGGAGGAGAGAGCCGTAGAAGTACGGCTCGGTGAGGACCCGCCCGTACTGCTCCAGGGTCCAGCCCGGCAGGGCGGCGTTGAAGGCGTCGACCGGATTGAAGCTCAGGCGGAGCAGGCGGACCAGCGGCACCAGGAACAGGGCCGCCAGGAAGACCAGGAGCGGGAGGACGTAGACGAAGCCCGTCCAGCGGGGGCGGCGCGCGGGGGCCGCCGGGCGCGCGCCCGGCGATACGACCGTCATCCCGCCCCCACCTCAGGCCCGGCACCGGGCTCCGCGCCGGGCTTCGCCGCGGGCCCCGTGTCGGGCTTGGCTTCCGACCCCGCGCCGGACCTCGCCTCGGGTCCCGTGCCGGGCTTCGCGCCGGTCTCCGGTTCGGGTCCCGCGTCGAGGATGATCACGTCGGCGGGGTCCCAGGTTGCCACGACCGGCGTGCCCGCGCCCGGCGGGTCAGCCGAGCCCGCGCCGGTGTCGGCGCTCTGCACGCTCAGGGCGCGCCCGTCGGCCAGCCGCACCTCGACGTGCCAGGCGTCACCCGCGAACGCCCGATACCCCACGGTCCCCGCGACCCCGCCGGCCGTCTCGACGCCAGCCGTGTTGGGGCTCGCTTCGGCCGGGTCGGTGGTGCGGAGGGCTGAGGCGGGCGTGTCGGGAATGCCGGTCGAACCGGGTTCGTCGGCGGTGCGCAGGCGGATGCGTTCTGGGCGGATCGCCACTACCGCGTGCTCGCCCACGCCCACCGGCAGTGGCCCGCAGCCCACGGTGATCCCGCCGACGTCGAGCTCGCCCGAGGCCGTGACGGTGCCCTCCAGGACGTTGGCCGCCCCGATGAACTGCGCCACGAAGCGGGTCGCCGGCCGCCGGTAGACCTCGTCGGGGGTGCCGAGCTGCTCGATCCGGCCGCCGTTCATGACGGCCACCCGGTCGGACAGCGCCAGAGCCTCCTCCTGGTCGTGCGTGACGAAGATCATCGTGGTGCCGATGCGGCGCTGGATGGCCCGCAGCTCCACCCGCATCTCCCTGCGCAGCTTGGCGTCGAGGTTGGACAGCGGCTCGTCCAGCAGCAGCACCGCGGGCCGGATGGCCAGGGCGCGGGCCAGCGCCACCCGCTGCTGCTGGCCGCCGGAGAGCTGCTTGGGCCGGCGCTCGGCGTACCCCTCGAGGCCGACCAGGCGCAGCGCCTCGCGGACGCGCTCCTCGCGTTCGGCCCGGTCCAGGCGGCGCACCCGCAGCCCGTACGCCACGTTGGCGGCGACGGTCATGTGCGGGAACAGCGCGTAGTTCTGGAAGACCATGCCCAGACCCCGGCGGTACGGCGGCCGGTCGGTGACGTCGGAGCCGTCGATCACGATCCGGCCCGCCGTGGGCCGCACGAAGCCCGCGATGGAGTTGAGCAGCGTCGTCTTGCCGCAACCGCTGGGCCCGAGAATGGACAGGAACTCGCCCTTGCGGATCGACAGCCGCTCCAGATCGAGCACCCGCGCGCCTTCGTAGCCGGCGGCCAGTCCCTCGATCTCGACGTGTCCCGCCCCGTCCCCGGGCAGTTCGATCAGCCGAAGATCTGATTCCACCGCTGCTGCCATTCGTTGAGCTTGGGGGTGGCGACCGTGTAGTCGACCCAGATGAACTTCTCGAAGACCTCGGGCCCGTGCTTGACCCGCTCCTCGAAGGCCGGGCTGTAGTCGATGGCGTCGTTCCCGGCGGCGTACCAGGTGCCTTCGGCGAACGGCTTCTGGTTCTGCGCCGCCGACAGGTAGTCGAGGAACTTGGTGGCCAGCTCGCTGTTCTTGCTGCCGCTGGCGACGAAGTACGAGGTCAGCGCCCCCACCGGGCCAGACTTGGGGTAGGTGAAGCCGATCGGGGAGCCCGCCTGGGCCATGGCGAAGGCGCGGCCGTCCCAGAAGGGCATGATCCAGGCGTCGCCGTTCTCCATGACGGTGGCGGCGTTGCCCGCGTTGGCGGGGAAGGACGACACGCAGCCCTTCAGCGTCTCCAGCTTGGCGAACGCCTTGTCCACGGCCGCGGGGTCGGACAGCTTGCCGCCTTCGGAGGTGACCAGGGCGGAGAAGAACTCCAGGCCGGGGTTGTAGGTCAGCGGGGGCAGGGCGATGTGGCCGCAGTACTGCTTGTCGAAGATGTCCGACCAGTCCGACGGCGGCGTCTTGATCTTGTCGGTTCGGTAGAGGAGGCCGGTCGAGCCCGTGGTCAGCGGCACGCCGTACTGCTTGCCCTGGTAGGCCGACTTGCCGCGCAGCACGGGGTCGATGTCCTTCCAGTGCGTGAGCTTGGCGGTGTCGAGCGGCTGCAGCAGACCGGCCGAGGACGCGGGCAGGGAGGCGTCGGGGGTGAAGGCGATGACGTCGAACGGCGGGTTCTCGCCGCCGGACGCCCGCAGCTTGGTGAGCCATTCGGCGTTGGCGCCGTAGACGAGGTTGACCTTCGCGCCGGTGTCGCGTTCGAACGGCTCGACGAACGACTTCTTGAACAGCTCGCCCCATGCGCCCGCGAACGCGGTCACCGTGAGTTCCTGTTTGGCCTGGCCCGCGTCGCCCGTACCCGACGATCCGCCCGTGTCGACGCCGCCGCATGCCGTGAGCGCGAGCATGACCGCGGCGCCCGCTCCGGCCAGGCGAGTGACTCCGCCCTTCATCATTACCCTTTCGTTGGAGCCAAGGGCGCGGGGGTGGGGCAGGGCACGGCTGGAGGACCGCGCTTGCCGCCGGGAGCACCGTTCAGCTCGACGACCATGTCATCACCCGGGGCACCCCGCCGCGGTGGGAGGGTTGCCGTCCAGCAAGCCGGGGCTTCGCACTGGACTCGTGACAAAAGCGACTATACCAGTCGGTTTTAGTGACAATCTTCCGGGCTCGTTTGTGTCGTTTGCTCACCTTTATACACATTGCAGGCTCTTGGCGTACACGTACCCCCGTCGCGGCGCGTGATTCGGGCGCCACGGGGCGCACTCCCTCGCGGATGGGGGTTGACTGGCGTGCGCTTTGCCTTAATGATTATTCCTACTTGTACAGTAGGATTAATCGGGAAAGGGGGTGCCGTGCGAGCACTCATCCTGCTCGGGCTGGTCGGCTTCGCCGCACAGCTCGTGGACGGCAGCCTGGGCATGGCCTACGGCGTCACTTCGACCACGTTGCTGCTGGCCATCGGCACCAACGCCGCCGCCGCCTCGGCCACCGTGCACCTTGCCGAGATCGGCACCACACTCGCCTCGGGCCTGTCACACTGGCGCTTCGGCAACATCGACTGGAAGGTCGTCGGCAAGATCGGCGTTCCCGGCGCCGTCGGCGCGTTCGCCGGCGCGACGTTCCTGTCGAGCCTGTCGACCGAGACCGCCGCTCCGGTCATGTCGCTCATCCTGCTGACCCTGGGCGCCTACATCCTCATCCGGTTCACCGCGTACGGACTGCCGCGCGGCAACCTGGGCAAGCCGCTGCGCAAGCGCTTCCTGACGCCGCTCGGACTGCTCGCCGGGTTCGTCGACGCCACCGGAGGCGGCGGCTGGGGCCCGGTCGGCACCCCCGCCATCCTGGCCAGCGGCCGCCTGGCGCCCCGCAAGGTGATCGGCTCCATCGACGCCAGCGAATTCCTCGTCGCCATCGCCGCCAGCGTCGGGTTCTTCGTCGGCATCGGCTCCGAGAACATCAACTTCGCCTGGGTCGCCGTGCTCCTGCTCGGCGGCGTCATCGCCGCCCCGATCGCGGCCTGGCTGGTCCGGCACATCCCGCCGCGCATCCTCGGCTCGGCCGTGGGCGGGCTCATCATCCTGACCAACGTCCGCACCCTGCTGCGCAGCGAATGGATCGACGCCCCCGGCAACGTCCAGGCCATCGCCTACGTCGCCATCGCCGTCCTGTGGGCCGCCGCCATCGCCTACTCGGTGCGCGAGTACCGGCGCGACAAGGCGCACGAGTCGGTCGAGGCGGTCGAGGACGAGACCCGCCGCACGACGACGGAAGAAGAAACCGCCTCCGCCTGAGCCACGTCCCGGGTCCGGCGGCCTCTCGCACGGGAGCCGGACCCGGGACGCGGGAACCTCCTCGGCCGGAGGCCGATCACAAAGGAGCATCATTGACCTCAAGCCCCTGCCTGCCGCGACAGCACCGTGCGGCGCCCCCGATCGCCGCCCTGGCCGCACCCGCCAGGGCCGCCGCCGTCCCGCCGGCAGTGCGGCGGGACGGCTGATGCGCATCTCCGCCCGCACCCAGTACGCGCTGTGCGCCATGGTCGCCCTCGCGACCGCGGAAGGCCCCGTACACGCGGAATGGGTCGCCCTCACCCAGGACATCCCGCGCCGATTCTGCGACAACATCCTGCTCCAACTGCGCAGGGCGGGCCTGGTACGCAGCCAAAGAGGCCCCGACGGCGGCTACTGGCTGGCCCGCCCGGCCAAGGAGATCAGCCTCGCCGACGTGATCCACGTGACCGAGGGCGTCGAGCAGGGCTCCGAGCACTTCCCCGCCGCCGCCGCGCCCCTGGCCGACGTCTGGGCCCAGCTCCGCAGCCACGAACACGCCCTGCTGAGCGAGATCACCCTCGCCCACATCGTGGACGCTCCCACGGGGTTGACCACCTCGGGCTCGTAAGGTCTGCGGTATGGCTCAGCACTGGTTCGACCCCGACCGGCGCGGCTCCGCCGGCTGGGACCTGGCGGCCGCGTCGCTGTGCGTCCTGGTGTTCTGGCTGCCGATCGACGGCGGCGGACGCGCCGCCTGGGCCCACGCCGGGCTGATCGCGCTGCTGGTCGCCGGCATGCTGCTGCGCGGGCGGCGGCCGTTCGCGGCGCTGGCCGTCGTCGGCGCCGCGACCCTGGCGGGCGTCGCGTTCGGGATGACGCAGGACCCGTTCGTCGCCTCGGCGTGGGTGCTCTATCGCGTGGCCCTCACCTACGGGTCCGCCAGGTCGCTCAAGACCGTGGCGTGGGCGGTGGGGGTGAGCATCGCGGCGGTGGCGTTCCTGGGGACCGCCGACGCGGAGAGCGCCGTGCGCCACACGATGCTCAGCCTGTCCGCGCTGGCCGTGGCCTGGGTGCTGGGCGCCACGACGCGCCAGGCGGCGCTGGAGACCGAGCACGCGATGCTGGCAGAACGGCACGGGGCCGTGACGGCCGAACGGCTGCGCGTGGTGCGGGAGGTCCATGACGTCGTCTCCCACTCGCTCGGCACGATCGCCGTGACCGCCGGTGTCGCGGCCCGCGCCGACGACATGGGACGCATGCGCGCCAGGCTCGGGCAGATCGAGCAGGTGAGCAGGCAGGCGATGGAGGAACTGCGCACGACGCTCGGCGCCGTCCGCGAGAGCGGCGAGCCCGCCGAGCGCCGTCCGCAGCCGGGGATCGGGGACCTGGCCGCCCTGGCGGGCCGGATGCGGGAGGGCGGCGTGCCGGTGACGCTGACGGTGACGGACGCGGAAGGCGTTCCGGCCGGGGTCGGGCTGGCGGCGTACCGGATCGTCCAGGAAGGGCTGACGAACGCCGCCCGCCACGCCCCGGGCGCCCGCTGCACGGTCACGGTGAGCGGCGCGAACGGCGAGTTACACATCGCGGTCACCGACGACGGCGGTACGCGGGCCGTGCGCGCGGAGCCCGGGTTCGGGTTGGTGGGTCTGCGGGAGCGGGTCGAGCTGCTTGGCGGCGACTTCACCGCGGGACACCGGCAGGAGGCCGGGTTCGAGCTGCGCGCCGTCATTCCCCTCCCGGAGGCGACCTCGTGACTGAACAGATCAGGGTGCTGGTCGCCGAGGACCAGGATCTGCTGCGGGCCTCGCTCGTCGAGCTCGTCGGCGCCGACCCCGCCCTGACGGCGGCGGGCGAGGCGCGTGACGGCAGGCAGGCCGTCGAGGCCGCCGCCCGGCTGCGTCCCGACGTGGTGCTGATGGACATCCGCATGCCGGTCATGGACGGCCTGGAGGCCACCCGCGCCATCTGCGCGGCCCACCCCGAGGCCAAGGTCGTCATCCTGACGACGTTCGACCTGGACGAGTACGTCTACGAGGCCCTGCGCGCCGGCGCCTGCGGCTTCCTGCTGAAGAACGCCGGCACCGACGAGATCCTCCGGGCGGTCCACACCGTCCACCACGGCAACGCGATGCTCGCCCCCGAGGTGACCAAACGCATGATCGCCGGCTACGCCCGCCCCCGCCCGGACGCGGCCCGCCTGTCCGGGCTGACCGAGCGCGAGCGCGACGTCGTGGCCGCGATCGTCCAGGGGATGTCCAACGAGGAGATCGCCGCCGCCCTGTTCCTCAGCAGGGCCACCGTCAAGACGTACCTGAGCCGGCTCTTCCTCAAGCTCGGCGTACGCGACCGCACCCAGCTCGTCATTCTGGCCTACGAGTCCGGCTACGTGGACGGCCTGCGGTAGCTGTCAACCTTTGGCCGATGCGGCCGTCCGTCCCCGGCTGGAACGCTGCAAGCCATGATCGAAGTTGTCGGCCTCACCAAACGTCATGGCGCCAAGGTCGCCATCAGCGACGTCTCCTTCGCCGTCGCGCCCGGCCGGGTGACGGGGTTCCTCGGCCCGAACGGGGCGGGGAAGTCCTCCACGCTGCGCATCCTGCTCGGACTCGACCGCGCCGACGCGGGCACCGCGCTGATCGGCGGCCTGCCGTACAGGAAGCTCCGCGACCCGTTGCGCACGGTCGGCTCGCTGCTGGAGGGCAGCGGCGCGCATCGCTCCCGCACCGCGCGCGCCCACCTGTCCTGGGTGGCGCGCAGCAACGGCATCCCCAAACGCCGCGTGGCGCAGGCGCTGGCGGAGGTCGGTCTTGAGCACGTCGCGGGCAAGCGGGTCGGCACGTTCTCGCTGGGCATGGGGCAGCGGCTCGGCCTGGCGGCGGCGCTGCTCGGCGAGCCCGCGGCGCTGGTGCTGGACGAGCCGGTCAACGGCCTCGACCCCGACGGGATCCGCTGGATGCGGCGGCTGCTGAAGGAGTACGCCAAGGGCGGCGGCGCGGTGCTGATCTCCAGCCACCTGATGAGCGAGATGGCCGAGGTCGCCGACGACCTCATCGTGATCAGCGCGGGGCGGGTCGTCGCCTCCGGGCCGCTCGCCGAGGTCACGGCCGGGCACACCTCGCTGGAGGAGGCGTTCTTCGCCCTGACCGATCCGGTGTATCGCTCCGGCGACGCCGAGAGCAGGTCGTGACCGTGCTGAACGCCGTCGCCGCCGAGTTCAGGAAGCTCGTCCTGCTGCCGTCCGCGCTGGTCGCGACCGTGCTCGGCACCGGGCTGACGCTCGTGTTGACCGCCACGTCCATGGCGAGCAGGCGCACGAAGCTGGACGGAGGCATGCCGGAGGACGGCCTCACCCTCAACCTCATTCTTGAGATGCCGGCCATCGGCGTCATCGGCGTGATCGTGCTCGGCGTCGTCATCATCGGCAGCGAGTACACCCCCACCACCAAGGACGCGGGCGGCGGCAGGCAGATCGCGGTCAGCCTCACCGCCACCCCGAACCGCGGTGTGCTGCTGGCGGCCAAGGCGATCGTGCTGACCCTCGTCAGCGGTTTGCTCGCGATCGTCACGGTCGGCGGCGGCATCCTGATCTCGCTGGCCCTGCTCGGCCCGCATGCCGGCTCGCCCGGCGAGGTGCTGACGGCGCTCGGCTGGCGGCCCGCGGGGGCGGTCGCCTACTGGGTGCTCACGGCGCTGATCGCTTTCGCCGTCACCGTCATGACCCGTAACGGCGTCGTGCCGATGGTCGTGTTCATCGTCAACACCTCGGTCGTGTCGGTCAGCTTCCTGCTCAGCAGGGTCACCTCGCTGGCGAAGTACCTGCCGGACGTGGCGGGCGCGCAGATGTTCGCCCGGAATTATCCGGTTGAGGTCAGGTTCGAGCCGTTGGCCGGCGGCCTGGTCATGGCGGCGTGGGTGGCCGTGCTGCTCGCCGTGGCCGCGGGCGTGTTCATCCGCAGGGACGCGTGACCCATGACCCTGCGCAACACCGTCGCCGCCGAACTGATCAAGCTCGGCACCCTCCCGGGCGCGCTCGCCGCGGTCTGCGCGACCGTCCTCCTCCCGGCCGGGCTCGCCGCCGTCCTCGCCGCCGGGCCGCCGTCCGCGATGGCGTCCGCGCTCAGGAGCGTCGATTACGCCCAGGCCGGCCTGCTCGTGCTCGGCGTCCTGGCGGTCGCGTCCGAGTACGCCGGGAGCCAGATCCGCACGACGCTCGCCGCCGTCCCGGGGCGGATGCCGCTGATGGCGGGAAAGCTCATCGCGTACCTGGTCGTCGCGTCTTTTACCGCCCTGCTCGCGGTCACCGGCGCTCTGCTCGCCGCCCGCCTCGCCGACGACGCGCCGCCTCCTGATGTGGACGTCGCCGGCCTGCTGCGCGCCGCCGCCTACCTGGTGATGATCGGCCTGCTCGGGGTGGCGGCGGCGACCCTCACCAGGGAGGTCATCGGCGCGCTCGGCGGCCTGCTCGTGCTGGTCCTGGTGCTGCCGCCGGTCCTTCGGCATGTCACAACCCTGGCCGACTACCTGCCGGGTGCGGCGGGGGCGCGCATGTACCAGCAGGGGCCGGGGCTGACGCCGCTGGAGGGCGGGCTGGTGCTGGGGGCGTGGCTGGCGGTCGCGCTGGCCTGCGCCGCGGGCACGTTCGCCAGACGAGACGCCTGAGCCTGCGCAGCCCTCATTTTCGGGATTTTCGAATCGCGCCGTCGATCATTTACGGTCGGTCGGAGCAGGCATTCCAAGCAAGGGGGCGCAGGATGTGGATCATTGAGGCGTACACAGAAAGCCCGCGTCCGCTCGCGGGTCTCAGCGGGACGGGAGTTCGAGCGCGCGGTCGAGCAACTGGTGCATGTGGGCGCGGAAACGCTGCGTCATCCGGGCGTCCTCGACCCCGCGCCGCTGCCCCGTCCCGTCGAGCGCCCCGCTCATCGCGAACCCCTGCACGCACCAGATGATCGTGTAGGTGACGAAGAGCGGGTCGAGGTTGGCCGGCTTGGCCACGGAGGCGACGCCGTCCACGGCGTACTGCGTGAGCGGCTGGGCGCTGCGCGGCTCCAGGTCCACGATGTCGCTGGCGTCGGACATCCACCGGTGCGCCCATAGCTGCGGGACTTCGGGATGTTCCGCGCACAGGTCCAGGTATCCGTCCACGAACCGGTGCAGCGCCTCGGCCTTCCTCTCGGGCGGCGCCTCCCGCAACTCGTCGGAGCGCGGCTCGATGACGGCCGCCAGGACTCGGTGCGCCCGCTCCATGACCGCCAGGTAGAGCCGCCTCTTGTCCGTGAAGTGGCCATACACGGCCGCCGGACGCACCCCGGCGGCCTCGGCGATCTGCTCGACGGAGGTGGTGTCGTAGCCAAGCCCGGCGAACAGGCCGGTCGCCACCCGCAGGATCAGCTCTCGCTCGCCGTCTACTGGTGTGTCCATGCTCGCGACCATAGGCGGGGGCAGGGGGCGGGCCAAACATATGATCGACAAATACCGGTAAAAGAAGGGTTGGGGCGTACCGTTCGGTACGATCTCGGCCGTGCGGCGGCTAGCGGCCGCTCCACTTCACCTCGTACGGCTTGAGGGCGAACTCGCGGCCGTCCACGGTCGTGGTGACCGCCCCGTCGGTCGTGTTGACGAGCACCATCCGCTCCGGCTGCGCCAGCACCCGGACCTCGGGTTCGGAGGAGGTGAGCTCGTCCAGCGGTATCCCGGAGGGGAACCACCGGGCGAAGTCGCTCAGCAGCTTCCCCGTCGGCGTCTGCGCCCCCGTGCGCGGATCCCACAGGCAGCCGCGGCAGGCGCCCTCCTTGGCCTGCGGGTTCCAGTACAGGACGGTGGCGGCCTGGCTCCTGACGAACTCCATCATCGAGGCCGCCTGCACGGCCAGCCGCTTGGGCTCGGCCCACGTGGTGCCGTCCTCGGGCACGATGTACCACTCCGACCACCACACCGGCAGGTCGCCGGCCTTGTCGCGCAGCCACTTGGTGACCGCGCCGAACTTCGCGAGCGCGCCGAACGCGTCCGGCAGCAGCTCGTGGGCGTCGGTGGGCGAGGCGCCGTCGACCACGACGAAGTCGGCGCCCTTCTTGTGCTCGAACCAGTAGTCGAAGGCGTCCAGCACGTGCTGGTTGACCACGCCCCAGTCGCCGCGCAGCTCGGAGTCGCCGGACCTGTTGCTGTCGAAGCCCAGGTAAGGGCCGCCGATCAGCGCGTCGGGCCGGGCCTTCTTCACCGCCTCGTAGACCTTGTTGTACAGCTCGGTGTAGCCCTTGACGTCGGCGGGCTCGGCGTGGTTCTTCCAGAAGCCCTTGAGCTCGTTCCAGACCATGAAGTACTTGACGTCCGTGTAGCGGGAGGCCACGGCCGCCGCGAGCCGGGCGAAGTCGTCGAAGTGCTCGGGGTAGGGGGCGTCCTCCAGATGGTCGCGCCAGGCCGACTCCTCGGTGGGCCCCTGCGGGCCGCCCTTCATCCAGTCGGGGGCGCAGCACAGGGTGATGACCGGGATGCCGCCGGAGTGCTTCATGAGGTTCACGCGGCTGTCGAGGTCGTCCCAGTGGTACTGCCCCGGGTACGGCTCGGGGTTGAGCGCGCCGAAGCCCATGATGTGCTGGTTCTGCAGCAGCGGCGTACGCGAGAGCTGCCCGGCGACGTGGTCCTCGAACCGCTGGGTGAGGTTGTTGGCGCTGATGCCCGTGTGCGTGAACCCCCAGCGGGGCCAACCGGGCTCGATCCCCGGCGCCGCGGACGACGCCCGCGGAGGCTGCGCGGGCTGTGCGGGCGTTTCCTGCCGGCCCGCGCCGGAGCAGCCGGCCAGGGCCAGTGCCACGGCGAGGGCCACGGCTGCCCGCAGTGCCAATCTCATGGTGCTCGATCTCACGTGATCCTCACCCGACCCGGACGGCCCCGATGCCGCATGTAGCGTTCCACGGGCGGCGCATCGGGGGCATAAAGGAAGACATGCTTCACAGCCAATCGTTATGGAACGCCCTCTGTTCTACGGAGCAGCCCGCTTTCCGGATGACGATCGGTGCCGGACAAGCTAGGCGAGGCAGGCGGCGGGCAGCGGGAACCAGCGCAGCCGCTCGAACTCCCCGGAAAGCCCCGGCGGATGCGCGTCGATCTCGTCGGGCCGCCCGTCCAGCAGCTCACGCGCCTGGTCGAGGTAGCCCGGCAGCGCGTCCTCGCCCGCGCGCCGGCGCGGCGGCACGCCGAGCGGCCCGTACGACAGATCGGACAGGCGCAGCGGCGGCTCGGCGGGCCCGTCACGGTGCCGCCACAGCCCGGTGCGCGGATCGAAGCGGTAGTCGGTGAGCAGCCGGTGCCCCTTGGCCGCGATCAACTCGACGGCGTCGATGAGGAAGTCGCAGACGGCGTCGGAGATGAAGTAGTTGAAGTTCACCCGCACCCATCCCGGCTTGATCCCCTCGCAGCCGTGCCCGATCTCCTCCTGGAACTCCAGCGACCGCGCCGAGTCGATGGCCAGCAACCGGTGACCGTAGGGGCCCGCGCACGAGCAGCCGCCCCTGGCCTGGATGCCGAACAGGTCGTTCAGCACCGCCACCACGTAGTTGTGGTGCAGGAACAGCTCCCCGGCCCGGATACGGACCGAGACGATCGACAACCGCCGCGAGCGCCGGTCGCCGAGGATGTCGATGCGCGGGTCGCGCCCCCACCGATCCAGCGCCCGCTGCCAGAACCGTTCCTCGCGGGCCTGGATCAGGTCCGTGCCCACGGCCTGCTTGAGCCCGAAGACCAGCCCCGCCCTGATCGACTCGATGATGGCCGGGGTGCCGCCCTCCTCGCGCGCCACGGGATCGTCCAGATAGCGGTGCCGCGCCGGGTCCACGAACAGCACCGTGCCGCCGCCCGGCGCCGTCGGCACCCGGTTGCGCACCAGCTCGCGCCGCACCACCAGCACCCCGGGGGTCTGCGGCCCGCCGACGAACTTGTGCGGCGACAGGAAGATCGCGTCCTTGTGGTCCGCGCGTCCCGGCCCGCCGGCGGCCATCCTGATCGGCACGTACGGGCCTGCCGCCGCGTAGTCCCAGAACGACAGCGCGCCGTGCTCGTGCAGCAGCTCCGCGATGCGGTCGGCGTCGGACAGGATGCCGGTCACGTTCGAGGCCGCCGAGAAGCTGCCGATGAGCAGCGGCCGGCCGGAGTGGCGTTCGAGCTGGGCGCGCAGGTCGTCGCAGTCGATGTGGCCGTCGGCGTCCTCGCCGATGACCACGGTCTCGGCGATGGTCTCACGCCAGGGCAGCTCGTTGGAGTGATGCTCGTACGGCCCCACGAACACCACCGGACGCTCCCCGATCCGCTCCAGCAGCCCGTGCCTGCGGGCCGGCCCGTCGGGGATGCGCAGCTCCAGGATGCCGATGAGCTTGTTCACCGCGCCCGTCGAGCCGGACCCGCAGAAGATCACCACGTCGTCGGGCCCGCCGCCCACAGCCTCGTGGACGGCACGGCGGGCCTGCTCGCGTAATCGGCTCGTCTGCAGGCCCGTGCCCGAGCTCTCGGTGTGGGTGTTGGCGTAGAGGGGGAGCACCTGGTGGCGGATGAAGTCCTCGACGAAGTCCAGGGACCGGCCTGAAGCGGTGTAGTCGGCGTAGGTGATGCGACGCGGGCCGTAGGGGCCGTCCAGTACCTCGTCTTCGCCGATGATGCCGCGCCGGATGCGCTCCAGCAGCGGCGATGTCGGGGGAGCGGTTGTCGACCGGGAAGTCACCACGCCGCCAGATTCCGCTCACGGAGCGCACTCGTCAACAGAGATGGTTTTACACGGCTTTTCGGGAGGTCTTCCTAGGCTCGTCCCCGCACAAGCGGACCACGGGGGAAGGAATCGCAGCGCCGGTGCCTGACAAGACCATACGACTGGTAGTGCCGATCGTGGTGATCAGCGGGGTGGCCGTCGCCGCCACCGGCGCCGAGCTTCTGTACGGACAGCCGGTCACGCCGCCCGCCGCGGCCGCGCCCGCCGCGCCCGCGCGGTCCACCGCACCCGAGCCCGCGGTGGAAACGCTCGGCCTGGTCCGCGTCGACTACCGGCTCACCCGGCTGCCCCAGCACGCCAGCAACCAGCTCGCCGTCTGGATCGAGGACGAGCACGGCCGCTACGTCCGTACGCTCTTCGCCACCAGCTACACCGCCAACGGCGGCTACGTGCGGCGGCCGATGTCGCTGCCCCTGTGGCGGGAGACCTCCGGCTGGGAGTCGGCCTCGGAGACGGAGATCCGCCGCGCCAGCAGGCCCGCCCAGGACAGCGGCGAGCAGAGTCTCTACTGGGACGGCACCGACCGCGAGGGCCGGGCCGTGCCCGCGGGCAGGTACGTCTACCGCGTCGAGGGCAACCTGCTCTGGGAGAACCGCGTGCTGTTCACCGGCACGATCACGCTCGGGGAGGCCGAGGACTCCTCACAGGCCAGGGTCGAGTACCTCCCCGCGTCGGCTCGGGCCGAGTCGGGCATGATCGAGAACGTCAGGGCCTCCTTCCAGCCGGGGGAGCCGCTGGACCAGGCGCTGATCACGACCTTCACGCGAGGGTCGTGAGCCGTGCGCGAACACATCATGGGCACCCAGGTCTTCCTGGCCGGGCTCGTGCCCTCCGACGCGGCGACCGTCTTCGCGTGGTTACGGCGGGTGGAGCGCACCTTCAGCCGGTTCCTGGGCGACAGCGACACCGGACGGGTCAACGGGGGCGAGGCCGTCGAGGTGTCGGAGCTGTTCCTGGTCGCGCTGGCCGAGGCGGTGCGGCACCAGGAGGGGAGCGGCGGGCTGTTCTCGCCGTGGCTGGCCGCCGACATGGCCCGCATCGGGTACACGCCCGCCGACCCGCGCGCCGCGGTGGCGCGGACCCCGGGACAGCCGCGGGCCGAGATCGACTTCGACCGGCGGACGGTGCGGCTGCGCGGCGGCCTGGGGGTGGACCTCGGCGGTTTCGTCAAGGGCTGGAGCGTGCAGCGGGCCGCCGACACGCTGCGCTCCCAAGGCGTGGGACGAGGGCTGATCGACGCCGGAGGCGACCTGGCCTGCTGGCGTTCCCCTTCTGACCCGCCGTGGCGGATCGGGGTCGAGCACCCGCTCGGGGGCACGCCCGTGGCCACGCTCGAACCGCCCGCCGGGCTCACCGCCGTCGCCACCAGCAGCGTCGTCCGCAGGAGCTGGGACGATGAAGGCGGGCGGCGGATGCATCACCTGATCGATCCTCGTACGGGGCTGCCGAGCGCGTCCGACTGCCTCCAGGCGACCGTCGTCACCGCCGACCTCGCCTCGGCCGAGGTGTACGCCAAATGCGTCGTCATCCTCGGCACGGCGGCCGGCCCGGCCTGGCTGGCCTCCCGCGACCCGTCGGCCCGCTGGATCACGGTGGACCGCGACGGCACGACGACGGAGGGCGGCCCATGACCGAGCTTGTCGAGGTCATCGGTAAGCAGGGAAACATGGGCCCGACGAAGGAGGGTTCATGACCCTGGCGGGTGCGCCCCCTGGCCGTGCGGACGCCGATCCGCGCGGCGTTGACCAGGAGCGCGGGAGCGGGGAAGAAGGCAGAGGCGAGCGGGGCCGGAGAAACGGGACCCGGCGCAGGAGTGATCAGGGTCGTCGGGGGGACGAATCTGGCCAGAGGGGTCTGAGGGGCGGAAACCGGCGGAGGGGGGAGCGGGTGCGGCCGTTGCGGATCGGGTGGTTGATCGCGGCCATCGCCGTCTCCGCGCTCCCCTTCGCCTACCCCCTCCTTCACCCGGACCTGGTGGGCGGCCCGCTCCCGGGCGCGGCGGGAGTGGCAGGGATGCTGGGCGCGCTGGCCATGTGGTGGCAGGTCCTGCTGGGCGCCCGCCAGGTCTCCAGGTGGCTGTCCGCCGACAGGGGACGGATCATGGCGGTCCACGCCTGGCTGGGCGCGGGCGGCGCGTTCTTCGTCTTCCTGCACCCGCTCCTGGAGATGACCGCCGACCGCCACGACCTGACGTACCTCGTCCTGATCGATTTCACCTGGGTCGAGTCCACCTACACCTCCCTGGGCCGCCTGGCGCTGATGATGTTCCTGGTGCTGTGGCTGAGCAGCACGCTGCTGCGCGCCGCCGCCAGGCACGGGCTCTGGCAGCGCGTGCACTACCTGTCCTATCCGCTGGTGGCGCTGGTGTTCCTGCACGCCTACGGCATCGGCACGTTCCTGGTGGAGCTGCCGTGGCTGCGGGCGTACTGGCTGGTGCTGGCGGGGACGTTCGCGGTCGTGGCGGCGTGGCGGCTGCTCAGCCCGCTGCTCGCGCCCCGCTACCGGCTGGCCGCCGTCGAACGGGTCTCGGCGGGCGTGACCGTGTACCGGCTGGTGTCGCGCGGGCGGCGGATCAGGCCGCTGCCCGGACAGTTCTGCCATCTGCGCGTCGCGACCCTGGCCAGGTCGCACCCGTTCAGCGTGGTGTACGCCGACGAGGCCACCGGCGAGCTGGTTTTCGCGATCAAGGACGCGGGTCCGTTCACGGCCCGGCTGCGCGAGCTGCCCGTGGGCGCGACGGTCCGCGTGGACGGCCCGTACGGCGCCTTCACCCGCGAGGCCCAGCTCGACGACGGCCCGGTGGTGCTGGTGGCGGGCGGGATCGGCGTCACGCCGTTCGTCGATCTGGCGGCGCGGCACCCGGACGCCGCGCTCTACCACGCGGTCCGCCACCCGGAGGAGGCCGTTTTCGCCTACGACCTCGCTCACCGTCTCGGCCCGCGCTACGTCCCCGCGCCGGCGCCCGACCGGCTCACCGCGGCCCGCGTCACCCGGGACGCGACCGAGGACACCGCGTACTTCGTCTGCGGCAGCCCGGGGTTCGTCGCGTCGATGGTCCGGGATCTGCGGGCGCACGGCGTGCCGGCCAGGCGGCTGTTCATCGAGCGGTTCGAGTGGTGAGGCTCACACGTAGCCGGTCGAGCCGTCGGGACGGATGGGCAGGACGCGCTCCCAGTGCACGTAGTCGTCGGTTCCCAGGGCCGACTCGTCGATCTCCACGCCCCATCCTGGCCGGTCGGGGCGCAGCTCCAGGTGGCCGTCCACCGGCAGGTAAGGATCAGGGCACCACGTGGTCTCGCACGGCTTGTACTCCACCAGCTTGAGCCCGTGGTGCACGGCCGCGAAGTGCACGTTCACGGCGGTGGCCAGCGGCCCCATCGGGTTGTGCGGGGCCACGCTGACGAAGTGGGCCTCGGCGATCGCGGCGATCCTGCGCAGTTGCGCCAGGCCGCCGACCACGCACACGTCCGGCTGGACGATGTCGGCGCCGCCGGCCGTGAGCAGGGCCAGGAAGTCCTGCGGCAGGAACAGCGACTCGCCCGTGGCCAGCGGCACGTCGAGCTGGGAGCGCAGGTGTCCCCAGGCCGGGAGGTACTCGGGCCTGATGGGCTCCTCGAACCAGAGCGGATCGTAGGGCGCCAGCGCGTTGCCGAGTTGGACGGCCTGGCGCGGCTCGAAGATCCGGGCGTGGGCCTCGAAGGCGAACTCCCACTCGGGCGGGCTGATCGAGCGGATCTCGGCGAAGTAGTCGGCCGCCTCCTTGCACACGTTGCCCCAGCGGCCGGAGTAGAGGTCGCGCCGGTAAGGGCTGAGCTTGAAGGCGGTGAAGCCGTACCTGTCGTTCATCTCCTGGGTGAGGTCGCGGCAGGCGGGCGGGTCGGGCGCTGTGTAGACGCCGCAGTAGACGGGGACGCGGTCGCGGACGTTCCCGCCGAGCAGCATGTAGACAGGCAACCCCGCCGCTTTTCCTGAAATATCCCACAAAGCCTGGTCGATGGCTGCGATGGCCGCCAGCCCGATGGCCCCCGGCGGGAAACGCGCCTCCTGCAGCAACCGTCGCACCACGTACTCGACCCGCCGCGGATCCACCCCCTCGATCTGCCGGAACATGTACTCCAGCACCGGGATCAGCGCATGGTCGGGCCCATGGTTGTAGGCCTCGCCCCAGCCGGACACCCCCTCGTCGGTCTCGATCTTCACGAGCAGGCGCGGCCGCTCGGCGACCCGCTGCATGAACGTCCGCAATGCGGTGATCTTCATCGCTCTCCTCCGTTCCAGGTGGCCAGGATGGCCGCCACCTCCTCCCGGACGGCCTCAGGCAGAGGCCGGCTCGGTGGTCGCGTGTCGCGCCGGCAGAGCCCGAGCTGGGCGAGCGCCTCCTTGACGACCGCCACGTTGTCGGCCGAGCCGTCCGCGCCGCGCAGCTCCTCGAAGCGCCTGATCAGCTCCCACACCCGCATGGCCGCGCCGAAGTCGCCGTCCCGCAGCGCGTCGCGCATCCGCAGCGTCAGCTCCGGCGCCGCGGTGACCAGCCCCGAGGTGAAGCCGCGGGCCCCGACCGCCCAGTACGCCGGCGTGTACGGCTCGGCCAGCCCGCACAACCAGGCGAACCGCTCCAGCCCCGCGTCCCTGGCGACGGAGGCGAAGCGCACCGGGTCGGGCACGGCGTACTTGACGCCGACGACGTTCGGGCACGCGTCGGCCAGCCGCGCCAGCTCGGCCCCCGACACGCGCGGGCTGCGGATGTAGAGCACCAGGCCCACGTCGGGGACGGCGTCGGCGATCTGGCGGTGGTAGTCGACCCAGCCGTCCATCGACAGGTACGGATGCACGGGCTGGTGCACCATCACCATCCGCACGCCGAGGTCGCGGGCGTGCCGGGCGGACTCGACGGCCGAGCCCACGTCCAGGCCGACCCCGGCGAGCACGTCGGCGTCCTCTCCCGCCGCGGCCACGGTCGACTCCAGGACCTGGCGCCGCTCGGCGGGGGTGAGCGCGTAGAACTCGCCGGTGTTGCCGTTCGGGGTGATCACCCGCACGCCGGCGTCGGCCAGTCGGCGCACCAGCTTGGCGTTGGCGTCGAGGTCGACGCCGCCGGAGGCGTCGAACGGCGTCACGGTGACGGCCGCGACGTCGGCCAGCTTCTCGATCAGTGAACGCATCGGTCAACCTCTGCTCTCTGCGGGAAGGCTCTCGTTCAGCGGCCGGATCCGCACCACGAAGCCGTAGATCAGCGTGCCGAGGATGGCCATCGCCCCGGCGAACAACATCGGGCCCGTGTAGGAGTCGCCGCTCAGCGTCAGGAAGAACCCGATGAGGATCGGGCTGATGATGTTGCCGATCTGGGAGCCGAAGTTCTGGAAGCCGGCGATCGAGCCGATCACCGACGGCGACGGCGAGACCTCGGCAGGCAGGCTCAGGATGGCGGCGCCGGCGAAGGAGTGGGCGCAGTTGCTGATCGACAGCAGGACCATGACGGCGACGTTGCCGTCCACGAACGTCGTCAGCGCGATCGTGGAGGCCAGCAGCATGCCGGTGATGATGGGGATCTTGCGGGCGCGGGAGATGGGGACGCCGCGGCGAACGAGCCAGTCGGAGAACGCGCCGCCCGCGATCGTGGCGCCGACGCCGAGCAGGGCCGGGATGGAGCCGAACACGCCCAGCTCCAGCATCGTGAAGCCCCGGTCCTCCACGAGGTAGCTCGGGTACCAGGTCAGGAAGAACGCGCCGGTGGCCGAGCGGCAGATGTAGCCGAGCACCAGCCCCCACACCGTGGGATAGCGCATCAGCGACAGCCAGCTCACCTTCTGCCCGCTCTCGGGCACGGCCGCGTCGCCGCCCTCGATGTAGTCGAGTTCGGCCTGCGAGATGCGCGGATGCTCCTGCGGCGACCGGTAGATCTTCAGCCAGCCGACCACCCAGACCAGGCCGACGGCGCCGATCACCACGAACGCCGCCCGCCAGCCGAACCCGGCGATCAGCGCGGTGACCACCGGCACCGACAGGGCGACGCCGACCTGCTGGCCGGTGTCGAACAGGCTGGAGGCCAGCGCCCGTTCCCTGCGCGGGAACCAGGCGGCGACCACCTTGATGTTGGCCGGCTGCACGGGCGCCTCGCCCATGCCCAGGCCGAGCCGGGTCACCAGCAGCGAGGTGAAGCCCTGGGCCAGGGCGGAGGCGGCGGTCCACATCGACCACCACACGACGGCGATCGGGTAGACGAGACGCGGCCCGAACTTGTCGAGCAGCCAGCCGGAAGGCAACTGGAAGATGGCGTATGTCCAGAAGAATGATGAAAGGAGGATTCCCTTGGTGGTCTGGTCGAAGCCCAGCTCGTCCTGCATGTAGGTGCTGGCGACGCTGAGACTGGACCGGTCGAGGTAGGCGATGGCCAGACCGGCGCCGGAGAAGGCGATGATGGTCCAGCGCAGGCGGGACCGTGCGCGTCGCGTCGTCGCGGGCACGGCAGGGGCAGGCGTGGCGGAGTTAGACTGCATTCGAGCTCCATGCTGCAGGTCAGTGCAGTGGCCACGCGGGACCGCCGGATCTCGTGCCCGGCGACGCCGCGCCAACGGCGTGCTCCGGGCCTCCGTCCGGTCCGATGCGTGGTGTGAAGGAAAGCGGAGCCGTCTTACCGGTGTGGTCCGTGGCCGCGGGCCACACCGGCCGGCTCTCCAGGGGGAACCGTCTCCCTTCTGAAGTCGTAATTCACGCGACTGTAACGCAAATATCGGTCATATACGAGATGCGATGTAAGATATCTTCGTTGGTATGAGTGAGGTCATCGCGTCGCCCGTCTTCGCCGGTCAGCCCAGGTCAATGTCCTCGCGCGGCACGGTCGTCCTGGAGGCGATCAAGCACGCGATCCTGACCGGCGCGCTCCAGCCCGGCCAGCCGCTCGTCGAGACCGACCTGGCCCAGCAGCTCGGGGTGTCGAAGACGCCCGTACGCGAGGCGCTCAAGACCCTCGCCGGCGCCGGGCTGGTCACGATGAGCGAGTACAAGGGCGCGTCGGTGCGCACGGTCGACACCGCGCTCATGGAGTCGGTCTACGACCTGCGCGTGCTGCTCGAACCCGAGGCCCTCTCCCGTACGGTCCGGCTCGGCGCCGACCTGACGCCCGCCGCCGAGGCCCTGCGCAGCGCCGACGCCGCCCCCGACCGCGCGGGCCGCAGCCTGGCCAACCGCGACTTCCATCGCACCCTGTACGCCGGCTGCGGCAACCCCCTGCTCGTCAGCACCCTCGACTCCCTGCGCGACCAGACCGCCCTGATCTCGGCGGCGGCCTGGGACCGGGTGCCGACCTGGGAGCGGGAGGCCGAAGAACACCGCGAGATCCTGCGGGCGGCCGAGTCGGGCTCTGCCGACGGCGCCGCCCACCTGCTGCGCGAGCATATGTGTAGCTTTGTCCAGCGTGTCCGGGACAACGGCGGCCTCGAACGCGGGTGAGGCATAGCAATCGGGTTGGCGCAGGAACTCGGCCTCATAACTGATCGTTGGGCCAGCGGCACATCATCGATCTCGACGGGAGAACTGAGCCGTGGTCTTCAAACGGATGCTGGGTGCGTTCGGCGTCGGCGCGCCCTCGGTGGACACCGTGCTGTCCACTCCGCGGACCAAGCCGGGCGGCATGCTGACGGGGGAGGTACGGCTCAAGGGCGGCGACTTCGACGCCGAGATCGAGCACATCACCCTCGGCCTGGTGGCCAAGGTGGAGATCGAGCACGGCGGGGGCGAGTCATCGGGGCTCGGCGAGTTCGCCCGCTCCCAGGTCTCCGGCCCGTTCACGCTGCGCAAGGGTGAAGACCGCGTGCTCGGCTTCACCATGCCGGTGCCGTGGGAGACGCCGATCAGCGAGATCGGCGGCCAGCCGCTGACGGGCATGGCGGTCGGCGTGCGCACCGAGCTGTCCATCGCCAAGGCCGTGGACAAGGGCGACCTCGACATGGTCGCCGTCGAGCCGCTGCCCTCGCAGTTGCGCATCCTGGAGGCGCTCCTGCAGCTCGGCTTCGCCTTCAAGTCCGCCGATCTGGAAGCGGGGCACCTGTACGGCGTACGTCAGGAACTGCCCTTCTACCAGGAGATCGAGTTCTACGCGCCCGCCCAGTACTCCGCGACCGTGCGCGAGGTCGAGGTGAGCTTCGTGGCCGACCCGGCCGGGCTCGAGGTGATCCTTGAGGCCGACAAGCGCTCCGGCCACTTCTCCTCGGGCGACGCCATCGGCCGCTTCCACGTCGGTCACGACGACGCGCTGCGTACGGACTGGGCGGGCGAGCTGGACCGATGGCTGCAGAGCCTGAGCCAGTACGGCGGGTTCGGCCACCACGGCGGCCCGCACGGCGGGTTCGGTCACCACGACGACTACGGCTACCACGGCGGGCCGCACGGCCCTCACCACTACGGTCACCACGACGAGCACCACCGCCAGGGCGGCGGGCCCGGCTGGGGCGCGGTCGCCGCGGCGGGCGCCGCCGGCGTGGTGGGCGGTCTCGTGGCGGGCGAGATCATCGAGGAGGTCTTCGAGGGGGACGAGGAGGAAGGCGGCGACGACGAGTGGTGAACCACCGGCCGTCCCGCTGACGGGCATCCCCGCTGATGCCCGTCGGCGGGATGGCTGTTACTCCTTGCGCCTGCCGTACAGGCCCGCCGTCACCGAGACGCCGAGGGCGGCCAGCGCGACCTGCATGCCGAGCTCGACCCAGTCGATCCCCGACGTGTCCGCCACCCCGAACACGCCCGCCAGGGCGGTGCCGACCATCGCGGCGACCACGCCGATCACGATGGTGAGCCAGAGGGGGATACGCTGCCGTCCCGGTATGACGAGCCGGCCGAGGGCGCCGATCACGATGCCGATGATGAGACCGGAGATGATGCCGGTGACTTCCACGGTGCCACTCCAATGGTCGATGATCTACCGTCACCCGGCACAACGAACGCGGGGGCCCGCCGGTTTCCGCGGCGGCGGGTCAACCGGTGAGATAACCGCCGGAGGCGTCGATGTCGGTGCCGAGCACGGCGGTCGCGTCGTCGGACGCGAGCCACATCACCACCCGCGCCATCTCCTGCGGCCGCACGATGCGCCTGATCGGATAGTCCTGCGCGATCTGCTCGTAGGTCATCCCGAACGCCTCGGCGGCCCGCCGCAACATCGGCGTGTCCACCGCGCCCGGCGCCAGCGCGTTGACGCGGATGTTCTTGTCCGCGTACTCCAGCGCGGCGACCTTGGTCAGTGAGGCGATCGCGTGCTTGCTGGAGTTGTAGGGCGCGATCGTGGCGAAGCCGACCTCGGCGGAGATCGACGCGGTGTTGACGATGACGCCGCCGCGCTGCCGCAGCATGTGCGGGATCTCGTACTTCATCGACAGGAACACCCCGGCCGCGTTGACGCGCCAGACCTGCTCGAAGTCGTCCAGCGTCTGCTCGTGCAGGGGCGCGGCCTTGGGGCTCTCGATCCCGGCGTTGTTGAAGGCGATGTCGATCCGCCCGTAGGCGCTGACGCATCCGTTCACGAACGCCCGCACCTCGGCCTTCTTCGACACGTCGGCCCGCATGTACGTGGCCTCGCCGCCGAAGCCGCGGATCTCGCGTTCGTGGCGGCGGCCGAGTTCCTCGCGGCGTCCGCAGAAGAAGACCCGCGCGCCTTCGCGGGCCATCTCGTACGCCGTGGCCTGCCCGATGCCGGACGTGGCCCCGGTGATCAGCACGACCTTGCCGGCGAACCTGCCCCGGCGGTCGGCTCCGCCGGTGGCGGGCTCGGGCGGGTTCTGGGTGTTGGCCAGCGCGGGCGCGGCCCCCAGGGTTCCTGCGGCCAGCGCCACGGCGCCCGTCGTACCGGTCGTGAGGATCGTGCGCCGGGACGGCTGCGGCTCTGCTGTCATGAAATATCTCCATGTGATCGGCTGAGCCCTCATGCTCGTCCGCAGCCCGTGGAACCGTCCAATACCTGCCGGAATAACCGCCGGTTATGTCCCGTCGGCGGGCAGTCGCCGGGCGGCCACACCCGCGAAGCCGAGCCCGACCGCGGTGACCAGCAGCACCCCGGCGGCGCCCATGCCCGCCGCCACCAGCCCCGCCGCACCGGGCAGGAGCACCTGGCCGGTGCGGTTGCCGACCAGCCGCAGCGACATGGCCCGCCCGCGCAGCCCCGGCGGCGCGGACTCGGCCATCCACGACATGGTCAGCGGCTGCACCACCCCGAGCCCGAACCCCAGCACGAGCAGCACGGGCGCCATCAGCCACACCGGCATGGGCAGCGAGGTGAGCAGCATGGCCACGGCCGCCGCCGCGGTGGCGCTGATCAGCAGCCTGCGCCGGCCGACGGCCCGTGAGAGGCGGCCGAGGAAGAAGCGCGACACCATGGACGACGCGCCGCGGATGATCAGCAGCAGGCCGATCGTGCCCGAGGTGAGGCCCTGTTCCGTGCCGAGCGCGGGCAGGTAGACGAGGGTGATGTCGACCGCCGCCAGCACCATGCAGCTCGTCACCAGGGCGTGGGGGAGGCCGGGCAGGCGGAGCAGGGAGCGCACGTTCATGGCCGCGTCCCGGTCCTGGGGGTCGGGGCGCGGGCTGCGGCGCAGCAGCGCCGACAGCACGACGAGCAGGACGGCCAGGCCGCAGGTCCAGCCGAAGATGCGGTCGGTGTCGGGGATGGCCTGCTCCCCGCCGAACGCCGCGATCAGCACCGGGCCTGCCGCCTGGCCGAGCGAGGCGGCGAAGGTGTAGTGGCCGAAGGCGGTGTCGTGGCCGCCCCGCTTGGTGGTGTTGGCCACCAGCGCCTGCTGGGCGATGACGCAGCCCAGATGGCCGGTGCCGAGCAGGACCCCGGCCGCGACCAGCCCGGCGATGGAGTGCCCGAACGCCAGGAACGCCACGCTGGCCGCGGTGAGCAGGACCGCGCCGGCCACGGCCATGCGCCGCTCGCCGTAGCGGTCGGCCGCGTGCCCCGCGGGCAGGGCCAGCAGCAGCGGCGCGATGGCGAAGCTCGCGCCCAGCACGCCCAGCCAGGCGGCCGGCACGTCGAGCTCGATCGCCCGGTAGGACATGGTGGGCCGCAGCACGAACGTGACCACCTGCGTGCCCGCCGACTGCGCGAGCAGCACGGCCATCGCACGCCGCCGGTACCACGGCTCGGACGCTGGTTCCCCGATCACGGGTTATAACCTACGCAAAATAGAGTTGCTTTTCCTGATATATCCCCAGATACCGATGTGATGTCCGTTATAAACCGCATGGGGGTGCCGGCGGCCCCGAGGCACGCCCGCGACGGCAGGGGTCTTGCTCCGGTGCTGTGACCTTGAGAAACCCTGCAACCGGACTGAAAGTCACGCTAAAGCGTCACGAATAGGTTGAGGATCACTACCTGATCGATGAAGTCGACCTCTAGGAGCCGACGTAACTAGCAGCATTGTGTGGAGCGAACTGCGCATGCCCTCCACGCCTCAGCTCTCCATCTCGATCTCCCCTCATCTCACCGCCCTGGCGATGATCAGCGACGCGCTCGCGGGCCGCCGCCGAGGGCTGCCGGAGCTCTGGCGCAAGGCGCTGGCCTCCCGCGTGAGCCGGCTGGGGCATCAGGCCGTGCGGCCCCTGGCCGCCCCCGGCTACTCCGTGGTCCCCGACAGCCTCGTCCCGCGCACCCCCATCGGGGCGGACGTCTCCGTGCAGGCCCAGATCACCGCCCTGCGCGACCTGCCGCCCGACAACCTGATCAAGGATCTGGAGCAGGCGTTCGGCGGCGGAGCGCCGCCCCCGCACTGGCGCTCGGCCGCCGAGCACCCCGTCCCATGGCTGCACGGCTACGCCGGGGCGCTCTCCGACATCTGGCAGAGCGCGGAGCCGCTGTGGAAACGCGCCCGCCCCCTCCTCGACCGGGAGATCCAGCGGGTCGGCGTGGCCACCGTGCGCGGCGGGCCGGAACTGCTGCTCGGCTCGCTCAACCACCGCATCAAGTACGGCGAGCGCGGGCTGCTCATCTCCGACGTCGAATCCAGCACCTACGACCTCGGCGACCGGGAGATCGTCCTGGTGCCGATGCTGGCGGGCAGGGACGCGGTCATCGTCAGCCTCGACAACGAGGAGGCGGTGTGGATCGCCTACCCGGTGCGGGGAGCGGATTCGCTGTGGCGCCAGCCCCTGGCGCCGGCGCACGACGAGTTGTCGGCGCTGATGGGGCCGGTGCGCGCGGACCTGCTGTGCGCGGTCGGGGAGCCGATGACCATGAGCATGCTGGCCAGCGACATGAAGATCGCGCCCAGCAGCATCACCTACCACTGCGACCGGCTGCGGGCCGCCCGGCTGATCAACCGTGAGCGCCGGGGCCGCGAGGTCTGGATCACCCGCACCCACCGCGCCGACGAACTGCTCGACCTCTTCCGCCGCCACACCTGACCTGGGAAGCGGCCCACGCGGCCAACGGAAACACCCGCGCAGGGGACGAGGGAAACGGTCGCGCGCGGGAAATCGGGGAAACGACCACGCGGGGGACGGGGAACGGCCGGAGGGGAAGCGACCACGGGGGAGACGGTCGCGTGTGGGGCGGGAGAGGGCGCAGGGCGCGGCGGGGAGACCCCGGCGCGCCCTGCCCAAAGGGCCGGTCAGCCCGCCTGCGCGAACTGGAACAGCAGCGGCCCGTCGAGCTTCCACCCCGGCTCGTTGGCCAGGATCTTCTCGGTGTGCGACGCGATCGCCAGGCGCCACTTGTTGTTGTTCGCCAGGCGGAACACCTTCACCTCGCCCCCGGCCCCGGCCGAGCCGGGCGCGTAGCCGAGGATGCCGTCGTAACGGAAGCCGCCCGAGGACACCAGTCGCTCCCGCTCGGCCACGGAGGCGGTGACGATGTAGGACGCCTTCTTGTCCCAGCGCAGCCGGTAGAGCGGCTTGCCGCCGGGGAACGGCGCCCGCGACACGTAGTACAGCGGCGTCCGCGTCGTGGACCAGCCGTGCTTGGTGATCGCGTTCTGCTTCTCCGACTCGCTGGCGGTGTAGAAGAACCCGCCGTCCTTCGTCACCAGCTCGTGCACCTTGACCCGCTGCTGGGCGGACGTGCCGGCCGAAGCCTGCGTGGCCACTCCGACGGACAGCGCGGCGCCGAGCGCCAAGGCCAGCCCGAGCCCGACGGGACGGGTCATGCGGCCGAACGACAATGCCATGGATGGTGCCCCTTCAACTGACTGATACGGAGCGGCCAAGCTAACAGCGCCGAAGCGCCCGTCCCGGTTACTTCGAGCAACATGGAAACTTCAGACGATCACCGTGTCGACGGGGGCGGTCCAGATCCAGTTCGAGGGCGCGAGCTCCTTCTTGAGCTGGTTGCGGCGGCGGGTGTGCTCGGCGAGCGCGGTCTGGACGGTGGGCCCCAGCCGGTCCAGGTCGCCGGGCAGCCCGATGCGCAGCAGCAGGTGGTGGCTCTCGTGGAGCAGCACCAGCTCGCCGGCGGGGGAGCAGCCGGCCAGGTGGAAGCGCGTCAGCGGCTTGTAGACCTTGTCGTCGGCGGACAGCGTGACGAGCGGCTGTCCGTCGGTGGACCAGACGTGCAGGCCCGACCGGTTGATGTGGAAGATCCGGCCGCGTGCCGGGTCGGCGGCCACGGCGTAGTGCTTGCCGGGGTAGGGCGACCTGTCGTCCTGGCCGAGCCCTTCCAGCCGCCCGCGGATGACGCCGGTGTTGTCCACGAGCGCGAACACGTACGGGCTCGACCGCCTCACTCCCGGGTCGAAGATCGGGATGACGAACAGGTCGTCGGCGGCCACGACAGGGCTGCCGAGCCAGGGGGTGAAGGTCCACCTCGGCACGTCGGCCCACCGCCCCGACGTCAGCGCGCGCAGGTCGGGGTCGGGGCGGTTGCCGTGGCCCGCGGGCGCGCCCTTGTACTCGGCGTACGGGACGACGTGCGAGGCGCCCTGGTGCTGGGGAGAGCCGTTGAGACAGGCGAAGACCCGCACGCGCGGGCGGTCCCGCGGCGTGAGCGCGCCGTCGGCCGTTCCGAACAGGTTCGGCTCCATCCTGCCGTAGCCGCGCGCGGCGTACTCCGGCACCAGGCAGAGCAGCCGGCCCGACGGGGTGGCCCGGATCACGGCGGCGAAAGAGCGGGCGTGGTGCGCGGCGGCGTCGCGGAGGTCGTCGGCCTCGCCCGGCCACGCTCCGTCGAGCCGCGTCAGATCGGGGTCCAGCAGGTATGTGCGGCCGGCCTCCGAGCTGACCGCGACAGCGCCGCCGGGCAGCACGCACACGTCCGACAGCCAGTCGGGGATCCGCGAGTGGAGCTCCTCGTCGTACAACCCCGAGCTCTTGCGTAACCCGGCGGTCACGGCGGCGACGGGTGTGCCGTCGGGGCGGTAGCGGGCGACGAGGTAGCCGGATGCGGTCGTGTCCGCCCGTATGTCACGCTCGCGCACGGAGGACAGGACGTAGGCGTCGCCGGAGGCGGAGAAGCTCACGCCCAGGTGGTGGAGCTGGAACGTGGTGAGCAGCTTCAGCCCGTACGCGGCCACGACCTCGGCCGGCAGGCGGAGCGGATGGGTCACGATCATGACCACACTATGGTTGACAGACCTGGACGCCCACCACGAAAATCCCCGAAACCCCGCAAGGCGCTTGCGGTAAACGTTTACAGGAGCGGTCGAATGTCCTTACCTCGTTGGATCGTCGCGCTCGGCGTCCTGGCCGCGGTGTCCCTGCTCGCCGTCCCCGGCGAGACGGACGTACGGGCCGGTGGCACGGTCACGACCGGTGCCGCGCCGTCACCGGCCCTGGGGGAGGACGTCGCCTACACCCTCTACCTCCCCAGCGGCTACGACCGGAGCACGGCCCGCCACCCCGTCCTCTACCTGCTGCACGGCCGAGGCGACACCATGCAGGCGTGGACCAGGGTCAAGACCGTGCTTGACGACATGATCAGGACCAGGCGCATCCCGCCGGTCATCGCCGTCATGCCGGACGCGCCGTGGAGCGAGCGCGGCAACTGGTACGTCGACTCCCGCCACGACGGCGGCCGCCCGGTGGAGACGGCGCTGACGCGGGACCTGGTCGCGCACGTGGACGCGACGTACCGCACCGCGCCCATCAGGCAGGCCCGCCTGGTCGGCGGGTACTCGATGGGCGGCGCGGGCGCGCTGCGGTTCGCCCTCGCGCACCAGGACCTGTTCAGCGCCGCCGCCGTGCTCAGCCCGGCGGTCTACACGCCGCTGCCGCCGTCCGACTCCTCGGCCCGTGATCACGGCGCGTTCGGGAAGGGCGAGGAGCGCTTCTCCGAGGAGGTCTACCGGGCGCTCAACTATCCGGCGCTGCTGCCCGAGCTCGACCCCGACCTGCCCGTACGGCTGTTCGTGGCGGTCGGCGACGACGAGTACGCCAACCCCGACCCCGCCGACGCCCGCCACGACCTGGACTTCGAGTCGGCCGCCCTCTACAACGCCGCCAGGCGTTCGCCCGTGCTCTCGGCGCAACTGCGCGTCATGGACGGCGGCCACGACTGGTCGGTCTGGACGCCCGCGTTCGAGCAGGCCATGGCCGAGCTCGGCCCGGGGCTGAGCGTCACGCCGCCGACCGGCCTGACCGGGCCGCTGCACGGCACGCCCGCCGACGACTGGGCCGGCGGCGTCGCCGCGCACGCCGACGGCGCCCTGACCATCGGGTACGCGGCCGGCGGGCCCGTCGACGGCCAGTCGCACGCCGGCCGTCTCGACGCCGTGATCACCCGTGCCGGCGCCTGGACCAGGCAGTTCGGCACGGCCGCCGACGAACGCCTGTACGGCGTGGTCGCCCTGCCGGACGGCGGGGTGCTGGCGGCCGGCTACACCAAGGGCGACCTCGACGGGAAGCACGCGGGCAACAGCACCGACGACGCGTTCGTGGCCCGGCTCGACGCGGGCGGGACCGTGCGCTGGATCACCCAGTTCGGCGCGCCGGACGCGGCCGACCGCCTCTACGGCCTGGCCGCCGTCCCCGACGGCGGCGCGTACGTGGCGGGCTACACCAAGGGTGCGCTCGACGGCCAGAACGCCGGCGACAAGGACGCCATCGTCGCCCGCCTCACCCCCGAGGGCGTCGTTTCGTGGATCCGCCAGTACGGCGGCGCGGGCGAGGACAAGGCGTACGGCGTCGCCGCCGACGCCTCCGCCGTCTACGTCGCCGGCAGCGCCACCGCCGCCCTGCCCGGCGCCACCGCGCTCGGCGGCCTGGACGGCTGGCTGGCCGCGTACGCTGCCGACGGCACCCGCAGGTGGGCTACCACGGCCGGCGGCGCGGGCGACGACCGGCTGAACGCCGTGACGATCACCACCGCGGGGCTCGCGGTCGCCACCGGCGCCACGGCAGGCGACGCGCTCACCGTCGCCCACACCGCCCAGGGCAGGCAGCGCTGGCGGCACACGCTCGCCACCCCGTCCGCCGACGAGGGTGCCGCGGTGACGGCCCTGCCGGACGGCGGGGTCGAGGTCGCCGGGTACACGCGGGGCAGGGTCGGGGTGCAGGCCGGCGGCGCCGACGTCCTGACACTGCGGCTGGACGGCAGGGGAGTGCAGCGCGCCGCCGCCCAGCTCGGCACCGCCAGGGACGACGCCGTGGACCCGTTCGCCGAACCCAACCTCTACGCCGTCACCACCCCGTCAGGGAAGGTGGCGATCACCGGCCTCACCTACGGAGGCAAGGCCGGAAACGGCGACGTCTTCCTGACGACCGTCACCCCGTAGCCTCAGAACGTCACCAGCGGATCGCCCACGAAGTCGGCGATGAAGTTGACGAAGAAGAAGCCGAAGAACAGGAAGTTCAGTACCAGGATGACGTAGTGCCAGGGACGCGGCCGGGCGGGGCGCGGGAGCCTGCTGTTGAGATACATCAGCAGGAACGGGTAGATCAGCGCCCCCAGGTTGGACATGTTCGCCGACCACTCCACCAGCCCCACCGGCAGCGACTGGAAGATGATGACCGAGATGAGGACCAGCAGCAGGAGCATGAACGGGTAGTAGAAGCGCCGGGGGTCGCCCGAGATCAGCGCCCGCAGGCGCGGGCTCGTGGCGTTGGCCGCGTCCGTCGTGACCCGCACCATCGCCTCGAAGATGCCGAGCTGCGTGGAGAACAGGATCAGCACCCCGACCACGAGCGCGACGTAGAAGACCACCTGGCCGTACTCGTCGCCGAGCGCGCTGGCGACGAACGTCGGCACGTTCGCCCGCGTCGGCTTCTCGCCCGACATCGCGACCGCCTGCGCCATGAGGAGCGTGGGCAGCAGCATGCCCAGGACGGCCCCGACGAAGAACACGCCCCACATGTCGACCATCAGCAGCCGGTACCACCTGCGCCACAGGCCCCGGTTCCGCTCGTCGTCGGGGAAGGTGACGCCGCTGGCCAGAATCTCGCGCCGGTCGCCGCGCAGGCCGGAGATGTAGCCGACGCGGTGGCCCATGCCGTAGCCCTTGTCGCGGTAGTGGCCCATGACGTACCAGTTCAGGCCGGAGGCCAGCGCGGTGAACCCGGCCAGGCCGCCGAGTTGGGTGGCGGTGATCCCGGCGGGCGGGGCGGCCGGGGTGATGAAGCCGCGGATGCCCTCCCACCACAGCTCGAACGGCACCACGAGCAGGTCCACGGCCAGCAGCGCGACCAGGATGGTGCCGACCATGACCCAGTTCGCCAGCTCCAGGGCGCGGCTGATGCGACGGGCGCCGGCCGTGATGAGGAACACCAGCACGAGCAGGCCGATGGCCCACAACCTCGGCTCCACGGCGTCGGCGGCCGGGGGCACGCCGTGGACCAGCGCGTACAGCCCCTGTCCCGCCGATGCCGCCCAGCCGCCCGCGATGAACGCGAAGATCACGATGAGGACGGACAGCGGCACCCACAGCGGCCAGCCAGGAGGCACCCGGCCCCATCCGACCACGGGCGTCTCGCCGGTCGCCAGGACGTAGCGGCTGCATTCGACGTTGTAGAAGGTCTGCAGCAGCGCCGACACCAGGATGACCCAGCCGACGCCGACGAATCCGTACTGGCCCACGTTGAGGGGCCCCAGCAGCCACTCGCCGCTGCCGATCGAGATGCCGAGGGCGATCAGGCTCGGTCCGACGGCGTACTTGAACAGTTCCTTGGGCCCGATTCTGGAGACCTTGAAGACCTCTTCGGGCGTGGGCAGATCGGTGACCTGGAGATCCGGTCGGCTGACTCCGAGTGGATGCGACATCTCACTGCCTCCTCGCCGTTAGGGTGATCCCTTACCGCAAGGTCGACAAGACCCAAATGCCAGGCGGAACGCGGGCTCGCGCCTGAACGTTGACCGGGCATGGCTGACATCCCGTACGACAGGAAAGAGCAACTCAAACAGATCGAGAGCGGGCTCCTGCAGGGGGAGCGGATCATCGCTGTCTATGACGCCATCGGCACCGGCACCGGGTTCCTCGGGCTGACCGACCGGCGTGTGATCGTGCAGGACAAGTCGTTCGTGGGCAAGCGCATGGCCATCACCAGCATCCCGTACTCGAAGATCTCGGCGGTCAGCGTGGTGAGCAACAAGTCCATCGCCGGAGGGTTCTTCTCCTCCGGGGCCATCGCCATCCATGTCGGCACGCACACGTACGAGGTGGAGTTCAGGGGGGACAACAAGGCCCACCACGTGCACAACATCATTCTGCACTACATCTCCGGCTGAGCCCGGAGCTTCGCCGGCGGGGCGTGTCCTGGTCAGGCGTACTGGAGGTCGGCCTTGACGATGCGGCCGCCGCCGACCGTGAAGTCGTAGTGCGCCTGCCACCCGCCGGAGCCCGCCGGAGCCCAGTGGACCAGCAGCTTCTGGCCGTCCGCCCGCCGCTCGGCGATCGAGACGACCCGCAGCGTGCCGCCGATCACCTCGCGGTCCGCCCACGCGCGGATGGCGTCGTGTCCGCGGATGCTGCGGCTGACGTCGACGATCTCGGCGTCCCGGGCGAAGGAGGCGACCAGGGCGTCGAGGTCGCGGGCGTTGACGGCGTCGACGTATGCCCGCGCCGCCGCGACGACGTCCGAGGCGCTCCCCGGCGCGCTCGGTGTCGAGGTCGCGGGCGCGGTTGTGCCGGCGGGAACTTCGGACATTTCTAACGCTTCCGGCGCCGCGCCGCAGGCGGTCATCGCCAGTACGGCGACGGCGACGGTCACGGTCCGTGTGCGCGGGGGCAGCGTGGTCATGGCGACGATGATGCGGCTCGGGCCCGCGCCGGGTCCAAGACCTGTCGTCATAACCGGCAGTTATGCACAGGTCATTCACCCCTAAAACACCGCGAATTACCAGCCACAAAAGCCGCATCTAACGTGTCTCCTGCCAGGTCATGACATAACCGAGAACAACTCCGAGAGGACCGACAAAGTGACGAGATGTTCCTGGCGTGGCGTTACGCCACGATCCGGGATTGATTACGTAGAGTGATCAGAGCCTTGTCACTTCGTGATCACAGGGGGAGATCATGAAAGGTAACCTCATAGCGGTAGCTGGTGTTCTCGGCACCAGCGCTGCACTCTTTGGAATGACCATGCCTGCCAGCGCCGTTTCGATGGGCTGCGACCTGAGGGTCGCTGACGCCACGACTTCGCTGCGCATCGAGAAGGAGGGCGTGTTCGCCACTCGCCGCGAGGCGAGCGCTTGCTCAGGCGAGAAGGAGCACAAGCACGACGAGAAGTTCGACCGCAGGAAGCACGAGGACAACAAGCACGACGACGAGAAGGACGGCGACGAGTTCGACGAGGACGAGTTCGGCGAGGAGGACTTCGACGAGGACGACAAGGGCTTCCACGGCGACGAGTTCGACGAGGACGAGAAGTTCGACGAGGACGACAAGGGCTTCCACGGCGAAGAGTTCGACGAGGACGAGAAGTTCGACCACGACGAGAAGTTCGACGAGGACGAGAAGTTCGACCACGACGAGAAGTTCGACGAGGACGAGAAGTTCGACCACGACGAGAAGTTCCACGAGGACGAGGAATTCGACGAGGACCGGAAGTTCGACCACGACCGGAAGTTCGACGAAGACGAGAAGTTCTGGGACGAGCACCACGCCAGGAAGCACCACAAGCACCACAAGCACCACGGGTGGAACTGGGGCTGGCCCTCTGAGTGGAACGACAACGGCTGGGGTGGCATGCGCCACGCCGACCGCGGTTTCGCCGAGAAGGCTCAGGGGGAGCAGGCCCCCGAAGAGCAGGCTCGTGAGGAGCAGGCTCGTGAGGAGCAGGCTCGTGAGGAGCAGGCTCGTGAGGAGCAGGCTCGTGAGGAGCAGGCCCGTGAGGAGCAGGCCCGCGAGGAGCAGGCCCGCGAGGAGCAGGCCCGCGAGGAGCAGGCCCGCGAGGAGCACGGCTTCGAGGAGAAGGCTCGCGGGGGCGTCGACTGGCGTCAGCCCGGTTACGGCTGGGGCCACCCCGGCTACGAGGGCGCCCGTTGGAACGGTCCGGCCTGGCAGGCCTACGGCTGGCCCAGCGCCTGGCTCGGCCGCGCCTAGAAAGCAGGGCAGGTTCGGTCTCGGGGCGCTCGCATCCGCGCCCGGGATTTGCTCGCGGATCTAGCAGTAAGCGCAAAATACCGATGATGATGCCGGCCGGGGCAGTTCCGGCCGGCATCCGCGCAGGGCCCGGCACCGGGCCCTGCGCAGCCCCCCGCCCGGGGCACTGTAGGACAGGGAGGCCGACCCCTCGGCCTCCGACTACCGGTCGACGATCTCGTTCTTGCCGATGACGACCACCCCGCCCCGGGTCAGCGCGAACCTCGTCCGGTCGTATTCGAGGTCGAAGCCGATTCGCGCGCCGTCGGGGATCACCACGTTCTTGTCGATGATCGCCTTGCGCACGACGGCCCCGCGCCCCACCTTGACGTTCTCCATCAGCACGGAGTCTTCCACCAGCGAGTGGGAGTGGAGCACGACCTTGGGCGCCAGGATCGACCTGATCGCCGTCCCGCCGGAGACGATCACGCCGGGCGACACCAGCGAGTCGATCGCCCGCCCCACCCGGTCGCCGTCGTTGTGCACGAACTTGGCCGGCGGCAGCGGATCGTGCCCGGTGAAGATCGGCCACTTGTCGTTGTAGAGGTTGAAGACCGGGTGCGCCGAGATGAGGTCCATGTGGGCCTCGTAGTAGGCGTCCAGGGTTCCGACGTCGCGCCAGTAACCGCGGTCGCGTTCGCTGGAGCCGGGCACGATGTTGTCGGCGAAGTCGTACACCTCGGCGCCGCCCGACTTGACCAGCATCGGGATGATGTTGCCGCCCAGGTCGTGCTTGCTGGTCGGGTCGAGCGCATCCTCGCGCAGCGCGTCGATCATCGACTGCGTCTTGAAGACGTAGTTGCCCATCGAGGCGAACACCTCGTCGGGTGAGTCGGCCAGCCCCACCGCGTCCTTCGGCTTCTCCCTGAAGGCCACGATGCGCCGCCCCTGGGGGTCGGTCTCGATCACGCCGAACTGGTCGGCCAGCGACAGCGGCTGCCTGATCGCCGCCACCGTCACGTCCGCGTCGGAGTCTTCGTGCTGCTCGACCATCTGCCGGGGATCCATCCGGTAGATGTGGTCGGCGCCGAACACGATCACGTGCTCGGGCATCTCGTCGTAGATCAGGTTCAGGTTCTGGAAGAGCGCGTCCGCCGAGCCGGAGAACCAGCGCGGCCCGAGCCGCTGCTGCGCCGGCACGGGTGTCACGTAGTTGCCGAGCATCGCCGACAGCCGCCAGGTCCGGGAGACGTGCCGGTCGAGGCTGTGATTCTTGTACTGCGTCAGCACGACGATCTTCAGGAAGCCGCCGTTGGCCAGGTTGGACAGGACGAAATCGATGAGCCGGTACATTCCCCCGAACGGCACCGCCGGTTTCGCCCGATCCGCCGTGAGCGGCATGAGCCTCTTGCCCTCTCCACCTGCCAGCACGACCGCAAGCACCCTCCGGGACCTCATGTCCTGGACGCTACCCCCAAATGGCCGATCTATCGACGAAACCCGGCACGGTGAAGTTCCCTCGTGTCCTGATTTAGCCCTCAATGCGCGGTCGGCAGTGGGCTTGGCGATGTGTTCCCTATGCTCAGGTTGATGGTAGGTGCAAATTGTCTCCCTACCGTGGGCTCCCTCATCCGGCCCGCCGTAAGGTCGTGTCATGCGTGTTGATCTGCTCAGCCGGGAGTATCCGCCCGAGGTGTACGGCGGCGCCGGGGTGCACATGGAGTACCTGGCCAGAGAGCTGCGGAAGCTGGCCGACGTCCAGGTGCGCTGCTTCGGGGCCGAACGTGTGGAGCCGGGAGTCACGGCCTACCGGGTGCCCGGCGGGCTGGCGGAGGCGAACGCGGCGCTGCAGGTGCTCGGCGTGGACCTGGAGATGGCCGCGGCCTGCGCGGGCGCCGACGTCGTCCACTCGCACACCTGGTACGCCAATTTCGCCGGGCATGTCGCGAAGCTGCTCCACGGCGTGCCCCACGTGGTCACCACGCACAGCCTCGAACCGCTGCGGCCGTGGAAGGCCGAGCAACTCGGCGGCGGCTACACGGTCTCGTCATGGGCCGAGCGCACCGCGCTGGCCGCCGCGGACGCCGTGATCGCGGTCTCGGAGGGCATGCGCCGCGACGTCCTGTCCGCCTACCCCGAGATCCCGCCCGAGCGGGTCCGCGTGATCCACAACGGCATCGACACCGCCGAGTACGCCCCCGACCCCGACACCGACGTGCTGCGCGAACACGGCATCGACCCCGGCCGCCCGTACGTCGTCTTCGTGGGCCGCATCACCCGCCAGAAGGGGCTGGTCCACCTGCTGCGCGCGGCGCGCTCCTTCGACCCCGGCGCCCAGCTCGTGCTCTGCGCGGGCGCGCCGGACACGCCGGAGATCGCGGCCGAGGTGACGGAGCTGGTGCGCGGCCTGGAGCGGGACGGGGTGTTCTGGATCCAGGAGATGCTGCCCAAGCCCAAGGTGATCCAGTTGCTGACGCACGCGACGGTGTTCGTGTGCCCGTCGGTGTACGAGCCGATGGGCATCGTCAACCTGGAGGCGATGGCCTGCGAGACGGCCGTGGTGGCGACGGCCACCGGCGGCATTCCCGAGGTGGTGGCCGATGGGGAGACGGGGCTGCTGGTGCCGATCTCCGGCGCGCCTGATGATGCCGAACTTTTCGCCGCAGACCTGGCCGAGCGGGTCAACTCGCTGCTCGGCGATCCTGACAGGGCCCGTGCCATGGGGCAGGCCGGGCGCCACCGCGCGATCCAGCATTTCTCCTGGCAGTCCATCGCGCGCCGCACGATCTCTCTGTATGAATCACTTCTAAAACCATGATTCTTTTACGGCGGGCCGGCGGCACGCCAACCGCCGAACAGGGCTGAGGGCCTCCAGGGGGACGGCATCTGACCCGCACGGGGTCGGGCGTCGTCACGGCGGGGTCGCCGGCCCGCTAAGTGGTTCGACATGCGTTACTTGGCCGGTTCCAGGATCACGACGGGGATCTGGCGTTCGGTTTTCTTCGTGTACTCGTCGTAGTCCGGCCAGACGCTGGTCATCAGGGGCCAGAGGTCGCGGCGTTCGTCGCCGGCGGCCGTGCGGGCGTGGGCCTTGAAGCGCTCGCCCTTGACCTGGACCGCCACGTCCGGGTCGGCCACGAGGTTCTTGTACCACTGCGGGTGCTCGGGGTCTCCGCCGTGGGAGGCGACGACCACGTAGGTGTCGCCGTGCTTCTGGTAGATGAGCGGGGTTGTATAAGGCTTGCCGGAGTTGCGGCCCTTGGTGGTGAGGAGGAGGACGGTGGTGTTGTTCCAGTCGTGTCCCTCCTTGCCGTTGGTCTCCTGATAACGCCGGACGTGTTCCTTGCCGTAGAGCATGTCTGCTAGCTACCCACTCGCGGCGTGACCTCACCGTTACGCGACGGGGTCTGTACGAGAAGTTAACGGGCCTGGCACACTGCATTTGTGTAAGCGCTTACAGCAGCTCGTTGTGGAAGCGCTTACACACCGAGGGAGCTGTGTCGATGGACGTGACCATCTACGAGGTCGCCAAGCGGGCGGGCGTGTCGATCGCGACCGTGTCCAGGGCGTTGCGCGGCACGGGCCCCGTGGCGGCCAGGACGCGCGAGAAGGTGCTCAAGGCCGTCGAAGAGCTCAACTTCACGCCCAGCCGTCTCGGCGTCAGCCTCGCGCAGGGCCGCCACGCGGCCAACGGCGTGGTCTTCCCCGACCTCGCCGGCCCCTACTACACCGAGGTCCTGCTCGGCTACGAGGAGGTCGCCTCCGAGCTGGGCCGCTCGGTGGTGATCCTGTCGACCAAGGGCCGCACCAAGGTCAACGACCTGATCAAGGACCTGGCGGGGCGGGTCGACGGGCTGCTGATCTTCGGCCACACCGTGCCGGAGCCGCTGGTGGCCGAGCTGGTGCGGCTCGGGGTGCGCCTGGTGTTCATCTCGCGCGAGCCGCTGCCCGGCGCCGACACCCTGCGCAGCGAGAACACCGCCTCGGCGCGGGCGCTGGCCGGGCACCTGGCGGGGCACGGCTACGAGCGCTACGCTTTCCTCGGCAAGCCCCTGACCAGCGGCGACGACGTCGACGAGCGCTGGCAGGGCGTGCGTGCGGCCCTCGGCGGCGCGATCGAGGCCGTGCCCACGCTCGAGTACACCGTCGAGTGCGGCTTCGAGGCGGCCAGGAAGCTGCTCCAGGGGCGGAGCAGGCCCGAGGCGATCATCTGTTCCGACGACGAGGTGGCGCTGGGGGCGCTGCTCGCCGCCGAGGAGCTCGGTCTGGACGTGCCCGGCGACCTGGCCGTCACCGGGTGGGACGACATCATGGCCGCCCGCCACGCCCGCCCTGCGCTGACCACCGTCCGCCAGCCGATGCGCGAGCTGGGCGGCCGTGCCGCCCGCGCGCTCGACGAGCTGATCACCGGCGTCCGCGACGCCCATTCTCACCTCATCCTGACCACCGAGCTGCAGATCCGGTCGAGCTGTGGTCACCACCCCCTGGAGGAACGAACGTGAACACCACCACCCGGCGCGCCGCCACCGGCGGCCTGCTGGCGATCGCGATCCTGGCCGCGGGCTGCGGCCGAGACACCGACGAAGCGCCCGAGCAGGCGCGGGGCATCACCACCGGCAAGATCACGGGGGAGGTCACGGTCTGGGCGATGGGCGAGGAGGGCAACGCGCTCGGCGCGTTCGTCAAAGACTTCGAGAGCGTCAACCCCGGCGTGAAGGTCAACGTCACGGCGATCGGCTGGGACGTGGCCCACGACAAGATCACCGCGGCCATCGCGGGCGGCGCCACGCCCGACGTGAGCATGATCGGCTCGACCTGGTCGGGCGAGCTGTCCAAGACCGGCGCCCTCGACCCGACGCCCGGCGACCTCGTCGACAAGTCGGCCTTCTTCCCCGGCGCCTGGCAGACCGTGGACGTGGGCGGCACCGCGTACGGCGTGCCCTGGTACGTCGAGACCCGCGTCCTGTACTACCGCACCGACCAGGCGAAGAAGGCCGGGGTGGAGCCGCCGGAGACGTGGGCGGAGATGATCGACTTCGCCAGGGCGCTGAAGGACAAGGGCGGCGCCAAGAGCGGCTTCAACCAGAGCTACACCCTGGGCGCGGCCTGGCAGGAGGTGCTGCCGCTGATCTGGCAGGCGGGCGGCGAGATCGTCAAGGACGGCAAGTACACCTTCGACACCCCGCAGGCGCTGACGGCGCTCAAGCAGTACCAGTCGCTGTTCACCGAGAAGCTGGCCCCCACCAACACGCCCGAGGGCGCCTTCCCGCAGACGTTCATCAAGGGCGAGGTCGGCGGCTTCTTCTCGGGTCCGTGGATGATCGGCGTGCTCTCCAACGACGGCGGCCCCGGCTTCAAGGACCAGTTCGACGTGGCGCCCTACCCGAAGGGCCCGGTCTCGGGCACGAGCTTCATCGGCGGCTCCGCCATGGCGGTGTTCAAGAAGGCGAAGAACCGCGACGCCGCCTGGAAGTTCATCCAGTGGCTGAGCGAGCCCGAGGTCCAGGCCAAGTGGTACACCACGGTCAAGGCGCTGCCCGCCGTCCAGGCGGCGTGGAACCAGCCCGAGCTCACCGCCGACAAGCAGCTCGCGGTCTTCGGCGAGCAGCTCAAGGACGCCAAGACGCCGCCGCCGTTCCCCACCTGGGAGCAGGTGGCCAAGGTGCTGGAGGCGGAGCTGGAGAAGCTGGCCCTCGGCAGGCAGACGCCCGAGGAGACGGCCAAGGCGCTCCAGTCGCAGGCCGAGACGATCGGCACCGGCCTTTAAGCCCATGGCCGTACTCACGAGGCAGGCGCCGCCGGCCCAGGCCCCGATCAAGGTCAGGAGCACGCTGCGCCAGGCGGGCATCGGCTGGATCTTCATCCTGCCCTTCGTCGTGCTGTTCGCCGTCTTCTACCTGGGTCCGCTGCTGGTCGGCATCGGCATGAGCTTCACCGACATGCGCAGCACCGACGTGAGCGATCCGCTCGGCGTCAACCTGGTCGGTGTCGAGAACTACCTGCGGCTCATGGACGACGCCGCGATGCGCAGGGCCGCGGTCAACACCGTGGTGTTCGTGCTCACCGCGCTCCCACTGACGATCGGGCTGGGCCTGGCCGCCGCCGTGCTGCTCAACACGGGCATCGCCCGCCTGCCGGCCGCGTTCTTCCGGCTCGGCTACTACCTGCCGAACATCACCAGCATCATCGGCGTCGCCGTGGCCTGGAAGTTCCTGCTGGAACCCGAGGCCGGGCTGGTCAACCGGCTGCTGGAGCTGGTCGGCGTCCAAGGCCCCGACTGGCTGCAGGACGAGGCCACCGCGCTGCCGTCGATCATCGTCATGACGGCCTGGCGCAGCTTCGGCTTCAACATGGTCGTGCTGCTGGCCGCGCTCCAGAGCATCCCGAGGGAGATGTATGAGGCGGCGGAGGTCGACGGGGCGGGCCGGTGGGCCCGCTTCCGCTCGGTCACCGTGCCGTCGCTGCGGCCCGTGCTGCTGTTCTGTACGGTCTACAGCTCGGTCGGCTTCATGCAGTTCCTGGAAGAGCCGCTGGTCATGACCAACGGCGGGCCGCTCAACTCCACGCTGTCGGCCTCCCTGGCCATCTTCAACCAGTTCGGCGTCGGCAACTACGGCTACGCCGGGGCCGCGTCCACGGTGCTGTTCACCGTGATCGTGGCGCTGGCCGTCCTGCAACTGAGGCTCGGGAGGAGCAGATGAAGCGCACCCGCCGCCAGCACCTCATCGTCTACCTCGGGCTCGGCCTGGGGCTGGTGCTGGTCATCGGGCCGTTCCTGTGGACGGCGCTCAGCTCGGTCAAACCCGAGCGGGAGATCAGGCGCGACCCGCCGACCTTCTGGCCGCAGAGCTGGACCCTGGACAACTTCACCGAACTGTTCGACCGGGTCAGCATCGGCACCGCCTTCGCCAACAGCATGATCGTCGCGCTCGTGCTGGTGGCCACGAACCTGCTGTTCTGCTCGATGGTCGGCTACGCCTTCGCCAAGCTCTCCTTCCGCGGCAGGGATCTGGCCTTCGGCCTGGTGCTGGTGCAGCTCGCGATCCCGGCGATCGTGGTGATGATGCCGCAGTTCGTGCTGATCGCCAGGTTCGGCCTGGTCAACACGTTCGTCGGGATCATCCTGCCGACCATGGTGGCGCCGCTCGGGGTGTTCATGATGCGGCAGTTCATCTCCGACCTGCCCGACGAACTCATCCACGCCGCCCGGGTGGACGGTGCCAGGGAGTTCCGGATCTTCTTCACGATCATCCTGCCGCTGTGCGGGCCGGCGCTGGCCACGCTCGGGCTGATCACGTTCCTCGGCGCGTGGAACAACTTCCTGTGGCCGGCCGTGGTCGCGCAGAGCGAGAACATGTACACCCTCCCCGTCGCGCTCAACATCCTCAACGGCCACGAGAGCACCCACTACAACCTGCTGGTCGCCGGCTCGGTCGTGGTGATCGCGCCGATCCTGTTCCTGTTCGTCTTCCTGCAGCGCTTCTTCGTCCAGGGCGTCGCCACCTCCGGCCTCAAATAGGAGCCCCCCATGCGCAAGACGGTCCTGACCGCTTCCCTCGTGCTCACGCTGGCGGCCCCGGCCACCGCCGCGAACGCCTCCCCGTCCTCCGCGTCCTCCGCGGACGCCACGCTGCTCCGCTACGCCAAGGACACCTGGCGTTCGATGACCGCCATGGTCGAGCCGGCCAGCGGCCTGCCCGCCGACAAGGTGACCGGCGACCTCAAGACCAGGGCCAAGGTCACCTCGCCGACCAACATCGGCACATACCTGTGGAGCACGCTCGTCGCCCGCGACCTGCGCCTCATCAGCACCCGCGACGCGGCCGAACGGGTGGACAAGGTGATCGAGGCGCTGGAGGGGCTGGAACGCCACGCCCCGAGCGGCCAGTACTACAACTGGTACGACCCGGCCACCCTCCGGCTCGTCCGCACCTGGCCGGAGACCGGCGATGTGGTGCGGCCGTTCGCCTCAAGCGTGGACAACGCCTGGCTGGCCACCGCCCTGATGATGGTCCGCAACGCCGTACCCGCCCAGGCCAAGCGCGCCAACCGGCTGCTGACCTCGATGAACTTCGCCTCCTACTACGACAAGGCGGCCCGCCCCGACGCGGGCACCGGCCTGCTGCGCGGCGGCTTCTGGCCCGAGCGGCCCGAAGGCTGCTCCGTCGAGAGCGACTACGCCGGCACCGGCACGACCGTCTACTCGACCTGTCACCACTACGGCGCGCCCGCCGAGACCAGGATCGGCCAGTACGTCGCCATCGCTCTCGGCCAGATCCCGCGCGAGAGCTACTACGGCCCCTACCGCACCTTCCCCGACAACGGCTGCGACTTCGGCTGGCAGGAGCAGAAGCCGGTCGGGGCGTGGAAGAAGTACCTGGGCGTCAACGTCTGGGAGGGCACCTACACCTACCGGGGCCTGCGCTACGTCCCCAACTGGGGCGGCTCGATGTTCGAGGCCCTCATGCCCGACCTTGTCGTCCCCGAGGCCAAGTGGGCGCCGCGGAGCTGGGGCCGCAACCACCCGGTGTTCGTGCGCGCCCAGATCGAGCACGGGCTGAACGAGGCCGAGTACGGCTACTGGGGCTTCTCGCCCTCCAACGACCCGCACGGCGGCTACCGCGAGTACGGCGTGGACGCGCTCGGCATGGACGAGCCCGGCTACACCTCCGACGCGGAACGCACCAGCGTCGACCCCGGCTACGAGGGCTGCCGCCCCGCCAAGCCGGAGCCGGCGGCCTACGGGGACGGCGTGGTGACGCCGCACGCCAGCTTCCTGGCGCTGCCGTACGCGAAGGGGGCGGCCATGGCCAACCTGGCCAAGCTGCGCGAAAACTTCGACGCCTACGGCCCCGGCGGCTTCTACGACGCGGTCGCGGTCCGCTCAGGGGCCGTGTCCACGTGGTACCTGGCGCTCGACCAGGGCATGGTGATGGCCGCCCTGGGCAACGTGCTCACCGGCGGCGACCTGCACCGCTACTTCGCGGGCTCCGGCGTGGAGGCCAAGCTCCGGCCGGTGATGGAGATCGAAGAATGGAACGTGGGGAATTCTTGATGGACACAGCCGCACAACGCGACTGGCAGGACCGCATCGGGCAGGCATCAGGCGAGCTCAGCCCGGCCGCCCGGCCCGCACCGGAGGCCCCCACCGGCCTCCGGGCGGTCCCGGGGGGCGGCCAGGTGACGCTGACCTGGAACCCCGTCCCCGGCGCGATCGGCTACCTGGTGCACCGGGACGGCGTCCCGGCCACGCAGCCGGACGTGGACGTCCCGGCCGTCCCGGCCTGCCGCTACGTGGACACCGGCCACGGCGAGGCCGCCTACGCGGTGGCCGCCATCGCCGCCATGGACCACCTCGGCCCCCTGTCGCAGGAGGTCCGCGCGGCGCCGGTCGACTCGGCGGCGGCCGTGTCGATCCGCGTGGACGCGCGGCGGGTGACGCGCGAGCTGCCTCGGCCGTGGGCGTCCATGGTGGGCTCCGAGCACCTGTCCCACCTGCTCAGCACCGACGAGAGCGGCGGCAGGCCCATCGGCGAGGAACTGGAGCGGGCGCTGCGCATCATGCGCGACGAGCTCGGCGTCCAGACCGTCAGGGCGCACGCCATCCTCTGCGACGACCTCGGCGTGTACAAGGAGGTCGACGGGCAGGCGGTCTACGACTTCAGCGGCGTGGACGCGGTCTACGACAAGGTCGTCGCGCTCGGCCTGCGGCCGATCGTCGAGCTCGGCTACATGCCGCGCGACCTGGCCTCCGACCCGTCCAAGACGGTCTTCTCCTACAAGGCCATCATCTCGCCGCCGAAGGACTTCGAGGCGTGGAGCGACCTGGTCAGGGCGCTGGTCGAGCACCTGGTCGAGCGGTACGGCATCCACGAGCTGGTCGAGCACTGGGCGTTCGAGGTCTGGAACGAGGCGAACCTGGCCGTCTTCTGGTCCGGCACGCCCGAGGAGTACTTCCTGCTCTACGACGTCACCGCGGCCGCCGTGAAGAACGTCCACCCCGGCCTGCGCGTCGGCGGCCCCGCCTCGGCGGCGAACGGCTGGGTGGAGGAGCTGCTCGCCCACGTCGAGGAGTCGGGGGCGGCGCTCGACTTCGTCTCCACCCACACCTACGGCAACGCGCCGCTCGACTGGCGGCCCGTGCTGACCAGGTACGGGCTGGACGTGCCCGTCTGGTGGACGGAATGGGGGCCCACGCCCACCCACTTCCACGGCATCGGCGACGGACCGTTCGGGGCGACGTTCCTGCTGCACGGCATGAAGTCGGCCGCCGGCCGCGTCGCCGCGCTGTCGCACTGGGTGGCCTCCGACCACTTCGAGGAGCTCGGACGGCCGCCGCGGCTCTTCCACGGCGGGTTCGGGCTGCTGACAGTCGGCAACTTGAGCAAGCCCCGCTTCCACGCCCTGGCCCTGGCCGCCCGGCTGGGCGACGCCGAGCTGGCCACGGCCGTCGACGGCGACGTGGCCGGCGTCGAGGTCTGGGCCGCCAGGCACGACGACGGCAGGGTCGGCGTCCTGGTCTGGAACGGCACGCTCAACCAGGCCCAGGCGAGCGGCGCGCCCGAGCTGACCCGCACGGTCCTGCTCACCGTCAACGGGATCGAAGGCGAGCACACGATCACCCACCACCGCATCGACCAGGACCACAGCAACGTCGAGGCGGCCTGGCGGTCGATGGGCGGCGGCGACTGGCCGGAGCCCGGCCAGTGGGAACAGTTGCGCGCCGCCGCCACCCTGGACGAGCTGCACCCGCCCACCCTGGCTAACGGTCCCGTCACATTGACCTTCGAACTGCCGATGCCTGGCGTATCATTCATCGAATTGTCACCGTGAGTGGCGGTCCTGTACGCAAGGGGACGCCAGTGAGGGCCTGTGCCCATGACCGATCCGGCCGGGGTGCTGGCCGCCCGCATCGAGCGGTTTCAGCAGGCCGCGGATCCCGAGCTGATCTGGGATCCCGCGGCGCTGGCCGAAGCCGAGCAGGCGATGCGGGCGTGCGCCGGCGACCGGTCCGACGCCGCCACCTGGCGGCTGATCGGCATCCTCCACCTGGCCCGCTACCGGCTTGACCAGCACAGCGCCCACGACGCCGCCGTCGCGGGCGCCTTCTTCGCCGCCGTGGCCGTGGCCGACCCCGGGCAACTGCCCGAGAAGCTGCGCGGCGCCGGCGCGCCCCACGGCGACTCGGCAGACACGTGGGCCGGGCTGGTCGAAGAAGCGTTCGGGCACGTCGACCCGGCCACGTACCCGCACGTGGGGCTGCTGATCCACGCGCTCGTCCGCCGCGCCATGGCGCACCCCACGGCGGAGGCGTCCGACCGGCTCGGCCAGTTCCTGTTACAGGAGGCGATGCGTTCGCCCGACCCCGTCTGGGCGCCCGGCGCGCTTGAGCTGCTCGGCTCCGGGCTGGTGCGGCTGTATGGGCTCACGCGGGAGCGGGAGGTCCTCGACGACGCCGTCCACGTGCTGTTCAGGGCGGTGCTGGCCGGGCCCGCCGAGGCCGCGCGCACGCGCGAGCTGGCCTCGGCGCTCGGCCTGGCGGCCCCCGACGACGATGAGCTGGCCAAGGCCTACCTGGCGGCGGCCGAGGCTCCTCCGGCCGGCCAGGACAGGTCGCAGGCGCTGCTGGCGCTGGTCGACCTGACGCGGGCGCGGGCGAGCGCGTCGCATGCGGACGAAGACCTGCTGGCCTTCATCCGGGTCGGGCAGTGCGCGCTGGACTTCTGGCACGAGCGGTGGGTCCACCCCGGCGTGCTCGCGCCGTACGCGGCCGGGCTGGTCGAGTGGTTCGTCGTCACCGGCAACCGGCACTCCCTCGAAGCCGGGACGGAGATGCTGGAAGCCCTGCGCGTGACACCCGACGAGACCGCGCGGGGGCTCGGCGAGGACCCGGCCGTACGCCTCGGTCTGCTCGGCGACCGCCGCTGGAAGCGTTACGGCGTCACCGGCGAGCCGGCCGACCTGGAGACCGCCGTCGAGGTCATGCGCGAGGCCGTCGCCACCGCGCCGCGCGGCCACCCCGAGCGTCCCCGGCTGCTGACCAACCTGGCCAACGCGCTGCTGCGGCAGGCCGTCGTCACCGGCGGCGACCCCGCAGAGCCGATCGCCGCCGCCCGCGCCGCCCTGGCCGCCCACGGGGAGCGCGACCAGGCCAGGGCGGGCGCCCTGATGCTGCTCGGGCAGGCGCTCAAGCTGGACCCGACCGCCGAGCACGCCGACGAGGCCGTCGCCGCGCTGCGCGAGGCCCTGAAGACGGAGGAACGGCCGGCGTCGCGCGCGCAGGCGTACGGGCTGGTCTCGGAGGTGCTGCGCCGGCGCGGCACGCGTCCCGGCGGGCGGGCCTCCGACCTGCACGAGGCCGTGGCCGCCGCGCGCCAGGGCGTCGAGCTGGTCCCGAAGGGCTCCCACGGCCAGGCGTCCGCCCGGCGGGCGCTGTGCACCGCGCTGCTGGCCCGCTTCTCCGCGCTCGACGACCCGCGCGACCTGGCCGAGACGCTCACGCTGGCCGACGACGCCGACGCCGACCTGCTGGCGCGGCTTGGCGCCGTACTCGACCGGGCTCTGCCCCTGCCGCTGGACGAGCCGCTCGCCCAGGCCGCGACCGACCTGGCCGTACGGACGCGGAACGAGGACGTGGCGCTCAAGCTGCTCCAGTACGCCGAGCGGCAGGCGCCCTCGTCCGGCGACTACCTGCTCGACGTGGCGCTCAGGCTCGCCGAGCTCGGGCGCCTCGCCGCCGCGGGCGGCGTGCTGGAGCGGGCCGCGGCCTCCTTCGAGGCGGCGGGGGAACACTCCCGCGCGGCCGACACGCTGTCCCGTCAGGGAGCCGGCCTCGAGGAGCTGGGGGAGTACGAGCGGGCGCTGGAGGCGTACGGGCGCTCGGCCGCCGTCCACCGCGAGCTGGGCGAACACCGGGCGGAGGCGCTCACGCTCGGCAGCATGGGCGTCATACACCTCAGGACCGGAGACCCCGCCCGCGCCGTCGAACACCACCTGCGCGCCATCGCCCTGTGCGAGAGAGCCGGGCTGGCCGCAGAGGAGGCCGCCGCCCAAGGGCAGGCGGCCGAGGCGTACCTGGCCGTGGGGGACCCGGCCGGGGCCGTCGCCTGCGCCGTCAGGGCCCGCGAGCTCCACGGGAGGCTCGGCCAGAGCCAGGAGGCCGCCGCCGCGCTCGCCTACGCCGCCAGGGCCGCCGTCGACCAGGGCGACCTGACGGCATCGGCGGAACGCATCGCCGCCTGCGCCATCGAACTGGAGGCCGCCGGGGCGTGGGAGGCAGCCTGCCGGGCGCTCGACGCCCACACCGTCCTGCTGGCGGGGCGCGGCCACCGCACCCAGGCCGCCGCATGCGAAACCCGGCTCGTCGAGATCGTGCGGCGCAGGGGGGAGCGGCGCGAACCCGCCGACGAGTGGTACCGCATCGCCCGCCGTTACCGCGAACGCGGGGACACAGGCGCCGCCAGGGCCGCCTTCGAGCTGGCCGAACGCGAGTACGAAGCCATCAGCGACCACGACGGGGCCGGGGTCGTGCGCCACAACCTGGGCGCGCTCGCCTACGTGGGGGGCTCGGCCGAGGAGGCGCTGGAGGAGTTCGGGGCGGCGGCGACGACGTTCCAGCGGCTGCGCGAGCCCGCCAAGGAGGCGGCCGCGCTGACCATGCGCGCCACCTGCCTGACAGGGCTGGGGCGTCACGACGACGCCCTCGCCGACCTCGAACGCGCCACCGAACTGGCCGCCGCGGCCGGCGACCTCGAAGCCCTGCTCACCGCCACCCTGGGCCGGGCGGCGCTGGACGTGGCGCTCGGGGAGCCGCAGGAAGCCCTGGAACGGCTGCACACGGCGCTCGGGCTGGCCGACGGCGACCCGCTCAAGGAGGCCGTCGTCTGCGACCGGCTGGCGGGGCTCGCCGCCCGTACCGGGGACCAGGTGGTACGGGTGGAGACACTCGAACGGGCGGTGACCGGCTTCCGCGCCGCCCGCCAGGACCGCCTGGCCGCCCTGGCCGCCGTCAAACTCGGGTTCGCGCTGGAGGAGCGCGGCGAGTTCGGCCGGGCCAGGGCCGCGCTCGAACAGGGGCTCGCCGGCCTCGAACCGGGCGGTTCTCCCGAAGCGGCCGTTCCGCCGCAGGGCGCGCCTTTCGAGATGGTCGCCGTCATGGCGGACTCCCTGGACGCCGAGGTCCTCGCCCGGCTGGCCGCCCTCCAGCTCACGATCGGCGACCTCACCCTCGGCCACGCCACCCTCACCCGGGCGCTCACCACCCTGCGAACCGGTGGCGGCACCACCGAGGAGGCGGAGCGCTGGGAACGCCGGCTGCTCCTGACGGAGGCGGAGGCCGCGGGCGACCTCATCGGCGCACGCGCGGCCGCCGAGCACGCCCTGAACACCGCCGAGCAGGCCCGCCCCCAGCCTCCGGCGACAGACCACGCGCCCGCCCGCCAAGCCCCGGACGCCCGCCAAGCCCCGGACGCCGGCCGGGCCGCGGAGGACGACCGCTCCTACCTGCTGGCGAGGTTGGCCGCCTACTGCCTGGCCCTGGACGACCCCGCCGCCGCCCACGACTACGCCGCGCGAGGCCGCGAGCTGCGCGACGACCGCCTGATCGAGCACCTGCGCAACCTCGGCTCGGCCTCCAGGCGGCTCGGCCGGGTCTCGGAGGCGATCGGCGTGCTCGGCGAGGCCGTCGAGCGGGCCAGAGAAGCGGGCGACGCCCTCCCCGTCCAGCTCGCCCAGGCCCTCCACGCGCTCGGCCTGGCCCTGGCCGACCAGGCCCGCTGGAGCGAGTCGGCCCAAGCTTTCGAGAAGGCGCTCACCCTGCTGGACGCCCCCATCTGGCGGTCGCTGCGCGCCCCGATCCTCGCCGACAGGGCCGCCCTCCACCTCACGCTCGGCGAACTGGGGGAGGCCTCGGCCCGCTACCGTTCCGCGTTGTCGGTCAAGGAGGAGCTGGACGACAGAACCGGGCTCGCCGACGGGTACGCCGACCTGGCCATGGCACACGTGCTGCGCGGCGAACCCGACCTGGCCAGACCACTCGCAGAACACGCCCTCGACCTCGCCCGCGGCGACGACGACGGTCACGGCGCCATCCTCCATCTGATCATGCTCGCCCGCCTGGAAGGCCCCGTCCGGGCGGAGACGCACCTGGCCGAGGCGCTCGCCCTGGCCCAGGAGCTGCGCTTCCCCGCCGGGGAGGCCATCGCGCTGAGCCGCCTGGGCGCGCTCGACGTCGCGGAGGCCGCCTGCGTCAGGGCCACCCGGAGGTTGTCGAGGGCCATCGAACTGCTGGAGGAGCTCGGGCACGAGCTCGAGCTGCGGACGGCGTACGAGCTGCGGTCGGTCGCGGCAGAAGACCTCGGGGACCTGGAGGGCGCGCTCGCCGACGCGGAACGCTCCTGCGCGCTCGGCCACGTCGCCGCCCACGACAGGGCGGTCGGCCTCGCCGTACGCCTGGGGCGCGGCCTGACGGCCTGGACGCACGCCGAACACGCCAAAGCCCACGCCATGACGGCCTGGCCGCACCCGTCCGCGCCGAGCGGCGTGCCCGCCGACCTCCTGGACGCCGAACGGCGCGGGCTCGACGCCGTCCACACGCTCATGTCGGCCGCCCACCACACCAGGGACCCGCTCAGGGCCACGGCGCTCATCCGCCGCGCGCACACCGTCCGAGCCGAGCTGGAGACGATCTGGGCCCGCATGGAGCCCCTGGCCCCCCTCCGCCGGCCCACCCCGTTCACCCAGAGCGACCTCGACGCCCTCGTCACCCCGTCCGGCGGGCGCGAGGCCGCCGTGGGGTTGCTCGGGTTCCACGTCGGGGAGGAGGGCGTGACCGTTCTCGCCCATCGCACCGGCTGGCCCGAGCCGCGCGTGTTCGCCACCACGGTCGACCACGAGACGCTGGCCGCCTTCGCCGAGACCATCGGCGGCGAACGCCCGGACCTGCTCGACATCGCCGCCCGCCGCCACCGCCTGACCCTCTGGCGCCGGCTGGCGGACACCCTGCTCAAGGAGGCGTCCGACGCTCTCGGCGACGACCTCGGCCAGCTCTTCCTGATCCCGCACCGCGCCCTGCACCGCGTCCCGCTGCACGCCCTCGCCCCGGGCGGCCGTCTCCTGCTGGAACGGTTCCCGATCGCCTACGCCCACTCCGCCGCCGCCCTGCTCCGCCTGTCCCGCAGGGGCCCGGCGGGCAGCCGTTCCCTGGCGCTCGGGTTCACCCAGGACACCAGCGAGATCCCCGCCGTCGAGGCCACCACGGCCGAGGCCGCCGAACTCCTCGGCGCCCGGCCCCACACGGGCCAGGAAGCCACCGCCGCCCTCCTGCCCGGCACGTGGGACGTGATCCACCTGTCCTGCCACGGCGTGTACGACAGGGCCGACCCATTCGCCTCGGGCATCCGGCTGGCCGACGGCCTCCTCACCGCCAGACGGCTCATGACCATGACCATGACCGTGGACGCCGGGCTCCTGATCCTCGGTGCCTGCGAGGACGGCCCGCCCGGCGGGAACGACGTCTCAGCCCTCGCCCACGCCCTGCTGAACGTCGGCGTCAGAGCCGCCCTGCTCACCCTCTGGCCGGTCTCCGCCGAGGTCACCAGGGCGCTCATGCGCGACCTGCACACCAGGCTCCACGCGGGCGAGGACCCGGCGCGGGCCCTACGGGCGGCCGTCCTGGAGCTGCGCGAACTCTACGGATCGGCCGAGCCCGACCTCTGGGCCGCGTACGTGCTGGTCGGCCTCAGGGGAGGCTAGTCGCCCAGCCACTTGGAGTCCGGCATGAGCGTGGCCAGGGCCAGGGCGCCGAAGAACCCGATGGCCAGCCCCAGCGCGTACCCGCCGAACATGGCCGCCTCCAGCAGCGCCGTCACCGCGCCGCCGCCCACCGAGGCCAGCACCGCGGCCAGGTCGCCCAGCCCGGCCACGCCTTGCCTGCGGCGCAGGGCTCCGTACGTGATCCAGCCGATCACCAGCCCGAAGCAGATCGCGCCGAGCACGGCCATGCGAGAACCGTTCCTGATCAGTGTTCAGAAGTGGGTCGTGGACCCACGTTCCTGGCACTGCGCGCATCCCGAACGGTTTTGGATGCCCTGGTCGCCCGCGTTCCTTGAGCAGTCCCTGTCCGGGGTCGTGCATCGTGTGCACGTTCCGTGACGGGGCGGCGGGTTTCCTCACGCCCTCGGTCTCCTGGTCGGGCCTGGACGGTCCGATGCCCGCGACGATCGCTCCGGTCGTCGGGGGGCGGTGCCGTCCGTCGCCGGATCGGGTGTCCGAGGGCGCGTCGTGCGATGGCGATGCTCGCGGCGTCGTGCCGGGTGACGGCACGGCGGGGTGCGGCCATGGGCTGCTGCCAGTGCTGGGCGCCCCACTGGGAGGTGTAGGCCGGATCGACGGCCACGATGGACACGCCCACCCCGGCGGCCATCGAAACGAGTCGCGCTTTGAGTTTGCCGGTGGGGATGCCGGAGATCAGCTGCCGGAACCGCTTTCTGCGGCCGTGTTTCTCGCGGGTTTTCTCGGCGGCGAAGTCGAGGTCTTCGATGGCGATGGCGGTCACGCCGGTGCGTTTGGCCCAGTGCAGGAGGCGGGTGATGGCGTGCCGGAGTTGCGCGTCCCGGTGGGTGGCGCGGCCCGTGAGGTCGTAGGTGAAGTGGCGTGGGTCGCCGATCGGGTTGCCGTACCGGTCAAGCCGGTAGGCGGCGAAGTGGCCGGCGTTGGTGTCGACGCCGATCATGCCATTCGCCCGCAGGGTCTCCAGCACGGGCTGCGGCGCTGTCTCCAGCGGGATCGCCTGGACGGCGGGGTGTTGCCAGGAGGCGGTCAGGTACCAGCGGCCACGTTGCACGTCGTGGTGGATGCGGTAGGCCACGGCCCGGTTCGCGGTGACACGGTCGCGCCATTCCGCACCCCGGTGGGCGAAGGCGACGCGCGCCGTCAGGACGTAGCGGCCGTGCCCGGCGTTGGCCAGATGGGCTAACGGGGCCGGGAGTTTGATGCTGACCTCGCCGTCGGGGCTGACGCGGATGGTCTCGTTGCCGTGCCGCTTGTCGGACTCGCCGTCAGCGGCCAGGAACCAGCGCTCCGCCTCCCACCGTTCCCGCCACTCCTGCTCGGTGAGCTCCGCCTCATCGAGGTGGTGGCGGGTGCCGAGCAGGCGTTTGCTGCCTCGGACCACGTGCACGACCCCGGCTTTGAAGTCGGCGCGTTCCCGCTCCAGCCGGTTGGTCAGCGCCGCCAGGCGGCGGGACTTGGCGAACCACTCGTGGCGGCTGCGGTAGCCGCCCGGCGCCCGTTTGCTGCCCTTTTCTCCGAGGGGGAGGGACAGGCGGTGTTGCAGGGTGTGTACCCCGGCCTCAAGACTCTGGATGTGGGCGAACTGGCAGCGCCGGGCCAGCGCCCACTGATCATGGCTGGCCTTGGTGATCGACCCCGCCCACCGGGAGGACGACTGCCCGGTCAAGTCCCGTTTGCGGGCCGCCCACGTCTGCGAGGAATGTGCCAGGCCGTCCGCGCAACGCCGCTTGAGATCGCGAGCGGCCAGCGAACCCAGATGCCCGCCCACGACACGCAGAACCTGCTCATCGTCGGGGGTGAGGGCTTTGAGACGGTCGCGAATCGCCACCCCGGACGGCCCGGCCGCGACGAACGGCACCTCGATCGCGCGCAGCTGCTTTCCGGCCAGTTGCTTGCCGGCCGGTTCAGTCACCGGCGGCCGCCGTGACTTCGAGTACCTTGCGGGCGCGGTGCTTGGCGGAGCGGTGACCGTCGTCCGCCACCCACTCCGCCGCCCGGGCAACCTGACTCTTCAGGTCGGATTCCCGATCGTGAGATGAGGTTCGGACATGCTGGTCCGCTCCGCACCACCGGCCGCGGACGGTGAGGTGTTCGTGTCGGTGGTGACCGGGATCGTGCGCGGCCCCACCCGTTCCGCCGGAGGCCCGCGACGTGCCCTCACGGAACCAGCGGTCGGCGGTGCGCGGGGCGGCTCCCCGCGTGCGCGCCCATCCCGTTAGGTTCACAAGGCAAAATCGTACAGCACTTTTAGCGACCAACTGATTACTCTTAGCCATTGGATTGGCGGCAGTTCACTCTCTTTCCGACCCCGCGCCACCAGTTGCGGACCGCGAGGTGTTCGCGTCGATGGTGAACAGGACCGTGCGCGGCCCCCCGTTCCGCAGGGGTCGGCAACGTGTTCCCTCAGGTTCGCAAGGCGAGATCTTGTAGCACTCATGGCAACTGGCAGACACTTGTGGACACTCAATCGGCAGCAGTTAACTACCCCCTGATCGTCGGCCACAGGACAGCGGAAGCCCACGATCGCACGCCACCGCACGACGTGGCCAGAGGCATCCCGCCGCCCGCCTTAGAGGGAGGAACGGGCGGCGGTCACCAGGTCGGCCGTGGCGTCGCGGGTGCCGACGGCGAGGGCGGCGTCGGGCGTGCGTTCGCGTACGTCCTGGTCACGGATCGCGAACACCGCCGGAGGCACCCCCACGTCCCCGAACCGCCCGGTCAGGGCCCGGCCGACCGCCTCGCGCACGTCGTCGACCACCTGCCGCGCCGTGTGGCCTGAACCCGAGGCGACGAGGTGGCCCAGCATCCCGGCGAAGCGCAGCTCGGCCTCGGCCACCGGACGCTGCCCCGGCAGCACGGGCCGGTCAAGCCAGAACACCTTGCCCGTGAGGAACGCCTCGTAGCGCGCCTCCTCCCGGCCGAGTTCGCGCACCGCCTCGGCGAGCACCCGCCCGAACTCGCCCAGCTCGGCCCCGGGCGGCAGGTCCGTGGTGACGAACAGGGGCACGATCAGCGAGTCGAACACGACGTCACTCTCCGATGTCCATGCAGGCAAGCAAATGTGGATCACGTTGATCGCTGCCGAGGATTCCACATCGGGTGTGTGCTGTCCTGCTCCTGCCCGTCTCCTTACGCCCCGAAAAGGCATTCGTGCCGCACCGCACACCCCCGCCGACGGACCTCCTGCGTCCTGAACGGCCTCGACGTCGACGCTCGGCTGGACGACCTCGAACCGTTGCGAAAGGTCGTCACGGACGTCCGGGTCGTGGACGTGGGGAGGGTGCTGATCAGACCCCCTTCAGCCACGTACGGCGCTTCTCCTTCGCGCGGGCGATCATTTCGAAGCTTGAGCCCTCGCCGGAGGCAAAACGCATGCCCGGCCAGCCGTGGGGGCCGACCGGGCGCACGGGATGAGGTTGAGGGGGACTTCCAGTCGCAGGCTTGAACTCTTGGGTGTTGGGGGATTCCCGGCGAACGCCGGTCGCCGTCCGGCTTGACCTGTAGTTATTCCAAGTCGAACTCGCCGAGCTTGGCACCGCCCACGAATGCCCTCCACTCGTCAGGAGTGAAGACGAGCGCGGGCCCGTGGGGGTCTTTGGAGTCTCGTACTGCGTAGATTCGGTGGTTATTGACATGGCCTGCGCCAGTGGGAACGACAGCGACTTCGACACAGTTGTTTTGCCCGTTGCTAAGGCTGCTCTTGATCCATCTTGCGTCCGACAGATCGACTCTACTCATAGCTTCTTGCCACCTCGGAGATAAGATCCAGTGATTCATGTTTGTTGAGTGCCGATGCCCACATATGATCGAATGCCGTGGAGTAGCGCTCGACTTCGTTTGGTTTGTCCAGGTAAAGCGCGCCGGTGTAACCGTCCACGTAGATGGTTGGAGGCTCCGTGGGCGTACCGTCTCCGTTGAGCGGGAACCGCAGGATCACGAATGGTCCAGACATGACGCCAGGGTGCAGTTCGGCGCTGAAGGACATCACTTTGATGGTCACATTCGGCAGACGGCCAACCTGCGTGAGGTGGTCGAGTTGATGGGCCATCATCTTGCGTCCGCCGATGGGCCGACGAAGCAAGCCCTCGTTCAGGACCACGTGGAGCGTTGGAGGGGCCGTCCTCCTGGTCAAGCTCTGCTGACGTTCCATCCGCAAACGGACGCGGCGCTCAATCTCCTGCTCGTCCACGCCGGCGTTGTCGGCCTCGATCAGCGTGCGTGCATAGTCGGGCGTTTGGAGCAGACCGGGAATTAGCTCTGATTCGTACCAGCTGAGCTGTGAGGCAGCTTCCTCAAGCCCGATGTAGAGATCGAAGCCCTCCGAGATCACGTCCCCGTATGCGTGCCACCAACCGCGCGCTTTGGTCTCCTTGGCCAGCGCCTTGAGTGCTTCAGTGAGATCGGCGGGTGCGCCGTAGACATTGCACATGGCAGCTACGTCGAGACTCCGAAGAGAGGTCTGACCGGTCTCGATACGCCAGAGTTTGGCCTCGGACCATTCCAGGGCCATTGCTGCTGCGCGAACTGTGAGCCGTGACTTATTGCGCAGTTCGCGTAGATAGCGCCCGAGCTGTCGGCGCGGCACGGTCGAGCCTGGCGCCCCTGTGGACATCGCATCCCTTCTCAGTCACTCGCTTTGAGGTGCTTCGTATACCCGAAATGAAATCAGCTTCGCAAGCGTCTCGCAATCATATGCATCAAAGTGCAGCCCTCACGGTGACAGCTTAAAAATGAAGTCTTGCATGTTGAAGTCTTTCAATGCTTCACTCTGTGTGAGCAAATGGTGGCGGAACGCGATCTGCGTCCGCGCGGTCCCGCTCGTGGGTTACTGCGCGAACAGCAATGGATGCCGGAATCCGGCGGATCTGGGAGGCAACACGGTGAGTGGGCGGTTTCTTGCTGTGGTGGTGATGCCAGGGGTGAACTCTTCGGTGCCGCTGCTTCGGCAATACGTCACGCTGGTACTGACAGCGGCGGGACACCAGGACCTGGAGGCCGTGCGCCTCGTTCTCACCGAGTTGTCGGCGAACGCCGTGCTGCATACCCGTTCCGGCGATCCCGGGGGCCTGGTCACGGTGGAGGTCTCGGAGATCAGTGACAGGCTGGCGCGGATCGAAGTATCAGACGATGGGGCGCAGACCGTTCCGCGTCTCCGTCAGACGGGAGACGGCGAAGATCACGGGCGTGGCCTGCAGTTGGTGGAGGCGCTGTCCGTGCGGTGGGGCGTGAAGCGCAGCTTTCCGGGCAACACGGTCTGGGCTGAAATCCTCACCACGGAAGGCGCACCGCCTGCTGCTGCGCTGATGGTGTCGGTGGATGTGGTCGCGGCGTGATGACCTCGCATGGGCAGGCTGGCGGGCCTGGTCGGATGCCGCCTGGGTGTTCTGGCACTCATGTCATGCCGCCCGCGTCGCATTGCGAGCTGTTGGAATGGACCGTTCCGGAACAGTCGGAGCCCGACGGGCGTGTCCTGCGGCGGACATGCGACTGCAAAGGGATCTTCTTCGAACTGCGACTGGTGGGCGACTGGGTGGTCATACGCCGGACTTGCCGTGAAAAGGGCGGCAACGTGATCGCGGAGACCGAGCGATGGCACGCCGGAGTGGCGGCGGCGCTGTGGAGCGCCTTGCTGATGGGCCACCTCAGATGAGGCTGGTTCGTGTCGAGCCCGGATGAGTCGCCGAACTTCGTCAAGTAGAAGGCCCGCGAGATGTTTCCGCCGTCAATCCGCTCCTCCAGCTCCTTGAGCAGTTCAGCTCCAGGACCGGGGAGTACGCGTGACTTATCAGCCAACGGTGCATGACCCTGGACGCGGATGGCGACATCGTTTGCAGGTCACGATCTTGGACGCCGGGGCATGACGGGGCAGCCCTCGGTCCGTCAGCCGTTAGGTGCTACGCGGCTTGAGATCCGCGTGTTTCAGCTCGGTGATGATGCGGTTGGCGCGACTGTGCAGCTGGTGGGCCTCGGACGGCTCGATATGGGCCAGGAGTTGGAGCGCCATCACGCGGAAGCGAAGCAGGCCTGCGTCGCCGGCCTGCTCGGCGGCGGCGCGGGCGTGGTGGATCGCGCGGTCGCGGTCGCCGAGCTTCCAGTGGCAGTACGCCAGCCCGTGATCGCGCCGGAACAGCGCAAAGGCAGCGGGGCTGTGGACGTTGATGGATCGATACAGCCGTGCCGCGGCCAGCAGACGCGGTTGCGGCCCGGCGTGGATCAGGCGATACGCGCGCTGGTCGGCCCAGCGCGCGTGATAGCAGTCCCGTTCGCCGCCGGGTGGCAGCCGCGCGACCTGCGCCCGCGCCCGCGCGAGGGCTTCGTCGGCGTGGGCCGCCTGACCGGCGTCCATCTCCAGCCGGGCCTCAAGCAGTGCGGACTCGACCTGCGCGGCCACGGCCATGTGCGCCGTCTTGAACCCGTGCCCCGTATCGGCCATGTGCGCGGTATCGACCACGTACGCCGTTTCGGCGGCATGCGCCAACCGCAGCCGGGCGTCTTGGGGGTTGCGTCGGCGCAGAGCGACCGAGGCCAGGCCGAGGTGGCCCCAGCAGGCGGCGGGCGACTCGGCGATTGGCGGCCGATCCCACAGCCGCAGCTGTGCCTCGCGCAGCGACAGCGGCAGGTCCGCGAAGCGGCCGTGGTACCGCCCCATCCAGCGCGCGGTGTCGTCGAGCGGTTGCGGCACGCCGAAGTAGTGCAGCAGCCAGCGCCCGTACTGCCCGCCGGATGCGTTGCCCCGGCTCCTGAGACGGCGCAGCCCGCGTTCGATCGTTCCCGGATCAATCGGCAGCCCCGCCCATGGCCCGGCGCGCCGCATGAGCGTGTGGGTCAGCGCGGTCCACCCGCCGTGCTCCTCCGTCAGGTGTTCGAGGTAGCGCTGCCAGGTGCAACCCATCGGGGAGGTTTCGCTCACTGCCATGTCCGTAATCGTGTCCTACCATGCTCCCGGGCCAGATCACTACCGTACGCCGCATGACGACCTTCACCGCCGTGACCTACAACGTTCTCGCCCAGTCCTTCGCGCACCCCGATCGCTACCCCCTCTGCCCTCCCGAGGCCCTCGACCCGGCCTACCGCCACCCCCTGTTGCGCACCCGCGTTGAGGGACTCGCCGCCGACCTGCTGTGCCTGCAAGAGCTTGAGCCCGCGATCTATGAGGGCCTGCGCGCTCGCCTGGAAACCACCCATGACGCGGCGTACGTGCAGCGCAGCCACCGCCCCGACGGCCTGGCCGTCTTCGCCCGGCGTTCCCTGTTCGGGGGATTCGAACACCATGAGCTGCACTTCGGGGCGCAGCGTCGCCGTGGCAACGACTTGGCGCTGATCGTCCGGCTTACCCTCGATGGCTTGCCGCTTCACATCGCGTGCACCCACCTGGCATGGCAACCCGAGTCGACGCCGCGCGGCGAGCATGTCGGCTACTGTCAGATGCTCGAACTCCTCGCGCACCGCGACGCCACGGCCCCGGACGACACCTGGATCTTCGCCGGCGACTTCAACGCCATATCGCAGAGCATCGTCATCGCGGCCGCGCTGGAGCTGGGGATGGACGAGAGCTGCCGCAGCCAGCGACCGTGGGACACCTGCGCCATCAACGGCCGACGGCGCAAGCTCGACTACCTGCTGTTCTCCACGGGACGACTTGAGCCGCGCCCCGGTGTTCTGCCCCAGCTCTTCCGCGATACCGCACTGCCGTCCCTGACCGAGCCCTCGGACCACCTGCCGCTGCGCGTCGACTTCTCGCCAATCCCGTGACCAGGGGAGGGGCGTGCGGGTTGACCAAAGATGTAAGGCCGTACATCGATGGATGTACCCCCTAATTCGATCGCCGGGACGATCGAGGCGGCCCTTCCAGGCGGCAGCCTTGACAGGGTGAGCAGACGGATTGACGCACTCGACGTCCTACGCGGCGTGGCCATCATGGGCACGCTCGGCACCAACATCTGGATCTTCACCGCGCCGGGCGGCCCCACGGAGTTTCTCCAGTTCGGGGGCGGGGCCGGAGCGGCGGAGACGTTCCTGCGGTTCCTGTCCAACGGCAAGTTCCTCGGCCTGCTGACCCTGCTCTTCGGCGTCGGTCTCGAACTGCAGTACCGCAGCGCGGTGCGCAAAGGCATGACCTGGCCCGGCAGGTACCTCTGGCGGGCGACGCTGCTGTTCGTCGAGGGCGCCCTGCACTACGTCCTGATCTTCGAGTTCGACGTGCTGATGGGCTACGCGATCACCTCGATGATCGTCGCGTACCTCGTGGGCCGCAGCTCCCGCGTCGTCACGGCCTGGATGGTCGTCGCGGGATCGTTGCACGTCGCGATGGTCTCCGTGCTCACGCTGGCGCTGCTGACGACTCCGAACGGCGGGAGCATGCCGGGGACCTATCCCCAGGGCAGCTGGCTCGACCAGGTTCACGGCCGTCTGCAGAACGTGCTGCTCTTCCGTTCGGAACTGGTCTTCATCGTGCCGATGGGCATCGTGCTGTTCCTGCTCGGCGTCCGTCTCATGCGCGCCGGCGTCTTCGAGGAGCATGGCGCGGGCCTGCGCAGGAAGCTGATCGTCGTCGGCCTCGGCTTCGGCGTGCCTGCGAACCTGGCCACCTCCTTCGCGGGGTCCGGCTGGTTCGCCGTCGACCGCTACCTCCTCGCGCCGCTGGTCGCCCTGGGCATGCTCGGGCTGGTCACCTCGATCGTGCTCGGACTGCGGGGCGAGCCGGGGGTGGTCAGGAACGCGATCACGAACGTCGGGCGTACCGCGCTGTCCTGCTACGTCTTCCAGAACCTGGCGGCCAGCGTGGTCTGCTATGGCTGGGGCCTGGGCCTGGCGAGCCGGTTCGACGCGCTGCGGCCCTGGTGGGTGCCGGTGGTGTGGGCGGCGATCTGCCTGCTGTTCGTGGCGTTGTCGTCGCTGTGGCTGCGCCGCTTCAGCCGGGGGCCGCTCGAACTGGCCTGGCAGTGGGCCTACCAGGCCCCGTTCAAGAAGCGCGCCGTCACCACCCCGGTGGGCTGACCACCGCGACGTCGGCGCATGTCGGCCTCCATGAGGTCACGGAGGCCGAGGTGTGCGCGGACGGCGACGCGAGTCAGGTGATCTCGACCAGCCTTGTCACGTCGCGAGCTGACTCCCGTAGGCTCGCGCGACGAGCTCCGCGATCGAGCTGTGCGCGCCGAGCGGCTCACCGTGCCCGGCGTTGACCGCGGCGGCGGCCTGGACGACGAGGTCGCGCGGGGCCTCGTGGCCGATCATGCAGGGGGCGATGGCCAGACGCTCGGCGCCCGCCGCGCGCAGGCGCTGCGCCGCGACCGCGATGCCCGGCTCGCTGTCCAGCGAGGCGGAGACGACAGGCAGCGTGAGTCTGGAGGCCAGCAGCACCGCGGTGGCCTGCACGGCGTGCACCGCCCGCTCGCCGCCCACGGTGGCGAGGATGACGGCGTCCACCGGGCTGGAGACGTTCAGCAGGCGGACGCGGTCGGCCCTGGCCAGGCCGCGCTCGGCCAGCTTGATGTGCAGCGCCTCGGCCAGCAGCGGGTGCGGCCCGAGCGCCTCGGTCACCACGGCGCCGGAACCGGAGGCCGCCACGGCCTTGCCGATCTCGGCCAGGACGATCGGGTCGTCCCAGGTGAGCAGCGGCACGACGACGGCGTCGCGACCGGAGGGCAGGGAGTCTGCCAGGTCGGTGACGCTGGTCAGGCGTACCTCGATCTGGGGGTTGTCGACGCGTACCACTGCCGCGATCTCTTCGGCCACGCCCGAGGCGTCGCCTGGGGTGGCGAGCACGAGCACGGGGGCGTCAGGCGGCAGGGAGGTGGGCACGGGACGGCGGTGACGACCGCCGCCCGGCCGGGGGGAACGTTCACGTACAGGCAGGCTCACAGGCGGGCATTTTATGCGCATTCGGTGGCGGTTGTTCTGGGAATCGATGGCGATTACGTCACAACCCAGTACCTATGCTCGAGACCACTTCGTGATCACCAAATAACGTGACTTATCGGCATAAATCGGACCACCTGAAGGTCGCCGAGACGACGGCCTGACGCGCGGCCTGACGCGCGGCCTAACGCGAGGGCACGACCACCGCCTGCGGGTTGCCTGGGGCGTACACGGTGATGCCCTGCGGCAACGACTTGAGCTTGTCGATCTCGGCGCAGGCCGGGCACTTGTCGTAGCCGTCCTGCCTGGCCCGGTTGGCGTCCGCCTCGGCCTCGGCCTGCTCGACCTTGGCCTGGGCCTCCGAGACGGCCGCCGTGGCGGCCAGCGAATCGTTGACCGCCTGCTGCACCTCCTGCGGCAGCGTCACCTTGGCCAGCGTGAAGCGCAGCCCGGTCAGGAACGGCCCGCCCAGCGTCGTGGGCAGGTCGCGCGCCAGCGAGGCGTTGACCGCGTTCTGGACCCTGATGATGCTGGCGTTGCTGTCGCTCGCCTTGAGGTCCGTTTCCTTCAGCAGCGAACAGGACGGCACCAGTTCGGCGCAGCGCATGGCGCCGATCTGCCCGCGCAGCGCGTTGTCGACCACGGGACGGACGGCCTGGCCGAAGAAGGCGGACCAGCCGTCGTCTCCGTCCCACGCGTAGAGCGCGCGGTCGTCCTGGGCGCGGTAGGTGCGGGTGCCGTACTTGTCGTCGAACGTCTTCAGCGTCTCGTGGTCGGTGTTGAGCTGGAAGTACAGGGTGCCTTCGATGCCGAGGTTGACGCCGTCGCTGCTCGGCACGGTCACCACGTCCACGCCGAGCGTGGTCGCCCGCTTGGCGTCGGCGGTGATGGTGTAGAAGCGCTGCTGCGCCGGATAGAGGTGGAGCGACGACCACATGCCGGTCCAGGTCAGGCCGGAGCCCGGGTCGATCACCTGGCGTACTTTGTTGTCGTCGAACAGGCCGCCGTCGCGGACGACGGCCGCCTCACCGCCGCTCGTGCTCTTCAGCCCCCCGATGCCCCCGATGAGCAGGGGGACGGCGAGCAGCGCGGCGATGACGGCAAGGGCGATTCTCATCCGATACCCTTCCGCGCGGGCGGCGTTGGCAGCCGCCGCCCGCGACTTTCGCGGCGATTCAGGCGAACGGCCCCACGTGGCGGGGAACCGTGGTCTCCGCCGGCTCGGCGGAGAGGTCGACGTCGCGGGTCTCCGGGGCGATGGCCAGGCCCAGGGCGGTGATCGCCAGGGCGATGACCACGTAGACCGACACCGCGATCGTGCTCTGGAAGCTCTTGAAGAGCTGCAGCGCGATGATCGGCGCCAGCGCGCCGCCGACGATGCCGGCCACCTGGTAGCCCATCGAGGCGCCGCTGTAGCGCAGGCGCGTGCTGAACAGTTCGGCGATGAACGCGGCCTGCGGGCCGTACATCGCCGCGTGGGTGATCAGCGCGACCACGGCCGCCAGCGTGATCAGCGGGAAGGATCTGCTGTCGAGCAGCGGGAAGAACGCGAACGCCCACACCGCCGCGCCCACCACGCCCGCGAGGTAGACCGGGCGCCTGCCCAGCCGGTCCGACAGCGCGCCGAACAGCGGGATCAGCGCGAGTTGCAGCGCCGAGCCGATCAGCACCGCGTTCAGTGCGACCGAGCGGTCGAGCCCGAGCGTGCCGGTGATGTAGACGATGATGTAGGCGGTGAAGATGTAGAAGGCCACGTCCACCCCGATTCGGGCGGTGAACGCAGACAGCAGCGCGCGCGGGTGCGTGCGCAGGACCTCCACCAGCGGCATCCTCGCCTTGGCACCCTGCTGCTCGACCTCGGAGAACAGCGGCGACTCGGTGACCTTGAGCCGCACCCACAGGCCCACGAACACCAGCACGCCCGACAGCAGGAACGGCACCCGCCAGCCCCACGACAGGAACGCCGCGTCGGACTGGAAGAAGGACAGCAGCGTCAGCAGGCCGGTGGCCAGCACGTACCCGGCGGGCACGCCGACCTGCGGCCAGCTCGCGTTGAAGCCGCGCCGCCGGCCGTCGCCGTGTTCGAGCGACATGATCACGGCGCCGCCCCACTCGCCGCCGAGCCCCATGCCCTGCACGAACCTGAGCAGCGCCAGCAGGATCGGCGCGGCCACGCCGACGCTCGCGTAGCCGGGCAGCACGCCGATGAGGAACGTCGAGACGCCCATCAGCAGGAGCGTCACCACCAGCACGGTCTTGCGGCCGGCCCGATCGCCGAAATGGCCGAACACGACGCCGCCGAGCGGCCGGGCGATGAACGCCACGGCGTTGGTGGTCAGCGACGCCAGTGTCGCGTTGAACGGATCGAGAGACGGGAAGAACAACTTGGGGAAGACCAGGGTCGCCGCGGTGGTGTAGAGGAAGAAGTCGTACCACTCCAGCGACGTGCCGATCAGGCTGGCGAGGATCACCCGCCGGGTTTGTTGCGTGGAGCCTGACATCCGATCGCTCCTTGAGTTGAAGAGGGATAGCTCTCAACATAAGAATCGTTGAACAATTCGACAAGAGGTTTGCTCCATGATTCCCTGTTAAATGTGGATAACGAGGTCGCTGATCTTTCCCAGGATCGGCCCCGGCTGGGGCGCAGCAGCACGGCAGAGCGGGTGGCCGACATCCTGCGCGACCGCATCAGCGAGGGCTTCTTCCGCCCAGGCCAGCGGTTGTCGGAGGAGGCCATCTCCGAGGCGCTCGGCGTCTCACGCAACACCCTGCGCGAGTCGTTCCGGCTGCTCGGCCACGAGAGGTTGCTCGACCACAAGCTCAACAGGGGCGTCTTCGTCCGCCTGCCCTCCGTCGAGGACGTCGCCGACCTCTACCGGGTGCGCCGCGTGCTGGAGGGCGCGGCGGTGCGCCGCGGCCCCTCCGAGCGGGCGCTGGCCGTGATCACAGAGGCCGTGCGCGACGCGGAACGGGCCGCCGACCAGGACGACTGGCAGGGCGTCGGCACCGCCAACATCCGCTTCCACCAGGCGCTCGTCTCGCTGAACGAGAGCCCGAGGATCGACGAGGCCATGCGCCAGCTCCTGGCGGAGCTGCGGCTCGTCTTCCACGTCATGGAGAACCCGCGCGCCTTCCACGAGCCGTTCGTCGACCGCAACCGCACGCTGCTCGGGCTCATCGAGTCGGGCAGCCCCGACAAGGCCGCCGCCTACCTGGACGACTACCTCGACCACGCGGAACGGCTGCTCGTCCACGCCTATGAGCCGAACCGCTGACGCGGCCCGCCTCGCGGGTGTGGCCGACCTGTGACCAACCCAACACATCGCGTCGGTGTCTAACGGGGTGAGCGAAAGGATCTCACCCATGAGGCACTCCTCAGCGACCGTGGCGCTCCTGGCGTCGGCGGTCATCGGCGGGCTGGGGCTCACACCCGTCGCCGCCCACGCCCAGAGCGCACCACCGGTGGCCCGCGCGGCCTGGATCAAGAGCTGCAAGGAGACCCCGTGCGGGCGCTGGCAGCTCGTCCTGCGGGACGGCAGGACCGTCCCCGTGCGCGACGCCGCCGCCACCAAGCCCCGCAGCGAGGAGCCGGGCGCGTTCGCGATCAGCGCGAACGGCCGCGTGCTCGCCTACGAGCGGACCGGCGACCACCGCGTGGTCGTTCAGCGCGTCGGCGGCGGCCGGCTCAGAGAGCTCCCCAAGATCTCCGGCGACTACGGCCTGACCCTGTCGCCCGAGGGCGGCAAACTCCTGATCGACTACTTCGACGAACCCGAACGCCGCCCGTCCAAGGTGATCACCGTGGCGACCGGCAGGACGACGACGCTGCCGGCCGCGGAGACGCCGTACGGGTTCAGCGCCGACGGCGACGAGGTGCTGACCACGCGCCGGCAGGCCGACAACACCACGGCCATGTACGCCCGCGGCCTCGAAGGCGGCACGCTTCGTCAGACGCCGCCCCAGGTGGTCGCGGGCGCCCTCACCTTCGCGCTGGCCGCCGACGGCAAGACGGTGGCCGTGTTCACCTCGGGCGACGCCGAGACCAGGCGGCCGCCCCGGGTGCGGACCTACGACCTGGAGACCGGGGCGCTGTCGGAGGCCGCGGACCTGCCCTTCAAGACCGAGGCGCCGCCGGACGTCGCCGTGTGGGACGCCGACGGGCGGCTCACCGTGACAGAGCGCGTCGGCGAGGACGGCGAACCGACGGTGGTACGGGTGCTCACCGTCGACCCCGCCTCCGGCGCCGCCACGCAGAGCGACAGATATCGGCTCACCAAGTCCCGCTACGGGGCAGTCATGGCTGGGGAGTGACGCACATGAGAACCACGATCCTCACGACGACGCTGGCGGCCGGCCTGCTGCTGGCCCTGACCCCGTCGGCCGCGCAGGCGAACCCGCACCACTCCGACAGCATCCGCTACGCCTCAATCAAGGGCTGCGCGGACAAGAACGGCGCCGAGTTTCCCTGCGGCCCGTGGCGGCTCGTCATGCACAGCGGCAAGCAGACCATCCTGGACGACGCCCAGGGCGTCGCCCGCAAGAAGAACGGCGAATCGGGCCGCTACTACCAGGCGCCGATCGCGGTCAGCGGGAACGGCCGGAGCATCGCGTACTTCACCAAGTCGGGACGGCCGGCCGTGCGGACCGTCGGCGGAGGGGTGAAGGTGTTCGCCAAGGACGCCCTGCCCCGGGTGGACCAGTGGAAGGTGTCCTTCGACCTGTCCGACGACGGCGCCAAGCTGGCCGCCGTCATCGAGAACGCCCCCACGCGGATCTTCGACACGGCCACCGGCGAACGGCTCGGCACCGTCCCGTCCCGGGCGACCCTGATGGGCTTCAGCGGCGACGGGGACGAACTGCTCACCTCCATCGAAGCCGACGAATCGGTCACCGACCTGGTCGTCTACAGCGACCGCGGCCGGCGACTGGCGCGGGCGACGCCACCGCAGGTCATCGGGGTCAACGGCCCCCAAGCCCTGGCAGCCGACGGCCGGACCGTCGCCGGCGTGGTCACCGGGAGCAAGCCGGAACTGGTGACGTACGACGTGGAGGACGACCGGATCATCGACCGCAAGAAGATCAAGCTGCCCGAGGGCGCCGTCAACATGATCGACTGGACCGGCGACACCCAGGTGACCCTCCACCTGACCCGCGAGGTGTCCGGCTCGACCCGGATGACGATCGTCCAGATCGACACGGAGACGGGCGCCGTCAAGGTCCGCGACCGGTACACGCCCCTCAAGGACTCGTTCGTCTTCGCGGCCTGCGGCGGCTGAACCCGCCGCCGCCCGTGTCGGGACGTTAGGACGGCTCCCCCTGCGGGAAGAATTTCGACGATTACGCTGAGTCGGCATTTCGCCCGCTCAGACGAGCCCGGCCCGTACGGACTGCGTACCGCGCAGGCCGGGCTCGCACTCCCCGACGGTCGTCGGCCACCCACTCGAATGAGTGTTTGAAGTGTGGCATACACTCGGCCCTATGAAAGCCGCGTTCCAAGCATCTCTGCTCGACCTCGACGCGGAGCTCGGGGTCGAGCCGCTCGGCGGCGCGGTCCGCAGGACCCACCTCGGCCGGGGCGCGTGGATCGACCTCTGCCCCGGCTGGTTGTCGGGGGCCGACACGCTGTTCGAACGGCTGGCGGAGGGCGTGCCGTGGCGGGCGGAGCGGCGGCGCATGTACGACCAGGTCGTGGACGTGCCCCGGCTGCTGAAGTTCTACGACGAGGGCGAGCCGCTGCCCGACCCGGTGCTCGACGACGTCAGAGGCATGCTCAACGCGTACTACGAACAGGAGCTGGGGGAGCCGTTCCGTACGGCCGGGCTCTGCTTCTACCGTGATGGGCGCGACAGCGTGGCCTGGCACGGCGACACGATCGGACGGGGCGGCACCGAGGACACCATGGTCGCCATCGTCTCGGTCGGCAGCCCCCGGCCCCTCCTGCTGCGCCCGCGCGGCGGCGGCCCGTCGATCCGGCGCGATCTGGGGCATGGCGATCTGATCGTGATGGGCGGTAGCTGCCAGCGGACGTGGGAGCACGCCATCCCCAAGACCGCCCGTCCCGCGGGGCCGCGCATCAGCATCCAGTTCCGCCCCCGCGGCGTCCGCTGACCGGCCGTTCGACTACCCCAAAGGATCGACACCGTCCATGGCCAGGAAGTCGGTGATGAGCCGGTTCACGCGGTCCGGCGTCTGACGGCTGGACCAGTGGCCGACGCCCGCGAGCACTTCCAGCCGGCAGCCGGGGATCAGCGCGGCGGCGGCCCTGGTGCGTTCCGGGTGCACGCCGATGTCCTTGTCACCCTGGATGAGCAGCGTGGGGGTGGTGATCTCGGGCAGGCGCGGGCGGAGGTCGACGCGCATCCGGAGGGGCCCGATGGAGGCGTTCTGCCAGTCGGAGGAGCCTCCGCCCGCCTCGCCGACCTCCTCGGCGATCTCGTCCACGACGTCGTCGAAGTCCCACACGGGCCCGGCGAACAGCGCGCGGCGGGCGAACTCGGCGATCCGCGCCCTGCTCCTGAACGCCGCCGTGGGCAGCGTCCTGTTCAGCAGGGGCAGCTTGGCGGTGAGCCAGAGCAGTTGGTGCACGCCGGGCGGGAAGGACAGGATTCCGGCCGGGGCGAGCGCCACCAGCCGCTCCACGCGTTCCGGATGGTCGATGGCGTAGGCGAGGGCGAGCGCGCCACCCTGGGAGAGCCCCACCAGGGTGGCCGAATCGAGGCCGAAACGGTCGAGGACCTCGGTGACGCAGCCCAGCATGCGCTCGTGCGTGGCCCTGCCGCTCCAGGGGTGGCTTCTGCCCTGCTTGGGCCAGTCGAGGGCGAGCACCTGGTGCCGTTGCGCGAGGACGGGGATGAGGTGGCGCCAGCTCAGCAGCGCGTTGTCCACGCCGGCGCCGCTGAGGAGCAGCACGGGGGAGCCGTGGTCGCCGGCGCTGTAGACGTGCAGCCTGCCTTCTGGGCAGGGCAGGAACGTGCTGCGCAGGTCGTCGGGCGGCTGGGTCATCCCTCACCCCTCCCGGCCCCGGCCTCCGCGCCGGCGTCGGAGAGTGCGGGGCGTGTGGGGGAAGTCACGTTTCCGGACGATACCGTCATCGGCCGTCAGGCGGCCTGCCGGGTCGCTCCCCAGGACAGCAGCTCCTCGGCCGTGGTGAAGCGCCGGCTGGAGACCGACTCGTCGAGCAGCACCCCGACCAGCCGCCGCCCGTCGTGCTCGCCCGCGAACGCCAGGCAGAACCCCGCCGCCCGCGTGAACCCGGTCTTGAGCCCGATCGCCCCCGGCGTGCCCAGGAGCCGGTTGGTGTTGCGCCAGCTGTAGGAGCGGTGCTCGCCGTCGGCGTCCACGCTGTGGCGGGCGGTTCCGGCCACCTTCTTGATCAGCGGGTTGCGGAGCGCCTCGGCGGACAGCTTGGCCTGGTCCCGGGCGGTGGAGTAGCCGTCGCCCTTCGGGGTGGGCAGGCCGTCGGCGTTGACGTAGTGGGTGTCGTTCATGCCGAGCTCGCGGGCGGTGGTGTTCATCTTGGCGACGAAGCCGTCGACGCCGGGCCCGTACGTGCGGGCCAGGGCGTGGGCCGCGTCCGCGCCGGAGGGCAGCATCAGGCCGTACAGCAGCTCGCCGACCGGCAGGCGGTCGCCGGGGCGCAGGTCCGCGGTGGTGCCGCCCCCGTCCTCGGCGTACGCGACGTCCGCGGACTTGATCTGCACCATGTCCGAGGGCTTGGCGGTCTTCAGTACGAGATATGCCGTCATCGTCTTGGTGAGGCTGGCGATCGGCATCCGTTCGCCGGCGTGCTTGCTGAAGAGCACTTCGCCGGACGAGGCGTCCATGAGGACGGCGGCGCGGCCGTACACCGTGGGCGCGTCCCTCTGGACGGTGGCGGCCACGGTGGCCGGGGCGGGCGCCTGCGCGTAGGCGGGTACGGCGAGCCCCGCGACCACGGCGAGGGCGCCTGCCACGCCGGCCAGACGAGCTTTCCGGTTACGCATAGGGACAGGCTGCCGCCCACTTTGGGATGCCTTTGACGAAATGACCACTATTTCGTGAAAAGCGCCTCAAAAACCTAGATGTAGCCGGAAGAAACGAAAAGGTAGATTTTTTCGCGGAAAGTCAAGAAAGCCCCGTCAGCGGCTGCTCCAGAAGTTGTCCACCACCCGCTCGCCCTGCATGAGCTCCGAGAACAGATCCTCCCAAAGCGGCATGATCAGCTCAGGCGCGTACGCCCGCGACGTCTTCCACGCCGCCCTCCCCATGCGCAGCCGCGCCTCCCGATCGGCCATGACCCGCTTCAACGCGAGCGCCAGCGCGTCCACGTCCCTCGGCGGCACCAGCACCCCGTCCACCCCGTCGCTCAGCACGTCACTGGGGCCGGTCGGGCAGTCGAAGGCCACCACCGGCAGCGCGTGCGTCATGGCCTCGATCATCACCATGGGCAGGCCCTCGAAACGCGAGCTCAGCGCGTACACGGAGGCGTCGGTGAGCTCCTTGTCCAGCCGGTCGGTGCGCCCCGCCAGCGACACCTGCCCGCCCAGCCCGTACCGATCGACGAGCCCGCTCAACTGGGTCCCGCGCGGCCCCGTGCCGAAGATGCGCAGCCGCCACTCCGGATGCTCCGCCACCACCTGCGCGAACGCCTGGATCAGCAGATCGAACCCCTTCTGGGGCACCAGCCGCCCCGCCGCGACCACGACGGGATTGACCTGCTGAGAACGCTCCTGCTCGACCTGGTCCACCGCGTTCGGGATCTGCACGATCGGCGTGCCGGGCAGCAGCCGCTGGTACTCCAGCCGGTTCGTGCGCGTCAGCACGGTGACCGCGTCGAGGCGGCCGTAGTGGCGGGCGATCTCCCTGCGGATGGTGTCGGGATAGGCCGACAGGTTCATGTGCTCCTGGGCGACCCTGATGACGCCCTTGGGCGTACGGCGGGCGGAGATCAGGCTCAGCGCGGGCCGGGTGGTGACCAGGACGCCCTCGCGCAGCCGGGAGACGTACTCCATGGCGGCCCACTCCACCCGCTCGGTGAAGTAGTCGGCCGCGAACTCCCCGCGCGGGACGATCTTGCCGCGTACCCGGCGCCAGGCCCTGCGGCCGATCGAGTCCGGCTGCCGGCCGCCGCGCTGGTCCACCAGCGTGGTGAGCGAGATGCGCGGGTCCAGCCGGAACTGGGGGGTCTCGCGCCGCCGTACCAGGCTGACCAGCGTGACGTCGTGTCCCGCGGCGGCCATGGCGTTGGCCTGGTTGACGACCGTGCGGATCGTGCCGCCCATGCCGAAGGCGTGCAGCATGAGGTAGCGGATCTTCACGTGAGGTACCCCCAGGTCCGGCAGATGGGTTTCAGCACGTCCGGGATCTCCTCCTCCGGCGGCAGCGCGCGCGCCGGCTGGACGGTGCCGGACCGGATCTTGTCGCGCCAGTCGCCGAGGCCCTTCTCCAGCACCCGCTGCTCGCCGTACGTCAGCATCCTCGGCTCCCACGCCAGATCCAGGAACGCGCAGATCTCGCGGGTCACCCGCTCGGGCTCCGCGCTGAGCTCCTCGTACCTGACGGTCAGTCCGGGCAGCGCCGACCTGGCCCGCTGCACCGCCTTCATGTAGCGCAGCGCGTCCAGGGCCGCCTCCTCGGGGGTGCGCCTGCCGGGGCTCGCCTCGTGCCAGGACGTGGCGATCGAGGCGGGATGGCGCAGCAGGAAGACGAACCGCGCGTCGGGCCAGCAGGTGGCGATGCGCTGGAAGGCGAAGGCGTTGGCGGGCGTCTTGTCCACGATGAACTGTTTGCCGCTGCGGACCAGCTCCCTGTGCAGGACCCGGTCCCACAGCAGGTGCTCCAGGTCGGCCTGGTTGTGCCCGAGCGCCGCCATCGCCCTGCCGGCCAGAGCCGTGTCGAACTGCACCCGCAGCCGCCGCACATGCAGCTCGTGCGGCGCGTGCAGGGCCGGGTGGGCGTTCAGCATCGAGCGCAGCAACGTCGAGCCGGACCGTACCGGAGACAGGAGGAACACGGGGGATTGGAGCAGCCGGTCGGTTTGCGGATCCACGGGCGGTCTGACCTCGGGGACGGGCGGCGCCTCCGCCCCTGACACCGCTTTCCCTACCCGTTCGATCTGGAATCCGGTGAACCTGACCAGCGCTTTGTTCATCTTGCGCTGCCAGTTCATGCCGAGGCAGACTACCGGCCCTTCCTGGCAGTTGCCTGGCAATGCCTCTTTCGCCACCCATGCCCTCGGGATGAAGAAGCGGGCAGACAAGATCAAGAGCGTTAGCCTGATGGTGGGACTTGGGGTGGTCTCGACCGGTTGGGGCAGAGTCGCACGGTCGGGTTGATGAGAGGGGCTGGGGATGGGCGAGGAACGGCTGGGCGACGACGCTCTGCTGGGGAGGGTCGCGGGCAGACTGGCGACGGCCACGGGCTGGGCGTGGCAGGTCGAGGGCGACAGGGTCACAGGGCCGGGGACGGTGGCGGTGGCGCTGGGCGACGATCACACCGCAAGCGCCGACCACGTCGATCTCGACTTCGTGCTCAACGTGGACCGGCCCGAGGACACCACCATCGCCGACTGCGTCGTGGGGTACGGCGGCACCACCGAGGAGGTCGCGGACCGGGCCGTCGGGATATGGCTGGACACCACCGGGAGCGCGGTGCTGGAGTTGCTGACGCAGGAGGGGCGCTTCGCCGGCCATTTCGGCTCGCAGGATCCGGACGGGTTCCCCGGGTGGCACGCCATCCACGGCGGCATCGTCGGATGGGGGACCGGTGACCACCACGACCTGGTGCAGGACTGGGCCGTGCGGCACGTGCTGCTGCCGCACCTGGCTCCGGCGCTGAAGGAGACGTTCGAGCGCGATCAGCTGGTGGGCCTCAAGGCGTTCTTCGGCGGGGGTGACGGACGCGAGATCGCCGAGATCAGGGTCAACGGCGTCCGCCACGAGGCGGGCTCGCGGGCGCTGGCCGAGCTGGAGTGGCCACGGCCCGAGGACGGCATGTCGTACGCGCGCACGTTCGTCCTGCTCGTGCACGACGAGGGCGGTGAATGACCGGGGGAGATGTGGTCAGGTCAGCGGCCGAACGCCTTGCGGTAGGCGGACGGAGAGGTGCGCATGGAGCGGCTGAAGTGGTGACGGAAGGTCACCGGGCTTTCGAAACCGACGGCGGCCCCGACCTTCTCGACCGGCACCGTGGACGACTCCAGCAGGGGCAGGCTGGCCGCGATCCGCTGCGTGATCACCCAGCGCAGCGGGCTTGTTCCCGTCCTGCGGTTGAAATGCCGGACGAAGCCGCGCTGTGACATCCCGGCGACACGGGCCAGCGTGGCCACCGTGATCGGCTGGGAGAGATTGGCCAACGCCCATGCCATCGCCCTCGCCACGGCGTCGTCGTCCTTGACGGGGGCGACCGCGGCCTCGACGAACTGCGCTTGGCCTCCCTCACGGTGCGGCGGCACGACCAGCCTCCTGGCCACCGTGTTGGCCACGCCCGGGCCATGGTCCCGGCGGACCAGGTGGATCAGCAGGTCGATGCCGGCCGCGCTGCCCGCGCTCGTCAGAACGTCGCCGTTGTCCACGTACAGCACGCCGGGATCGACCCTGACCTGAGGAAAGCGTTCCTGCAGCAGCTCGGCGTACCTCCAGTGCGTGGTGGCCGGCCGGCCGTCCAGGAGCCCGGCCGCCGCGAGGGCGAAGGCCCCCGAACAGATCGACACGATGCGGGCGCCGCGCTCGTGTGCTCGTCGCAACGCGCCCACGAGCGCGGGAGAGACCTCGGCGCGGACGTCCGGCACGCCAGGGACGATCACCGTCCGCGTCTCGGCGAACGTGTCCAGCCCGTGCGTCGCCTGGACGGTGAAGCCGCCGACCGCCCGCAACGGACCGCCGTGCTCGGCGCACACCACGAGGTCGTACCACGGGACGTCCAGCTCCGGCCGAGGCAGCCCGAAAACCTCGACGACGCACCCCAGCTCGAAGGGGCTCATGCCGTCGAAGGCCAGGACCGAGACGGTGCGGTTGCCGTCATAGCGCTGGAGCATGGCTGGATATTAGCGGTATTGGGCATTCAGGCCACTCGTGAGGGCGTGGGGGAGGGCGGCACCATCGGGGAAACGAGTTGGAGGGAGTCCCGACCATGTCCGCTGTTCTCGCTACCGCGGCCGCCGACCCGGCCGCCGCCGTCGCTCATTTCTCGGCCCGTCTGGTGTTCGAGACGGATGTGTCCGATGTCCACGCCGATCTCGCCGCGGGCGACCCGCGCATCGTGGTGGTCGACTCGCGCAGCGTGGAGAGCTGGCGTCAGGGCCACATCGACGGTGCGCTTCACCTGCCCACGGCGGAGATCGCCGCCAGGGCGCCATCGGTCGTCCCCCGCGACGTGACCGTGGTGACGTACTGCTGGGGGCCCGCGTGCAATGGCGCGACGCGGGCGGCGCTGGAGTTCGCCAAGCTCGGCTATCGCGTCAAGGAGATGATCGGCGGCTTCGAGTACTGGGCGCGCGAGGGCTTTGCCGTCGTGACCGTCTCCGGTGTGGACAGACGCCCCGCCGACCCGCTGACGGCTCCCGTCCACGCCATCGCCTGCGGCTGCTGAGCGGGAAGACGTCCCCCGGCGTTTCCCCTGGCCCCACGTTCGCCGGCGCGCTCGTCCCCTCAGCCTGTTAGCGTTATCGCTTAGGGGGTGAGGCGGGGTGAGATCCAAGTCCGGCAGACCTGCGGTGCTCATGGATGTCGCCATGCTCGCCGGCGTCTCGGCCATGACGGTCTCCCGTGTGCTCAACGCGCCCGACATGGTACGCGCCGAGACCAGGGCCCGGGTGCTGGCCGCCGTGCGCGAGCTCGACTACCGGCCCAACCAGGCCGCGCGCCAGCTCGTCACCGGCCGCTCCGGCGTGCTCGGCGTAGTCAGCATCGACACCACGCTCTACGGCCCCGCCACCACGCTCTACTGGATCGAGCAGGCCGCCAGGCACGCCGGCTACAACGTCAGCATCGCCAGCCTCAGCTCCCTCAACCGGGGGTCGATGGAGGAGGGCGTGGAGCGGCTGCGCGCCCAGGCCGTGGCCGGCGTGATCATCGTGGCGCCGCACGAGTCGGCCGCCGACGGGCTGCGCAACCTGTCGCCCGAGATGCCCGTCGTCGCGGTCGACGCCGGCGACGACATCCCCGTGCCCGTGGCCAAGGTCGACCAGCGGGCGGGTGCGATACGGGCGACCAAACACCTGCTCAGCCTCGGCCACGAGACGGTCTGGCACGTGGCGGGGCCCGCCGACTGGCTCGACGCCAACGGCCGCATCGAGGGCTGGCGCGGCGTGCTGGAGGAGGCGGGCCGGCCGGTGCCCGAGATCCTGCGCGGCGACTGGAGCTCGCGCTCCGGCTACGAGCTCGGCCGCAGGCTGGCCGCCGAGCCCGAGGTCGGCGCGGTGTTCGTGGCCAACGACCAGATGGCGCTCGGCGTGCTGCGGGCGCTGCGCGAGGCCGGTCGGCGGGTGCCCGAGGACGTGAGCGTGGTGGGGTTCGACGACATCCCCGAGTCGGCCTACTTCTGGCCGCCGCTGACGACCGTGCGCCAGGATTTCGGCGAGGTCGGCAGACTGGCCTTCCGGCTGCTGCTGGACCGGATGGAGGGGGCCGGGCCCGACGCGCGGCGGCTGGTGGAGCCCGAACTGGTCGTCAGGGAGAGCACGGGTGCCGCCCCCAGGCCAGGAGGAACCCGGGGGCGGCAGTCTCGGAAGGGCGCTAGGCCAGCCTGATCACGTTCCACGAGACCGGCGGCAGCAGCACGCGCATCGGGTCGTGCTCGACGTTCTCGTTCGGGCGGGGCGCGATGCGGTCCGGGTCGTCGGCCGTGTTGCGCGCGTACACGTCGGTGTCGCTCAGCGTGGTCGCCTCGACGATGCGCGCGCCGCCGAGCGCCCGCGCGTCGATCTCCAGCGACAGCGGCTCGTCGGTCGAGCGGTTCACGGCGAACAGCGTCGTGCCGCCCTCCTCCGAGTGCGTGGCCACCGCGTGCACCAGCGCGACCTCGCCGTACTGTGCCGTCTCGTACGCGGGCGAGACCGGTTCGACCCGCAGCACGTCGCCCGCCGCGAGCCGGGAGGCCTGCGCGAACGGGTGGAACGTGCTCTGCCGCCAGGCCCGCCCGCCGGGCTCGGTCATGATCGGCGCGATGACGTTGACGAGCTGGGCCAGGGACGCGGCCGTCACCCGGTCGCTGTTGCGCAGCAGGGTGATCAGCAGGCCGCCGAACGCCACCGCGTCCGCCAGGTGGTAGTGGTCTTCGAGCAGGCGCGGCGCGACCGGCCAGTCGGTACGCGGGTCGTTGTCCTGGCCGCGTGAGATGTACCAGATGTTCCACTCGTCGAAGGAGATGTCGATCTTCTTGCGGGACTTCAGCTTGGCCCCGACGTGGTCGGCGGTGGCGACGACCGAGGAGATGAAGTACTCCATGTTGGTCGAGCTGGCCAGGAAGCTGCCCAGGTCGCCGTCCTTCTCCTCGTAGTAGGCGTGGCAGGAGATGAAGTCGACCACGTCGTAGGTCTCCTCCAGCACCGTGGCCTCCCAGGCGCCGAAGGTGGCGATGCCGGAGCCGGAACTGCCGCAGGCGACCAGTTCGAGCGAGGGGTCCACCATGCGCATGGCGCGGGCGGTCTCGGCGGCCAGGCGGCCGTACTCGCTCGCGGTCTTGTGGCCGATCTGCCAGGGGCCGTCCATCTCGTTGCCCAGGCACCACATCTTGATGCCGTGCGGCTCCTTGGCGCCATTGGCCGCGCGCTGGTCGGCCAGGGCCGTGCCGGACGGGTGGTTGCAGTACTCCAGCAGGTCGAGCGCCTCCTCGATGCCGCGGGTGCCGAGGTTGATCGCCATCATCGGCTCCACGCCTGCCTTGCGGCACCAGCGGACGAACTCATCGACGCCGACCTCGTTCGTCTCCGTGCTGTGCCAGGCCAGGTCGAGGCGGCGCGGGCGCCGGGCGAGCGGGCCGACGCCGTCCTCCCAGCGGTAGCCGGAGACGAAGTTGCCGCCGGGGTAGCGGACGGTGGAGATCCCCAGCTCGCGCGTCAGGTCGAGCACGTCGCGGCGGAAGCCGTCGTCGTCCGCCGTGGGGTGGTCCGGCTCGTAGATGCCGGTGTAGACGCAACGCCCCAGGTGTTCGATGAACGTGCCGAAGGTGCGACGGCTGACCGGGGCCACCTTGAACGCGGGATCGAGGGTGAGTTTTGCCTGATGCACGGAGATGGCTCCTGATTTCGGGGGCGTTACGTGATCCAGATTGTTAGCGATAACAAGGGAGGGGGTCAAGGGGTGCGGGGTCGCGCCGGACGGTTCGGGACCGCCCGTGCCGGGCCCTTGACAGCCCTGGTGTTACCGCTAACACTCGGGTAACTGCCGGGTCCGGGCGGTCCGCTTCTTCGCCGCGGCGCCCGGCCGCCCTCCGATGTCAGCGAGAAACATGGCCAGGCAACAGCGGTAGGAAGAGGCCATCGTGCAAGCTCCCCCCGACATCTCCCGCCGGAACCTTCTTGGTGGTGGCCTCGCCCTGGTCGGCGCCACCGCCACAGGCTGCGCCATCCCCGTGGGATTCGGCTCCTCCCAGACGCGCGTCCGATACTGGCACTTCCTCACCGCCAGCGACGGCAGCATCATGAACCAGATGGTCAAGGCGTTCGCCAAGGACAACCCCGACATCTTCGTCGAGGAGAACGTGCTCGCCTGGGGCGAGCCGTACTACACGAAGATCGCCATGGCGGGCGCCGGAGGCCGCTCGCCCGACCTGGCCACCTTCCATCTGGCCCGGCTGGCCGGAATCGGCGCCGGAGACATCCTCGACCCCATCGACCTCGACCTGCTGGCACAGACGGGCCTGCGGGCCGCCGACTTCAGCCCGCCGATCTGGGAACGGGCGCACCTCGACGGCGTGCTGTACGCCATCCCGCTCGACGCCCACCCGATGGTGCAGTACTACAACACCGACATCTGCGGCAAAGCCGGACTCCTCGGCCCGGACGGCAAACTGCGGCCCACCAAGGGCGTGGACGAACTGCTCGCCGCCCTGAACAAGGCCAAAGCCGTCATGGGCGGCAGACCCCCGCTGGCCTGCGACACGCTCGGCCTGGGCACGGTCGGCCCGTGGCGCGTGTGGTGGACGCTCTACTCGCAGACCGGCGGCACGCTGCTGTCCGACGGCGGCACGAAGATCACGATCGACGACACCAAGGCGCTCGACGCGCTGCGGCTCATGCACCGGCTCGCGCGGGAGGGGCTGAGCGACACGCGCACCGACTACAGCGCCTCCGTCGCCAGCTTCACCAACGGCCTGGCGGCCTTCCTGTGGAACGGCGACTGGGAGACCACCGGCCTCAAGGAGCGGGGGACGCCGTTCAGCATCACCCGCTTCCCCAGCGTCTTCGGCGGCTGGTCCGCCCAGGCCGACTGCCACGCCTTCGTCCTGCCGCACCAGCGCTCCCGCGACCCCGAGGTCGAACGCGCCACCTACCGGTTCATCGCCTCCCTCGTGCGGCACAGCGCCGACTGGGCCGTGGCCGGCCACGTGCCCGCCTACCTGCCGACCCTCCAAGAGCCCGAGTACCTCGCGCTGCAGCCCCAATCGGAATACCGCTCGGTCGTCACCGACGTCGCGCTCGATCCGCAGGTGTGGTTCGCCGGCTCGGCCTCGCGGTTGTGGATCGAGATCGGCGACGCGTTCTCGCCGGTCATGACCGGCCAGCGGACCCCCGAAGAGGGGCTGGCCGCCGCCAAACGCGGGCTGAACCGCCTGCTGTCCGCCCCGAACCCCTTCCCGGAAGAGGAGGGCTGATGGCTACCACCGTCGCGGCGCCCACGACCGCCGCCCCCGTCGCCGAGCCCAAGGTCCGGCGGAGCTGGACGCAGCACGGGCTGCTGTTCGTGGCCCCGTTCCTGCTGATCTACGTGATCTTCCTGGTCTGGCCGACGCTGCTCGGCCTGCGGATGAGCCTGTCGAGCGTCAACATCGCCGGCGGCAACGACCACTTCGTCGGATTCGACAACTACGCCGAGGCGTTCGCCGACCCGCGCATGTGGCGCTCGCTGTGGAACACGCTCGTCTTCACCGTCCTGAGCACGATCCCGCTGGTGCTGCTCGGGCTCCTCTTCGCGCTGCTGGTGCACCACCTGCGCTTCGTTCAGTGGTTGTGGCGGCTGTCGTTCTTCGGGCCGTTCCTGCTGCCGTCGGCCGTCGTGTCGGTCCTCTGGCTGCAGATGATCTACCCGCCCGACTACGGTCTGCTCAACGGCACGCTCGGCACCAAGACCCTCTGGCTCGGCGACCCGTCCGTCGCCATGTGGTCGGTGGTGCTGACCACGGTCTGGTGGACGGTGGGCTTCAACTTCCTGCTCTACCTGGCCGCGCTGCAGTCGATCCCGCACCACCTGTACGAGGCCGCCGCCATCGACGGCGCCTCCGCCTGGGACCGGCTGCGCTCCATCACACTGCCCATGCTCCGCCGGACCACCGCGCTCATCGTCGTGCTCCAGCTCGTGGCCTCACTGAAGGTCTTCGACCAGATCTACCTCATGACCGGCGGCGGCCCCGAGGACGCCACCAGGCCGATCATCGAGTACGCCTACGACGTCGGCTTCACCGGTTACCGCGTCGGCTACGCCTCGGCCGTGTCGTACATCCTCTTCGTCCTGATCGTCATCGTCTCCCTGGCGCAGCTCCGGCTGTTCCGCAAGCGCGAGGAGGAGGTCTCATGACCAAGCGATTCGGTTTCAGCCAGATCGTCCTGCTGCTGGCCGCGCTGGTGCTGGCCGTCATCTGGCTGGCCCCCATCGCCTGGGCCGTGGCCACCTCGCTCAAGCCGGAGGCCGAGACCACGGTCGTACCGCTCCAGTGGTTCGGCAGCGAGATCACCTTCGACTCCTACGCGCTGGTGCTCGGAACCGGCGGAATCGTCAAATGGGCGATCAACTCCACCGTCACCGCCGTGATCGTGACGTTCATGACCGTGCTGTTCTCGGCGATGGCGGCCTACGGGTTCGCGCGCACCCAGTTCAAGGGGCAGCGAGTGCTGCTCGGGGTGATCCTGGCCGGGATCATGGTGCCGCCGCAGGTGCTCGTCGCGCCGCTGTTCGCCGAGATGGTCAGCTTCGGCCTGATCGACACGTGGTGGGCCGTCATCCTGCCGCAGGTGGCCGCGCCGCTGATCGTCTACATTCTGTTCAAGTTCTTCCAGGACGTGCCGCCCGAGCTGGAACAGGCGGCTTTCGTGGACGGGGCGGGCCGGTGGCGGGTGTTCTTCACCATCGTGCTGCCGCTGTCCCGTCCCGTGCTCGCGGCCGTGTCGATCTTCACCTTCATCAACACCTGGAACAACTTCCTCTGGCCGTTCCTGGTCTCCACCGACCCGAACACGATGACGCTGCCCGTCGGGCTCGCGAACGTCGTGCAGGGCACCTTCGGCCTGCGGTACGCGCAGATCATGGCCTCGGTGGTGCTCGCCGGGTTGCCGCTGCTGGTTGTGTTCGTGCTGTTCCAGCGGCAGATCATCCGGGGAGTCGCCCACACCGGCCTGGCCGGCCAGTGACGTTCCTCCAGAAGGATCGCCGCCTTCATGACACGGAAACGCCCCGGTGGTCCGTGGTGACAGTTCGCGACGGGATCGCGGTCGTCACCTCATCGTCTGGCGGCCGGCTGCACGATGTCGGGACCTCCGGTGTGCGGCGTTGGAAAGTACCCAGGGTGCGGCTCCGGCAGCGCCGCCACACACGACGCGGAACATGCATTCACCAGGAACGGCAGCACGTCGGTGCCGATGCGGCGAGAGATCCAGACCTGGTGAAGCTCACCTTGGACCGGCCCGTCGCAGATGCTGCAGGTCCGCACCGCGTCGGCGCCCCACACGCCCGGGTCGAGCGCTGCGAAGTCTGCCTCTCCTGCGCCGGTCACCGGCCGCAGCTTCGGAAACGGTGGCCGGAACTTGAAATTGCCGTAGAGGACGCGGGTGCTCACCGTGCTGTCGGCCAACTTGGCGCATCTGGTCAGCTCATACGGATACCAATGCAGTCTGTGGGAGGTGTAGGGCTCGAAGACCTCAAGGCTCGTCATGGCCCCGATCTCGGGCGGGATGCGAACCAGATTTGTGCCGTAGAGCACCAGATGCTTGACAGCCGTCAGCTTCGCGATCGCCGGCGGTAGCGTGACAATCTGCCGCCGCTCGGGCGCGCTCAGATCCACGAACGGCTTGAATACCGTCCGTCCATCCGCAACCGCCTCGTCGATCAGCGCAAGTAGATGCCGCCAGCCCGCCGCCTCGGTGTCCTGCCGGTCCCCGTGGAAGGAGACGGCCGCAGGCCGGGTCGCGACCGAGTGGCCGACGCACCCGCAACGATCGCGGGCAGGCCCGCCCGCACCGGGTCCGACCGCATCCGCAAAACGGTTGGGAAACAGCTGCGGCATGATCTCGTCTGGCCCCATGGGCGGAGCCTACCGGGACCTCATCGACCTGACACGCCCGCGCGTCGGCACGTCCGGGTGCCGACTCGATCCGCTTACCATGACACCCCATAGCGCGCGGCCGGCGGTAACCGTCTCTGGCTTGCGCGCCAGGCAGCGGGAACCGCCATCAAGTCGGGCGATCGAGTTACCCGAACTCCTCATCGCCGGCGAGCTCGACATTGCCGGGAGTCACGTCGATGACGCCGTCACCACCAGGGCGGCGAAGCTGGTAGCCGACGAGCTCGCTCGTCCGGAGGTTGACCTTCGCCGTGGCCACCACCAACTCGGTGCCGGCCAGTTCGCCGGCAAGGACACGGACCCGCACGCCCGGCATGAAGCCAGAGGCGCCGTCGAGCGGCGCGGCAATCGGATCACGCCAGTGCGGTACCGTCCGGCGCGACTCCACAAGCAGTTCCATCGGGTGATGGTATTCGTCGGTGCCTTCCCTGACGTCGAACCCGGCCGCGTTCAGGATCGCCGCAATCGCATCGTTCATGGCCTCGATCGCGGTGCCCCGGTATTCCAGCGAAGGATGCCGCTCGTCGCCTCGATAGGCGCCTCGGCGGAGCGCGGCCATGCCGGCTGCCGTCAGCTTCCGGCCCGGTTTCCAGCTCACCCACACGCCTTCGTCGACTTCGATCTGAACGCCGCCGTGGCTGCCTTCGGGGCCGAGCACAGGGAGCCCGACGTTGGTCAGCTCATCCCGGATCGACTCCACAAGATCGTCATCTGACACGGACCCACCGTATGCCAAGCGTCGTGCCCGAGACTCCCCGATCGTCCAATCCTCAACCGTGGTCGCACCGGGGTACATCCGCTCATCGGCAGAGGCGTTGATCACGAGAAACAACGTTCACCGCAGCAGGTCACCCCGCCGCGCGACCTGGGCATGTTCCGCGTCCCGTGACCAGCGCACATCGGCGACGTGCGTTGGGCGACTCCCGGCACGTCCCGAACTCCCGGATAGTGTCGACATCGGCAGGTCCGCACCGACGTCCCAGTTGAGCGACGGAGCGGCCGTCGCATGAGACGAGAGCTGAAGGCCATGAAGTACGTGATCCTGATCCACTCCAATCCGCAGCCGTGGGGGCACCCCACCGGCGACTACCTTGCTGCCTACCAGGAGTTGCCCGATGGCGTGCGCGAGCGGCTGAACGCCGAGTTCGAGCAGGTGATGTCCGAACTGCAGGCCAACGGCGAACTGCTCGGCGGAGAGGCACTCGGCGACCCCGCGGCCGCACGACTGTACCGGTGGCAGGACGGCAACCCGCTGGCGAGCGACGGCCCATACTCGGAGGCCAAGGAGCATCTGGCTGGGTTCTTCCGCATCGACGTCGAGAGCCAGGCCCGCGCAGAAGAGGTCGCCGCGAAGTTCGCCGGCCCCGAAGAGACGGTGGAGCTGCGGCCGGCGATGTGGCCGGGCGGCGACGACCAATAGCGATCTCAGGCAGGTCGTAATGGTGCGGGGGATACTCGCGGACGTGTGGCGTCGGGAGGCGCCACACGTCCGCGGCGCGCTTGTGCGGAGGTACGGCGACCTCGGCGACTGCGAGGACGCGGTCCAGGAAGCTGCGGAGGCCGCTGCTTCTCAATGGCCCATCGGTGGGGTTCCCGACAATCCGAGGGCGTGGCTGATCAGAGTCGCCTCGCGGCGCCTGATCGACCGGGCGCGGGCCGACTCGGCCCGCGCCCGCCGCGAGGCGCTGGAAGGGGCACGACAGCCGGATGACGCCGGCTTGGCGCCTGGAGCGGACGAGGATCCCGCAACTGAGGTCGACGACACGCTCCGGTTGTTCTTCCTGTGTTGTCATCCTGCGCTGAGCAGGCCGTCACAGGTGGCGCTCAGCCTGCGGGCGGTGGCCGGGTTGAGCGTGGAGCAGATCGCGACCGCCTACCTGGTGCCGGTCCGCACTATGACCCAGCGCCTCAGCCGCGCCCGCGCGACGCTGCGTGGCGCAGGCGCCCGGTTCGCGATGCCGTCGGACAAGGAACTGCCGGCCCGGGTGGCAGCTGTGCTCGACGTCTGCCACCTGGTGTTCACCGAGGGCTACACGCGCACCTCCGGCGGGACCCTGGTCGACGTCGAACTCGCCGAGGAGGCGATCCGGCTCACCCGTCAGGTGCACGTTGCACTGCCCGACCACGACGAGGTGTCCGGCGCGTTGGCGCTGATGCTGCTCACGCACGCGCGGCTGCCGGCGCGGACCGACTCTGCCGGTGATCTGGTGCCGCTCGCCGAGCAGGACCGCTCCCGCTGGCGGAGCGACCTGATCGCCGAGGGTGTCGCGCTGTTGGCGCAGACACTGCCGCGGGGGCACGTCGGCCGTTACCAAATCCAGGCGGCGATCGCCGCGGTGCACGCGGAGGCATCAACCTACCAGGCCACCGACTGGATGCAGATCAGTGTGCTGTACGACATGCTGAGCCGAGTTGCCTTCGGCCCGACTGTGACGCTCAACCATGCCGTCGCCGTTGCGATGGCCCACGGCCCGACGACCGGCTTGGCCCTGCTCGATCCGCTGCTGACCGATCCCGCGATGCAGCGGCATCACCGGCTGCATGCCGTACGCGCCCATCTGCTGGAACTGAACGGCGACGTGGAGGCCGCGGCCGAACATTACCTACGGGCCGCGCAGCTGACGACGAGCCTGCCGGAGCAGCGCTACCTCAACCGGCGACTGAGCCGGCTAGCGGCCCGTCACGCAACCTTGGATGGGTAACTGGTCCAGCTTGGATGGGTGAACTGGCGGCGAAACTGGTCTTCGGCTGGGCACGGGCGTTGCGCCGGCGGATGTAGGCGCCGATCGCCGTAATAGCGCGGTGGTTTGGTCGGGAGTGAGGGTTCCGGCGTCGAAGATGAATGTCAGGAGGTCGTCCCATGGGCCGTGGGGCGCCACCCAGTCCACGCACACCAGCAATGGCCGGAGGTCAGGATCGGTCATCGTGTGCCGAGGACCTCGCCAACCTCGACGGCATGCGGCTGGCCTTCATCATCGGCGCGGTGCTGTCCGTGGTGGTGGTCGTCACCGCCTTGCTCCTGCCGGCCCGAGCGGACAACGCCGGCGAGCTGGAGGAACCGAGCCGATGAAAACCGGCGTGACGGGCGGGTCGTAGCCATGTGGGGCCGATGTCGGCAGCATCCACGTACTGACGGTGACTACGTCAGCAGTGTGTAGTCGAGCAGGGTCACCGGCCAGAGCCGGTCGTCGCCCGCCATCGTCTGCGGCTCGTAGGTGTGCAGTTCCAGCACGAGGTCCTCGGCGCACCAGTACGCCGCGTCGAAGTGCGAGCCCTCGTCACACCACAACCTGCGCTCTCGGTGAATCACATACGCGAAGTACGCGTACGACTCGATGCTCCGGTGGGCCACGAGGGCGCTCTCCAGCCCTTCGGGAACCTCGTAGACCAGGCCGGTGCCACCGTCCAGCAAGAGGCACCAGGTGTGCAGGTCGTCGAGCATGAACACGGTGCCGAGGTCTCCGGGCAGGCCGACGCAGGCGCGCAGTTCCCGCAGATTCTCCTCGCTCCACCACTCGGTGACGGGCTTGACCTGGAAAGGGCCATCCTGGAACACCCCGTTCACCGACAGGCCGATCTCGGCCAGGAAACGGCGGGTGGGCTCGTGGGTGATGGCGGGATGGATCTCGTCCGGGCTCAGTCGGGTGACGCCTGCCTCGCCGTACAGGCTCTCCAGCAGGTCGCGCGTGAGTGTGATCGGGGGCCGCACGAGCGGCAGCGGCGCGATGGGCTCGACGGCACCGGCCAGGCGTTCGTGCCCGGCCAGGTGCCGGCGTACGTACTCGGGAGGGGACAACTCCGACGAGTTCGGCCATCCGCGCGTGACGGCCACCAGGCCGCGATGTGCCTCGGGGGACGGGGGCCCGCCCAGCGCGGGCAGGGCCGCGGCGTAGGCGGGCAGGTCGGGTTCGGCGAGCGGCAGGTGGGCGACGGCCTCCGCCACACCGCGGGCGGCTGTTTCCGGATCGTCGCGGTGGAGGCCGCAGTGGAGCAACCGCCAGAGGTAAGGGGCGATCGGGGCGCGGGCGAGGGCGAGCGTGCCGACGGCCGCGCGGGCCGCCGGGGACAGGGTCTCCAGCCAGGCGGAGGCCACCCGCTCCGCGATGGGCAGATCAGGCCGCGTGTCCGCGCCCTGGACCCGGGCGGCGAAGGCGGCCAGCACGGGTGACGGGTAGACCTGGTCCGCGGTGAAGGGAGTGTGCCCGGTGCTGCTGGCCGTGTACCACTCGGCGAACGCGTCACGGTCGGTGCAACGCGAATCGTCCAGGTTCAGTGCGAAGTACGGAGTGTCGCCCGATAGGGCGGCGGCATCAGGGAGCTCCACGAGGAGGCGTACCCGGGGGTCGTCGGCCAGCGGCCGGACCAACTCCGCGAGCAGCCGCTCCGGGTCGGCACCATGGTGCGGGTCGGCGAGTGTGATGAGCACCGGCCGGTCGAGCGCGGCCAGCAGTCCGGCCGGATCGGTGACTGAGCGATCGAGCCCGAGTTGCCGGGCCAACTCGCTCACGGACGTTTCGACGTCCATGTCACGCAGCCAGACGGCGGCTTCCGAATCGTCCGGATAACCCGACCACCCCTGAACGGAGGAGCGGCTGAACCAGGCCAGCATCCAGGTCTTCCCCGCGGCGGCCGAGCCGGTGACCGCGCACACGCGCGGGCCGAACGGGTCCTCGCGCCAGCGCACCAGCGCCTCGGCGGCGGGCGCGCGACCCCCGGTGACGTCGCGGCGGATGCCCCGATCGGGCCGGCGTTCCAGCCAGGCGGGCCGGTCACCATCGAGGTAGTCAGGAACCCCGGGAACGGAGTCCAGCCTTCGGACGATCACCCGGGTACGCCCGACGACGACCGCGTGGAAGTCCGTCATCTGCGCCGCGGTCGCGGCCCACTTCTCCCGCACCTCGCTCACGCAGGGCCGGTCCTTGTGCCGGATCAGTCGCATGTCGTGACCGCCGTGCTCGCCGGAGAGGTCGCGCAGATGCTCGAAGAACACGCGCTGGGCCTTCCGCATCACCCGGACGTGGTCACGCAGCAACTCGGCGTCAGGCCCTTCGCCCAGCTCGGCAACCACCTCGTCAAGGAGATCAAGCCGCAGGTCAGGCCAGGGCAGGCCGACGGCGCGAAAGGCACCGGAGAGGTCTTGGGGGAGGTGGGTGGGAAGCTTCATGATCTCGGCGACCCTAGCATCCGACCCGTATTCCGGTTTGTCGTGCGTACAGGGTGCCGGCGACAGCCAGGCCATCCCGGCGCAGCCCCGGATCATGTCCCTGGCGGGGAACGACCCGATGGCCTCCAGAAGCCGGGTGTGGTCGATGCGGTCGAACGCCGCCGCCAGGTCCGCATCCAGTACCCACATCCGTTTCGCCAGCTTCTGACTGGTGGCCTGGAAGATGGACTGGATCGCGTCTTGGCAGCTCCGGCCTCGCCGGCCAGTGACGTTCCTCCAGAAGGATCGCCGCCTTTGTGGCACGGAAACGTCCCGGTGGAGGGCAGGGCTATGGGGTGGGGTGGCCGTTGTGAAGGTAAGCCACGGTGCCGCTCTCGGCTGCGGTGATGGCCGCGCTCAGGCGTGCCCACACGTAGGGGCGGAGTCGCTGCCGGGCGTGGGCGGGAGTGCAGAACTCGAAGGCGGCCAACTCGGTGTCGGTGATGCGCAGGGCGGTGGTTTGGTCGGGAGTGAGGGTTCCGGCGTCGAAGATGAATGTCAGGAGGTCGTCCCATGGGCCGTGGGGCGCCACCCAGTCCACGCACACCAACGCCATACGTTCGGGGAGGCGCAGGCCGAGTTCTTCGGCGAGTTCGCGGCGTAGCGCGTCGATGGGTGGTTCGTTGGCTTCGACCATGCCGCCGGGGGTGTCCCAGTCGGGTTTGTAGGTGGGGTCCACGAGCAGGACGCGGCCGTCGCGGTCGCGGATCAGCGCATCGGCGGCGACCCGTTTACGCGCCTGGCGGGCGTTGCCTTCGGCGAGGCGCGCGTGCCACGCGGCGGGATCACGCTCATACAACGGCCGGAGGTCAGGATCGGTCATCGTGTGCCTTTGGTGGTGTCTCGGTGAGCCACTGATACCACCAGGCGCGTTGTCGCAATGCCTCGGTCAGAGACTCAACGACGGTGCACGCGATGGGGGCGGTGTGGGGTGTCAAGAGCGCGCGGAGTTCGCGAAGCTGCTGAATCACCAGGTATGAGCCCAGCGTTTGGGTGGAGTGGATCACGTCGGTGGCGACAGCGCACGCCTGGTCCAGCTTCCCCTGACCGATAAGAGCGCTGGCCAGAGTGAGATTCCCGAACGCGCGAGAGCGGATACGACCGGCGGGGCGCAGCTCCAGGACACGCTCGGCGTAGCGTTGGGCCGCCGGGAGGTCGCCGAGCTGCCGCATGCAGCGGGCGGCATCGCAGGCCAGCGCTCCCTGATCAAAGGAGGACACCCACGGCGACGGGGCTTCATGGTGGGTTTCCTGTAGTGCTGTCTCGGCGCGGGCCAGCAGCGCCCGCGTCTCCCGTGGCCGGCCGAGGGTGGCTTGGCATCGGGCCTGTGTGGCCAACAGTTTCGCCTTCAGATCAGGGTTACGCGGCCCGGCGGCCAGTGCCCGCTCCGCCGCCTGAGCCACGCCGATCGCCTCTTCGGGACGTGCCTCATGGTGGGCCAGGTGCGCGACGCTGTTCAGCACGTGAATACCGAGATGCCGATCTGGCCCGACCGTGGACAGATCCCACGCCCGGTGAAAGTGCCGCCGGGCGTCCTCGTCGCGTCCGGCCTCGTGTGCCATCCACCCCGCCATCTCGGTCAACGCGGCAGCCGCGGTGAACGCCCTCGCCCCTTCACCGCCAAACAGGCGTGGGGCCACCTGGTCGCGCAGATAGGCCGTGACGGTGGCGTACAGGTACGTGCCCCCGATTCGGGCGTCCATGACCCGCCATCCCTTCATCACCGCCATGTCATCACCAGCCGGTCCCCCAGGCAACACCCCCACCGGCACCGGCACTGGAACCGGGGCAGGGGATTGGGCGTGGGCTGGTGGGTGGGCAGTGCGTTGCTTCGGTACCTGAAACCACAACAGCGTCGGAGGGATGTCAAGCAGTCGCGCCCACTGAGTCAGTTTGCCGAGGTCGCTCATCGGCGGACCGTTCTCGATCCGGGAGAGTTGGGGTTGCGTGATGCCCACCCACGCCGCCACGGTCTCCTGCCGGAGTGGGCGGCCGTGATGCGGGTGAGCCCGATAGGCGGCGATCACTCGCCCCATATGCCATCTGCCCAGCGCCGCTCGCACACCGGGGTGGTCCCAGAACTCCGGCGGCACACTCGGCGGCCCCTCGGGTACACCGCCGGTGCTGCGCGCGCCGGTGGTGCAGGCCGCGCACCGCTCCGTGGCGTTGTCCCGCGAAAGCCTCGTTGTGTCGCATGCCCGGCAGCGTCGAGCATTCGTGTCCGTCATCTGGGATCACCGCCACATCGGATACGTAAATCCCTGCGCGTCGAATGTAACCACGCGCTCACGCTGCGAATCCAGATATGAGTCTGAGCGCATATCCATATGCCCTATTAATCATGGCCGCACGCCAGCGCCGCCGGTCACCGTGGGAGCACGCCCAGCCGACCAGTACGGAGGCAGCAACAGTGACCGCACACCTTGAACCATCGGAGCCGATGATCGGCGAGGGACAACCGCCGGCCGACGACCGCCCCATTGCCGGGGCCGGTCTGGTCACGCATCCGGGACCGCTGCCCGGACTGGCCCACTCATCGCGACGGTTGGCGGTGGGGTACGTGTGGCTTCGGTCCGACATCGACGCCGCCGACAGCGACCAGCTTGCAGCCCGGTTGTCGGCGTTCGCGGCCCGGTCCGGGCTGCACCTGGTCGACATCTACACCGACCGGCACCCGTTCCGCCGGTCGGCGTTCGGTGCCCTGCTCCAAGCTCTGTGCAGCCCCGACGTAAACGCCGTGGTGGTCCCCGCACCTGATCACTTCTCGGAGTTCAACGGCGTCTACCAGGCCATGCGCGCCCTGATCGAACTGGAAACCGGCGCAGATGTCCTGGTGATGTCCCAGACCACCGAGGCCACACCATGACCGCGCCACCGGTCTTGAATGCGGTCCACGACCGGCGCTTTTCCGCCCCCGCCCGCTTCCTCCGAGAAGCTGAACCGTTCCTACTCCCCGCCGAAGAGCGGGGAGCGTCGTGACCGGCCGGTTCGCAGCGGTGCCGCCCACTGTGGGCCCAACCTCGGAAGTCACCCTGCTGGCGCTACACACCGCGATCACCATCGGTGCACAAGTCGCGAGGACCGCCGCCCGGCTGTGGGGTATGCCCCACCTCGAACACGTCGCCGAGCAGGTTGCCGCACATTTGATCGCCCGTGCGGTAAAGACCACCGGCCACCCCGACCCGCACCCCCGCTACAGCGAGATAGATCCCGCCGCCCTCGCCGTGGTCGGGGTACGGGTTCACCGCCGCGCCGACGCCCTGATCATCGACGTGTGGGACAGCGACCCCACCCCACCGGACAGCACGCCACTTGACCACCACATGAGCGCCGTGTGCGGCCTGGCCCGCCGCTGGAGTTCGTATCCCGCGCCGTGCGGCGGAAAAGTCGTCTGGGCCGAAATCGCCGCGCCCCGGCCGCACCCGGCCGCGTCCCAACCCAGCGGCAACTTACTCGAAGACCCCACCGGCACCGGCTGCGCCTGCCACGCCGCGTAATCCGATCGGGAGACAGCGACCAAGCGCTTTCCAACCTGCTGAGCACTCGAAGAGGATGACGACGGCGCGGCTACCGACCAGTGTGCGGGCTCGGCGCGGTCACTTAGTGTCGGATCTATGTCAGATCTCAGGACCCGTGCGACAGATCCGGCTCGGGAGGTGGGTGACACTCCGGCTAGATGATCTGTCGTTCTGTTGGTGTCTATTGAATCGGGAATTTGTGGTCTGGTCCCTGTGATTCGTGCGGGAGTTCTTCGATTTGCAGGTCGGAGAAGATCAGGGTGAGGTCGTGCGCGTTGGTTTGGATCCGGACTTCATGGAAGTCGATGCCGATGGCTGCAGCCCAGCCCCGGGCGGTTGGTGAGTCGGCGATGAGCGTGGCTCCCGGGTAGAGCACCTGCCAGTTGACTCCCCAGACGTATCCGTCGAGGTCGGCGCCGGTTTCGTAGGTGATGAGCCGGTCATCGAGAGACTCGCGCCAAGTGCCGGCCGGCACGGTTGTGGCGCAATTGGCCTGCACGCAGTGGCGGAACAGGTAGCGCAGCGTCGTTGGCGCGATCCCGGTTCCGGGGTCGGCGGTCGCGTGGATCACGAGTTGGTAGTCGCGCATGTAGTCCACGAAGCCGTGCTGGAGCAAGGCTTGGTCGAAGATCTCATCCAGGGCCTGTTGCAGCTTCACCGGATCCATGAACGGAGTTCTACCCGCCCGATGTGATCTTCTGTTGGTGCCGGGGCTTGCGGACTTTGAACCGGGCGATGGGTTTGGTGGTGGTGCGGGCGACCTCGGCGATGAGCTGGTCGGCATGGGTGATGCGGAAGGTCCCGTCGGTGTCTTCGATGGTCACGGTCGCTCCGGCATGGCCGACGCGGATGCGCTGGTCGGCGATGGAGAGTTGGCCGCGGCTGCTGACGCGCCGCTGCACGAGGACCGGTTCTATGGCCGGTTGGAGTTCGGGTCCGGCGGGGCGGGCATCGCGCAGGTGGGTTATCTCGTCGCTGGTGAGCGGGTTGGGCAGGGTGCGCAGCAGCGTGTGCCCATCGGCCAGGTGCAGCACAGCGCCGTCGATGCGGACGGTCAGCCGGTGTCCCGCGAACTGGTAGCCGACCAAGTACTGCCGCCCGCCAAGGGCGACCAGGCCACTGGCATTGATGGTCCGGTTGGCCTCGACCACCTCACCGACGCCGGGGCGGGCCGGCTTGGCCGCAGGCAGGATGCGGGCGCCGCCATCTGCGATCAGTTGCCGCAGGTGCCGAGGCGTGAGCTGGGACGGGACTTTCTTGATCCTTACCCCGGCGGCCAGCAGTTCGACGGTTCCGGCATCGGCCCGCAGCGTGATCGTGACTCCGGCCCGGTGTGTGTCCAGCCAGAGCTGCTGTCCGCAGACGGCCAGGTTGCCCGAAGCGGGTACGACCCGGGTGAACTCGACGGCCAGGTCGACCGGGTCGATCCTGTCGGTCGACATCACCAGCTCCGTCATCTCGGCCTGCACCTGCGTAGCAGCTGAGGTCGTGACCATCGCTGACTTCAGTGCTCACCGTACGGGGCTGGGGCAATTGCTGCCGCAGCCCCTCCTACGTGGGGCTTTGCCGTCGGATGACCGCGGCTGAGATGGCGCGAGAGTTGACGACAGCAGTGACGACAACGTCGGCCACCACGAACACACGAGGCAGTTTCACGCCACTGCTGACCTCGGTCGACAGTACGAGAACCTGGGCAAGATTCCAGTGATTTGCTGCGAGGCTGCTGACGATGTCGACATAATGGATCTATGGGAGGTCGTGCGCGCCGCCGGAACCGGCGGCCTACAGGAGCGCGGCCTCTCGACGCCCTCATCCCAGGCCTAGCCGCGATGGGAGCTGCGGCCGCCGGCTTCGACGAAGCACCTACGCCGTCCCAAGTTGTGTTCATGTTCTTCTCCGGCGGCATGACAAGCTGGATCGCCTGGCGTGCGGCACGGTGGCAATTCGGCGATAAACCGCCACCCAAGCGTGGTGTTGCCCTAAAAAGATTTGACATTCGAGGTAGCGTTGGCCTGCCCGAAAACAAGAGGTTGGCAACACTGGCTGCCTGAAACTCCCTGGCCACAGCTTAGGTTCGAAAAGAAATCCGAACTTCGCCGTCTCGCCATTTAGAACTGACGAATATTTTCTCCAGGTCATGGAGATAGCCAAATGGGTTGGCCGTGATCCGGTCGAGCGTATTCGCCAGCAGATAAGTCCGGTGGAAGCGATTGTCTGCAAATTCCTTGCTGAGGTTCCGCATGGCGCACTCCGGGGCCGATCGACGCACTTGACCACGGCAAGGCGTTCGCTGTCATCCTTGACGACGTTGACCACGTCCAGCAGGCCGCAGCCGGAGGCGGCGGCCGAGACCCCATCAAGCTCGCCACTCAGGAGGCCATGCAGGCTCTGCAGGTCGCTGCGGACGCCCATGTCGGGTCCAAGATGCTGGCCGGGGTCCTGCCCCTGAACAAGGTCACCTTCCCCGCCCTGGGAGGCGCCCCCGGCGACCCGTTCAACGAGCTGGTGGATTACAGCGTGGTCCTGGACAACGCCGACGTTCCTGCCCTCGGCCGGTTCGCCGTCGTCCGGCCCGAGGTCAAGGCGATGATCCTGAAGCACGACAAGTTCATCGCTAGCTCCTACGGCTCAGCCCAGCCGATCCAGAACGGTGTCATCGGCAGCATGGCCGGGTTCACCATTGCCAGCACCCCGCATCTCCCGGCGGGCGTGAACATCATTGCTGGATCGCCCATCGCCACCACCTTCGGTGACCAGCTCGTCAACATCGAGTCCTTCCGGCACCTCACCAAGTTCGGTGACGTGGTGCGTGGTCTGCACGTGGCGGGTGCGAAGGTCATTCGCTCGGAGCGCTGCTCATCGCCACCGAGAGCTGATCAAATTGCGAATGGCTGACATGATGTCGATCATTGCCGCACTGCCCCGAGTTTATTCCTACGGATGACTCGAGGCTTTTTCCTTGAGAAGAAGAGGCCCCGGCCATGAGATAGCCGGGGCGGACCTCAACGACCCTCAGGGTCGGCACGTCCTTTCCTCTTTTCCTTCGTTCTCCTGTGTTGCCCTGTCGCTCTAAGGGCACTTCGTCGGCGTTTCCTGGTGCCGCGCAACGTTGTGTGGTGTCCCACTTTATGTCCCTTTTCGCTGGGCTCGGCCTTTTCTAGGGCAGCACCCGCGTGGGGACCTAGCACCAATTTGGACTTGAAGACCGACAGGAAGCTCCACTCCCACTCGACCGTGCTCCGCCTCGCGACCTCATCATTCGTAGGTCCCAGGAAGACGAAGTAGATCACGACCAGCGGGAGGATGCTCCCGAGACCAATCCCGATTGCGAGATTGGCCATGGGTCGATCTAGCCCCTCATCTCCTCATTCCGGCCCTTCATGGACCTCACCCCCTTCACCAGGTGAGTTCGAGCATACCTTCGTACACACCAGAGCGTGCGCGACTCAGGTGGAATGGGGAGAGCGGTTGAGGGGTCGCTGCGGGCGTCTTCGCCGGCACTCTGCGGCCTACTTGGGTAGCACGGCGTGGAGGAACCCGCACACACGAAGCCGATGCCGACACCAGCGATCGCCTCCCGCCGCGTCTTACTACCTGAGCGAGGAGGAGTGGGACGAGGTTGACGCGTCCACGCCTGAGCCTGAGCCGGTTGCCCCAGCCGTTGAGGAACCGGCCGCCGAGACGGTCACGGAGAACGCGGTGCGGGTCTTCCTGACCACCCCGGCCGGAACCGAGATGCTTCAGGAGATCCTTGCCGTGATGATGGCCGAGCAGGCGCGCCCGGCTCCCAAGCGGCCCGCGAGGTCGCGCAGCAGAGCCAAGAAGGACGCCGGAACGCCGGTGCCAGTCTCTGAGGTCGCGGCCTGACCGTAGTGTTGGGGACCGAGGTCCGCTTCGGACCTCTCTGCCGACCCGGTCGGGAGTGAAGTTGGAGTTCAACCTCTCTTCCGGTCCAGCCGATCGGTACGTCAACGCCTGCGCCGGTATGTGAAATCGGTGACATACACCGAACACGGTCCGGAGCGGTCGCCCCGCCCGGACCCCCTCGGTCCAGGGCGGGGCTTCCTTTCTCTTCTACAAGTCTCCCCTCAGGAGTTGTCCTCGGCCGCCGACTGGTCGGCCACGGACTCCTCCTCGACCTTCACGGCCTCGGCAGGGTCCTCGGCCGCGTCGGGGAAGAGGCGGCCGTTCCGGACAGGATGGCCAGGGGCCTCGCTTCCTGGGGGTCCAGGCGGGTTACCCCCGGCCGTGCCCCCTCCGACCACATACCGGGGGTAGCTCATGCGACCTTCAGGGCCTTGACCTGCGCCTCATCCATGACCCCTCCAGCCCAGATCCAAGGGCCGTGTTTGTGGCCAGCCGCCACAGGGCTGAGCCCATCGAACCCTCCGTCCTTCGCCGCCCCCTGGAACACCTGGTATGCCAGCGCGGAAGTGAAGACGTGCTGAACGGACTTGCACACCAACCCGGTCGTGGATCTCGATGGTGATTTGCTCGCCCTCACGCTGCGGCTTGAACAAGCCCTGGCAGACCTCGTACTTCCAGTCGCACCAGTACTTGGCGCTCATCAGGGCCAATCGCTCGGGGCAGGTCAGGTCGCAGAGCTGGACCTGTGTGGTCCTGCCGACCCGGCGAACGGCCAGGGTGGAATCGAGGGAGGCGGGTGTACTGGGCTCTGTCATGATCGATCATCCTGTGCGTCGTAACCGGGTATGAGGGCGGGTATGCCCACGGGCTGCTCGGCCGGTACCTGGTAAGGCTCGACCTGTGCAGAGGGGACAGACACGTGATAGATGCCGCCGTCCTTGCTGACCGTGACCGTGGCCACCATGTGCCCGCTTCGGTAGACCTCCAGTAGCGCCAGCGCCTCAGGAACCCCCGGGTAGCCGAAGCCCAAGCGGAGGCGGATGAGCTGGAGCGCGAGGTAGGGGATCTTCCGTTCGCGTAGCACAGCGGCGGCGATCCCCAAGAGGTCCGGTGCGGTGTCATCCTCGGCGGCAGGAAGGTGAACGTCCTCTATCGGGCGAACCCTCTCCGTTGCTGTCTGTCCGGTGGCATGACAACGACCGTAGAAGTCAAGCCAGAGCAGGGGCTATGAGATTTCCCGAGATTGCAGCAGGCTCCGTGCGGCATCTATCTCTGCTCGTGCGGCCTGGCCGTAGACGGCTTGCGCCTGCAACAACTTGAAGATCCGCAGGTAGGTCTCTATCTCAATGGGACGCTTGGTGCGGTAGCCCCCGGTCCAGTGCTCGCTGCGCACCAGCGACTCGTCATACATGTAGAAGCCCTCTCCCGGCCAGATGGTGCGCAGCTGGCCGAGAGGGATGATGCCCAACGCCACGTTCGCGAAGCTAGCCGCGCGTTCGACGTAGTCGAGCTGATCCAACATCACCGCGACGCTGCCGCGCTGGGCGTAGAGCGCCCCGGCCTCGATGACCAACGAGAACATGCACTTGCCGGACTCAAGAATGCGCAAGCGGTTCAGCCGCCCTTCGACGGCCTGGTCTATGTCGTCGGTCAGCCCGTGGAATCGGGACCCGTCTTCGATGACGGCCCGCGTGTAGCCCGGTCTCTGAAGGAAGCCGGGAACGGTCTGCGGCTCGTAGGCGCGTATCAGCTTGGACTGTTCGTAGAGCGGCTTGATTCGGTCGCTCTGCTGCTGGAGCCCGGCGCGCTCGCTTGCCGGTACTCCTCCCACATCTCATCGATTTGTCGGTGGGCAGCGATCAGCTCAGGGACTTGGTCCTCGGTGTCGCACGCGCGGCACCAGGCCCGTATGTCGTCCTCGGTGGGATTCTGCCGTCCCAGTTCGATCCGGGAAATCTTGGAGTCGCGCATCCCGGATCGAGCTGAGAGCTGACGGCCGTTGAGATGGGCGTCCAGGCGCAGGCCGCGCAGCCTCTGCCCGAACGCCTTACGGGCGGCTTGGACCTGGTCTTGTTCGGACAAGGGCGGGACGCTGTCAGGCGGGCCGGTAGTCGCGATGCGGGACGGCCAGGTCCCACAGCGCCGAGAATGCGTCAGCGCACTGCTTGACGACGGCGGGGTCTTGGTAGAGCTGGATCTCGGCGCGCTTGTCCGTTCCGTCGAAGACGTTGAACACGACCATCTCGCCGTCGAGCATCCAGAAGTCGTTTCCCGGCAGGCTCAGCGTCGAGGTCAGCCGTCGCGGCACCCAGCGCAGGTCTTCCCCGGCCTCGACCTTGAGCCCATTCGTCGCCTCGAAGCACCACCGCTGGTAGGCTGAGAGAGGTTCCGCCACCACGCACAGACGACGGTACGTCCTCCCCTCGGCAACCCCGGCCCTGACCCGGTCGCACCACGGCTTGAGGACGCGAGGGACCTCCTCCCGGTCGCCCGTTTGCCAATTGGCAAACAGCTCGGCGTCGATGCCGTAGTTGTCCCGCATCTCGACGTGGAGTGCTTCCCGGCTGATGCTGTTGACCAGATCAGCCCGTTCCTTGGGGGAGATCAACTCCATAGTGCTCCCTCACGTACTTCCGGACGAATGCATTCACGGTGCGCTCGGACAGTTCCCCCGAACGTCTCATCTTCCCCGAGCCCGACGAGCTGTGCTCCTACTTGAGGCCCGCGCTTCTTGACCTGGACCACCCACGAGTCCCGGTCCGTCCGGTAGAACGTCTCGCACTCGTTGTCCTGGTTGGAGTCGGGATCCTTGCAGTAGCGCTAACGGAGAGATCGTCCCCACCACCGTAGGATTGCACGAGATTTCGCCCTCCTGGTCTACGCCGTGAGCCCCCCAAGAGTCACGCGAGGGATGCGCAGAGTCAAGACGCCGGTACAACGATCTGACCTGGGGATCTAGCGACTGTGGGAGGGTCAGCACGAAGTCAGCACCTGTGCTGGCATTTACGGCAATCAACCACAAACAACAAGAAGCCCCAGGCTCGCGGTTGTGGCCGTGAGCTGGGGCTTTGTCTTGCGTTTGACCAGGTCAGGCCTGGTCTGCTATAGCAGCCTGGTGGACGATACTGGGATTGAACCAGTGACCTCTTCCGTGTCAGGGAAGCGCTCTCCCGCTGAGCTAATCGTCCTTGGAGGTGGCGACGGGATTTGAACCCGTGTGGACGGCTTTGCAGGCCGCTGCCTCGCCTCTCGGCCACGCCACCGAGTCGAAAATCCTCGAACCCTTCCGAGCGGAAGACGGGATTCGAACCCGCGACCCTCACCTTGGCAAGGTGATGCTCTACCACTGAGCCACTTCCGCGTTGCTGCGTAACTAACTCTAGCGGGTTTTCCGACCAGATCGTCACTTGCGGAGCTGGCGAGCCACGCTGCGTTCGGTGGCGGGCAGGCTGAGGAAGATCTCCAGGATCCTGGTGAGGCGGTGGACCTCGATGCGGTGGAAGGCCGGGCCCTCGGAGCGGGCCAGGAGCAGGGTGAGGGCCAGGGGTGGGAGCGGGGCGTAGATGACGTGCAGGTCGCCTTCGAGGGTCATGGCCGTCGGGCGCGACGGGGTCACGTCCGGGAGGCGCAGGTCCTGCGGGGCGCGCCAGCTCGCGTACACGACGCCGTGCTCGGCGGCCGTGGCGGCCCAGTCGGCGCTGAAAAGGACGGGCAGCGAGTCGATGAGCGTGGTCAGGGCCCTGTCGCCGGCGGTGGTGATGTACTTGAGCACTTCGAGTTCCGGGTAGGTGCCCGGAGCCTCGCGGGTGGTCCAGATGCCCTCGACCGTCACGTCCTCGACGCTCTGCAGGCTTTTCAGCAGGGCCTGCCTGGGCGTGCTCTGCGGCGAGAAGATCGTGATGTCGTCGACGGCCATGCCCTCGCCCCGGTCGAGGACGATCACCTGAGTGATGTCGGCCCCGGCCTCCCCCAGAGCCTTGGTGACCTGGGCCAGGGAGCCCGGTTTGTCGGGCAGCGCGACGCGTACTCGAAGAAGCACTCCATCTCCTTCACTGCAGGTGCCGCTGCTCAGCCTAGCTGCGAAATACCGGTTGCGGCCTGACCTGCGCTACAACTGGTCGGGTGAAGATTGGGCCGATTGGGGTGTGGCCGCCGGTGGTGCTCGCGCCGATGGCGGGTATTACGAACGCGCCGTTCCGTGTGCTCTGCCGCGAGCAGGGCGCGGGGCTGTTCGTGTGCGAGATGATCACGACGCGCGCGCTGGTCGAGCGCAATCCCAAGACGCTGCGGATGATCAGGTTCGCGGAGTCGGAACGACCCAGGAGCATCCAGCTCTACGGGGTCGACCCCGACATCGTGGGGCGCGCGGTCGAGATGATCATCGAGGAGGACCTGGCCGATCACGTCGATCTCAACTTCGGCTGCCCGGTGCCCAAGGTCACCAGGCGCGGGGGCGGGTCCGCGCTGCCGTACAAGCGCAATCTGCTGCGGCGGATCCTGCGGCAGGCGGTCGCGAACGCCGGGCCGCTGCCCGTGACGATGAAGATGCGCAAGGGCATTGACGACGATCACCTGACATTTCTGGACGCGGGGCGGATCGCGGCCGAGGAGGGCGTCGCCGCCGTGGCGCTGCACGCGCGTACGGCCAAGCAGCACTATGGCGGCGTGGCCGACTGGGAGGCCATCGCGCGGCTGAAGGAGGCCGTCCCGGAGATCCCCGTGCTGGGCAACGGCGACATCTGGTGCGCCGACGACGCCGTCAGGATGGTCGCGCGGACCGGATGCGACGGCGTGGTCGTGGGGCGGGGCTGTCTGGGGCGGCCGTGGTTGTTCAAGGACCTGGAGAACGCCTTCAACGGCAGCTCGGAACGGGCCCGGCCGACGCTCGGCGAGGTGGCCGGGGTGATGGCCAGGCACGCAGAAGGGCTGACGGAGTGCTTCGACATCGAGCGCTACGCGGTGGCCGATTTCCGCAAGCACGTCGGGTGGTATCTGAAGGGGTTCACGGTCGGGAGTGAGCTGCGGCGGGAGCTGGCCACGGCCGAGTCCCTCGACGGGTTGCGCGAGGGGCTGGCGAAGCTGGAGCACGATCAGCCGTGGCCGCCGAACACGGACACGCCTCGCGGGAAGTCCGGGGAGCGGTCCAAGGTGCTGCTGCCTGATGGGTGGCTCGACGATCCGTGGGATTGCGTGGTGCCGGACGAGGCAGAGTCGGATATATCCGGCGGCTGAGTGGCTGGGCAACCCAGGTGCCGGTGGGCTTGGTGCGGTCGGGGTTGTGGTGGGGGTCAGTGCGGGCCGGTGATCTCGGTGCCGCACGGGCCGCCGCCCACGGCAGGCTCCAGGACGATGCGCTCGCCGGACATCGTCATCGTCGGGTAGTACTCGGCGATCCGCTCCGCGGAGCGTCCCACGTAATGGCAGATGAAGCTGCGCCTGAACCGGTCGGACGTGCTGTTCGGCTCCGAGCCGTGCACCAGACTGCCGTTGAAGAACAGCACGTCACCGGGGTTCATGTCGACGGGCGCCCGCTTCAGGCCGGGCGGCGGTGGCACGTACTCGCGGGTAAAGGAGACGTCCTGGTCGGCGTCCTCGGGGCAGAACAGGTCCATCAGGTGCGTCCCGGGCACGACTTCGAGGCCGCCGTTGGCCCGGTCGACACGGTCGAGCGCGATCCAGGCGGCCACGCACGTGCCCGGTTCGACCCGGAGGTAGAAGTTGTCCTGGTGCAGCGCCTGGCCCCTGGCGCCCGGCGGCTTGAAGTAGAACATGCTCTGGGCTGCTATCGGCTCCTCGCCGAGAAGGTCGCGGAGTATGGCGGCGATGCGGGTGTCGAGCAGGTACCGCAGAGCCAGGTCGTTCACCAGGTGCGGATGCATGATCCGCGGGTATTCGCGCAGGATGTCGTACGGCTGGCCGGGCTCCTGCGGCTGCGGCGCGAAGTGCCCGGGGATCGGGCCACGGGCGTGCAGCGCCATGAACTCGTCGCGCAGTCCGGCCACCTCTTCGGGTGCGAGGAGAGCGGGCACCAGCAGGTACCCCTGTTCGTGGAAGTCATCGAGCCTCATGTCTTCCACGCTAGGCGGCGCACTCGTGGGACGGTATGCCTGTGACCGCTGAGAACATGTCCGTTCCTGCTGCCGAGCTGACGATCGTGGGCCACTACGACAAGGCCCCCGGGTACGTCACGCGCCGCCCCACCGGCTCGCCGAGCTGGCTGCTGCTGTGGACGGAGGCGGGAGAGGGAGCAGTCTCGCAGGGCGGGACGGCGTTCACCGTGCGCGCGGGCGACCTGGCCGTGCTCGCCTCCGGGGTGGCCCAGCACTATCGGGCCGGGGCGCGTGGGTGGCGGTTCTGGTGGGTGCACTTCCAGCCGCGCCCGTCCTGGCTGGCGTGGCTCGGGCCCTACGCGGGGGACGACGGCTGCCACCTGGTGGCGGGCGTGCCGCAGGGCGTGCGCGAGCGCATCGGCCTGGCCTTCGAACGCGCCCTCGCCGACGCCCGCTGGGCACCCGGTACACCCCTCCCGCCGGTGACGTCCAGGGGTGCGGCGTCAGCGGACCACGTCTCTGGACCGGCGCCCTCGGCGGTGGGGCGGGCGTCCCCGGGGAGTGTCGTGCCCGGAAGCGGCGTGGCGGAGGGCGGCGTACCCGGAAGCGGTGTGGCGGAGGGTGAGGTGGCGGAGGTCACCACAGCGGTCGGGTTCGCGGTGGGGCGTGGGTTTCGTGCTGAGGTGCGGGTGCCGGCCGTTGTCGTCGCCGGGGCCGCGCGGGAGCTGGTCATGGGGGCAGTTGAGGAGGTGCTGGTGCTGGCCACCGCGTCCGCGCGCCCCGAGGGGGCCGAGGAGGGGGATCAGCGGGTACGCCGCGCGCTCGCGATCATCGCCGCCTCGCCCGGTGCGCCGCATTCGGTGGCCTCGCTCGCCCGCGCCGTGGCGCTCTCGCCCTCCCGCTTCGCCCACCTGTTCGCCGAGGAGACCGGCCAGGCCCCGATGCGGGCGGTGCGCCAGGCCCGGGTACGCCACGCGGCCGGGCTCCTGGAGGTGACGGACCTGGACGTCGGGCAGGTGGCGGCGGCCTCCGGCTTCGTCAGCCCGTTCCACTTCAGCCGGGCCTTCAGCCGGGAGTACGGGCTGCCGCCCCGCGACTACCGAGCCCGCCTCCGCCCGCCCGGTGGTTGACGCGACCTCCGGTGGGCCAGGGTCTCGGCATGCATCCGGTTCCATCGCCCGCACGTCCCGCCAATGTCGGTGGCCTGGTCGTCACCGTGCGTGAGCTCCCGTAGGTGATCGTGCCCGAGCCCCGGCAGCGGCGATTGCCGGTCCGGCGGGGGACGGGAACGATCACCCCTCGGTTCGACGCGCGCAGGCCGATCATCGGATCCGCCGGCGCGGAAGATCGTCGCAGTCTTTTCCGGGCAGGGCTCAGATCTCCACGTGGCCGCCGCTGCGCCAGTAGACGTTGTCCTTGCGCGACAGCAGCCCTTCGTCCACCAGGTAGCGTCGCAGCGCCGCGTAGTCGTCGTGGAAGGCCCGCAGCGCCACGTTCACGTCCTTCTCCGGGTAGCGCACGCCCGGCTCGAAGACCATCACGATGTAGCGCAGCACGATGAGGCGCTTGTCGCGCTTCATCCCCATCGTGGTCAGCCGCCCGTCGACCAGGAACGTGCGCAGCACGCGCTCGTCGGCGCTCAGCGTCTCGGCTGGTTCGGCGTGTGCCCGGAGCAGTTCCCTGAACTTTTCTGGCGTGGCCCGCCATTTGCCGTTTTCGCCGCATTCGGCCAGGCCGCCGCTGGCCAGTCGGTGCAGCGTCTTGGGGGAGTGCCCGTCGGTGACGCCGAGGACCAGGGCGGCGAAGCTCTTCAACGTGTCGTCCTGGGAGAGCAGCCCAAAAACGCGCCTGATTTCGTCGTCGCTCACCCGTACCATTTTGTCCTATGATCACAGCTCTTGTGGTGGCGGCCGCGCTTGCCATCCCCGGCAACTTCCTGCTGTACGAGAAGGCTGCGGCGAAGAAGGACGACAACCCGGAGACGAGTTGGTCGGCGAGTGGCAAGACGTCGGCCAAGTTCGTCGTCAACCCGTGCCAGAAGGCCGGGCTCGGCCAGGCCGGGCGCAGGCAGGCCAGGACGCTGATCTACACGGCGGTGCCGGACTACGCCAAGGTGGAGCAGGTGATTCTCTACTCCTCGCCGGCGGCGGCCGGCAAGGCCCTGCGTGACCTGGAGGCGGCCGTACGCGCCTGCTCGCGTTCCGGCTACCGCTTCTCCGCCTCCGCGGTGAGCCTCGGCGACAAGGCGCTGGCGATCACCGGCCAGGCCTACCAGGGCCGCAAGCCGGCCGTCGGGGGAGACCGGTCCATCGTGACCCGCCGCGCGAACGCGCTGCTCCTGTACGGCATCGCCGGCGAGTGGGGCAAGCCCGCCAAGGCCGATTTCCAGCAGCAGACGAAGGACACCAAGCGGATGCTCGCGAAAATCTGCACCATCGCGAACTGCTGATTTCAGGAAATGTCTCGATCTCGGGACATGGTCATGACCTGTTCCTGACCATTTCGACCGGACACTGAATCGACAAGCCTGTGCCGGGACGCCCTTGCCAGTCCGTTCCGGCACAGGGCTTGTCACATCCCCGCGGACATCCCGGTCGCGAACCGCCGCTCTAAAGCCGGTTGAGGCCGATCACGTGCAGGACCGCGCGGCCCTCCTCATCGGAGCCGGCCAGATCGACCTGGGCGTCGATGCCCCAGTCGCCGTCGCCGGCCGGATCCTTGATCGTCTGGCGGACCTTCCAGAGCCCGCTCTCCTCCTCGATCCGCAGCAGCGCGGGCCCGCGCGCGTCGGCGTTCGTGAAGATCTCCTCGTGCTCGTCGTAGTACGCGTCCAGCGCCGCGCCCCAGTCGACGTCGGGGGCGAGCTCCTCCAGCTCGTCCTCCTTCTCGATGGCGCAGAGCTCGACCAGCCGGAACATCGCGTTGCGCACCAGCACCCGAAAGGCCCGCGTGTTGGCCGTGACGGGCCGGACCTTGGTCTCCAGCTGCTCCTGCCGCTCCAGCGCCTCGGCCGGGTTGGTCAGCTTCTCCCACTCGTCGATCAGCGAGGAGTCGACCTGGCGGACCAGCTCGCCGAGCCACTCGATCAGGTCGACCAGGTCGTCGGTCTTCAGGTGCTCGGGCACCGTACGCGACAGCGTGCGGTAGGCGTCGGCCAGGTAACGCAGCACCGTGCCCTCGGAGCGGGCCAGCTCGTAGACCTGGATGTACTCGCTGAAGGTCATGGCCCGCTCGAACATGTCGCGCACCACGGACTTGGGGCTGACCGTGTAGTCGCCCACCCACGGGTGGCCGTGCCGGTAGGTCTCGTAGGCCCCGAGCAGCAGGTCCTGGAGCGGCATCGGGTACATGACCTCGGCGAGCTGCTCCATGCGCTCTTCGTACTCGATGCCGTCGGCCTTCATCTGCGCGACGGCCTCGCCACGCGCCTTCTTGAGCTGGGCCGACAGGATCTGGCGCGGGTCGTCGAGGATGGACTCGACGATCGAGACCAGGTCGAGCGCGTACGCCGGCGACTCACGGTCGAGCAGGTCGAAGGCGGCCAGCGCGAACGTCGACAGCGCCTGGTTGAGCGCGAAGTCCTCCTGCAGCTCGATCGTCAGGCTGGCCCGCCGCCCCTGCTCGTCGGGCTCGGCGAACTGCCGCACGATGCCGCCGGCCAGCAGCGACCGGTAGATCGCGATGGCCTGGCTGATGTGCCGACGCTGCCATTTGCGGTCTTCGTGGTTGTCGGTCAGCAGGTGCTTCATCGCCTGGAAGCAGTCGCCAGGACGGTTGATGACCGCCAGCAGCATGGCGTTGCTGACCTTGAAACGCGAGTTGAGCGGCTCGGGCTCGGCCTCCTGCAGCTTCTGGAAGGTGTCCTCGCTCCAGCCCACGAACCCCTCCGGCGGCTTCTTGCGCGCGTAACCGCGCCGCCGCTTGGGGTCGTCGCCGATCTTGGCCAGCGCCTTGGCGTTCTCGATGTCGTGCTCGGGGGCCTGGCAGGCGACGTAGCCGATCGTGTCGAAGCCCGCCCGGCCGGCCCGGCCGGCGATCTGGTGGAACTCGCGGGCGCGCAGGCGGCGCACCTTGTTGCCGTCGTACTTCGACAGGGCCGTGAACAGCACCGTGCGGATCGGCACGTTGACGCCGACGCCGAGGGTGTCGGTGCCGCAGATGACCTTCAGCAGGCCCGCCTGGGCCAGGCGCTCGACCAGGCGGCGGTATTTCGGCAACATCCCGGCGTGGTGCACGCCGATGCCGTGGCGGACGAGCCGGGACAGCGCCCGGCCGAACCGGGTCGTGAAGCGGAAACCGCCGATCATCGCGGCGATCGCCTCTTTCTCCGCCTTGGTCGCCATGTTGATCGACATCAGCGCCTGGGCCCGCTCCATCGCCGCGGCCTGCGTGAAGTGCACGACGTAGACCGGCGCCTGGCCGGTGCTGAGCATCTCCTCCAGCGACTCGTGCAGCGGCGTCATCCGGTAGGAGTAGACCAGCGGCACGGGCCGCTCGGCGTGCTTGACCACGGACGTCGGCCGCCCGGTGCGCCTGGTCAGGTCACGCTCGAACATCGACACGTCGCCGAGCGTGGCCGACATCAGGATGAACTGCACGTCGGGCAGCTCAAGCAGCGGCACCTGCCACGCCCAGCCTCGGTCGGGCTCGGCGTAGAAGTGGAACTCGTCCATCACCACCTGGCCGATGTCGGCGGCGGCGCCGTCGCGCAGCGCCACGTTGGCCAGGATCTCGGCGGTGCAGCAGATGATCGGCGCGCCCGGGTTGACGCTCGCGTCGCCGGTCATCATGCCGACGTTCTCGGTACCGAAGATCGCGCACAGGTCGAAGAACTTCTCCGACACCAGTGCCTTGATCGGCGCGGTGTAGAAGGTGCGCATGTCACGCGTCAGCGCCGTGAAGTGGGCGCCCGCGGCCACCAGCGACTTGCCCGAGCCCGTCGGCGTGGCCAGGATCAGGTTGCTGCCGGAGACGACCTCGATGAGGGCCTCCTCCTGGGCGGGATAGAGGGTGAGCCCCCGTTCGGCGTTCCAGGCCACGAACGCGTCGAAGATGGCGTCCGGCTCGGCGTCGATCTCTTGGGGCAGGCGGTCAACGAGAAGGCTCACGTATCTATCCTGCCGAAGTTTGCCGTGTGGTCGAACCGGGGGGCCTATCTCAGATCGAGCTGGAGCAGCACTGTGTCGATCCAGCGCCCCTGTTTGAACCCCACCGCCTTCAGCCGTCCGGCCTCCTCGAACCCGAACGCCGTGTGCAGCCGCGCCGACGCCGGGTCGCCCGAGTCGGCGATCACCGCGATGAGCTGCCGGGCCGAGATCTCGCCCGCCCGCGTGATCAGCTCGCCGAGCAGTTTGCGCCCGAGCCCGCGCCCCGTCATCCCCGGCGCCAGGTAGATCGTGTCCTCCAGCGTGTGCCGGTAGGCGGGCTTGGGACGGTACTGGGCGAGGTAGGCGTACCCGGCGACCTGGCCGTCCACCTCGGCCACAAGGAACGGCAGGCCCGCCCCCGCGAGGCCCGCCGCCTTGTCCCGCCATTCCCGAAGGCCCGGCGGAGTCTCGTCGAACGTGGCCAGACTGCCGGTCACGTAATGGGCGTAGATGTCGGATACGGCGGGCAGGTCGGCGTCGGCCAGATCACGGATTTTCGTCATGAGGCCACATTCTCCTGAACGGCACTTACGTCCGCGTTCTGGGGCCGGTCAACAGCAGCCCGCCGACCAGCGCCAGCACCGCGATGAACGGCCATCCGCCGGGCGCGAACCCGCCGACCGTCAGCGTCAGCACCCCGGCGCCGACCAGCGCGGACGCGGCCAGCGTGCCGCCCCACCCGGTCGTCCCGTACGGCAGCGCGGGCGGCGTCTCGAACCTGGCGAACCACTTCACCAGCGGCCACATGACCAGGCACAGCAGCCCGAACCAGAGCGGCCACCCGGCCAGCCAGAACGCGCTGCCCGGCACCGGCGTGTCGATGCCCAGCAGGACGACCACCACCCCGGTCACCGCGAACAGGGCCGGCATGTGCCACAGGTACACGGTCATGATCCGCGACCCCGCCCAGGCCAGCAGCCGCTCGGACGGCAGCCGCACCAGCCACGGCCGCAGCAGCGCCGCCAGGCCGATCTGCCCGAAGGACACGGCGAGCATGGCCAGGGTGGGCGGGGCCATGTTCGAGATCTCGGCGCCCGGCAGGCCGATCATGCTGCCCGGGTAGGGGCCGAAGGCCACCAGCAGCGCCGCCGTCCCGAACCCGGCGACCGCCATCAGCGCGGGAAGCCGCAGCCTGCCCTCGGCGTAGAAGAAGCCGAGCTGGTGCACGGTCAGCCAGACGAACACGATGTTCAGGTAACCGACGGCGTCGAACCCGGTGGAGAAACGCGCCACGTCCGTCAGCACCGCCCCGGCGGCCAGCGCCGCGGAGACGAGCGCGCCGTAGCGTTCGTGCAGGCGCAGCGCGTACGGGGTGGCCGTGACGGCGATCAGGTACACCGCGAGGAACCACAGGAGCTGCCCGGTCAGCTGCGTCCCCACCTGAAGGGGCTGCTCGGGCACGCCGAGCGTGAGCAGTATGTGGGGCAGCGGCAGCCACACCGCCGCCAGCGGGAGCAGCGGCCAGGCCAGGCGCCGCAGCCGGGTCGCGATCCAGCGCCGCGGGTCGGCGGCCCTGCCGGCACTGATCGCGTTCGCCGCGCCGCCCGCGAAGAACACCAGCGGCATCACCTGGCTGATCCATGTGACCACCCACACGCCCGGCGTGGCCAGCGCGTTGCCCGTCGTCAGCCGGACGCCGTCATAGGAGATCACCGGGATCGTCCAGTGCTGCAGGACGATGAGCGCCATGCCGAACACACGCAGCAGGTCGATGAAGGGATCCCGCGCGGCCCGGCGCGCGGCCGCCGTGCGGCGCGGCGCAGGGGTCGCGCCAATGGGACGGTCCAGCAAGACGGTCATCAGGAAGCCTCGTTTTTCGCGGGGGGAGCGGATGATTCAAGGCTTCCGTCCCGGGGGGCGTCGCACATTGCCGTGGACCACCGTCTTGAGCGGGGTGAGGCACCACCTCGCGTGGTAGGGCTGGCCCTACCCCCGTACACCGGCGCACAGGCTCGTTCCGCCAGCGGCCAGGCCATACCTTTGATGCCATGCGCTCCCGGATGAGGCGTGTCCTCCTCGACTCCCGCTACACGCTCGTCGGCTTCCCGACGACCATCATCGGCTTCGTTCTCATGATCGCGGGCTTCGCCGCGGGCGTGGGCACCGCGGTCGTGTGGATCGGCGTGCCGCTGCTGGCCGGCACCCTGATGGTCGCGCGCGGCTTCGCCGACGCCGAGCGCGGGTGGCTGTCGCGGGTGCTGGACCGGCCGCCCGTGCGCCCCCGTTACAAGCAGCCGCCGCCCGGCGCGGGCCGCATGCGCCGGCTGGTCAACCCGCTGACCAGCGGGCAGTCCTGGCTCGACCTGCTGCACGGCGTGCTCAACCTGCCGTTCGCGATCATCTCGTTCGTGCTCACGGTCGTGTTCTGGGCGCTCCCGCTGGCCGGGCTGACCTGGCCGGTGTACGGCTTCTTCACCATGCGCATCCCCGGCAGCGTCGAGCTGCCCGAACTGCTCGGCCTGGGCGACAGCTACTTGGTCAACTCGACCTTCTACTTCGGCATCGGCCTGATCTTCCTGCTGCTCATGCCGCTCACCATCCGCGTCTCCGCGCTGACCAGGGCCATGCTCGGACGGGGGCTGCTGACCGGCGTGGCCGAGCTGCAGGAGCGCATCGACGACCTGGCCCAGGGCCGCGCCGCGGCCGTGTCCGCCGAGGCCAACGCGCTGCGCAAGCTCGAACGCGACATCCACGACGGGCCGCAGCAGCGCCTGGTCTCGCTGGCCATGGAGCTGTCCAGGGCGCAGCGGCAGATGACCAAGGACCCCGACGGGGCGCAGGCCACGCTCACGTCCGCCATCAGCGCCACCCGCGAGACGCTCGACGAACTGCGCGCGCTCTCGCGCGGCATCGCCCCGCCGATCCTGTCCGACCGCGGCCTGGCGCCCGCGCTGGCCGCCCTGGCCGGGCGCTGCACCGTCCCCGTCGACCTGGACGTGCAGACCGTCGAGCGCTACCAGGCGGCCGTCGAGAACGCGATCTACTTCGTCTGCGCCGAGACCCTCACGAACGTGGCCAAGCACAGCCGGGCGACCGTCTGCACCATCCAGCTCACCCGGATCGGCGACGTCCTCATGCTCACGATCGGGGATGATGGTGTCGGCGGCGCGCACGTCGCCAAGGGACATGGCCTGGCCGGGCTGGCCGACCGGCTCCGCGCCGTCGACGGGGAGCTGACCGTGCGGTCGCCCGACGGCGGGCCCACATTGATCGTGGCGGAGGTTCCGTGCGGGTAGTCGTGGCCGATGACGCGGTGCTGATCAGGGAGGGCCTGGTCAGGTTGCTGGAGGAGTTCGGCTGCGAGGTGGTGGCGACCGTCGGCGACGGCGACGCTCTCGTCGAGGCCATCGCCGAGCACAGACCGGACGTGTCGGTGGTCGACGTGCGCATGCCGCCGTCGTTCACCGACGAGGGCCTGAAGGCGGCCGTCGAGGCCCGGCGTAGGGTGCCGGGCGCGCCCGTGCTGATCCTGTCGCAGTACGTCGAGGTCTCCTACGCCGACGACCTGCTGGCCGACGCCCGTGGCTCGGTCGGCTACCTGCTGAAGGACCGCGTCGTCGACGTGGACGAGTTCTTGGAGGGCCTGCGGCGGGTGGCCGCGGGCGGCACCGTGTTCGATCCGCAGGTGGTGTCCCAGTTGATGGTGCGCAGGCGAAAGGACGACCCGCTCGCACAGCTCACGCCGCGCGAGCGCGAGGTGCTGGGGTTGATGGCCGAGGGGAAGTCGAATCCGGCCATCGGGCGGCAGCTCGTGATCAGTGACGGAGCCGTCGAGAAGCACATCAGGAGCATCTTCAACAAGCTCGGTCTCTACGCGGATGACAGTGACCAGCATCGCCGGGTGCTCGCCGTACTGACCTATCTGCGTTCCTGACCGTTCTGACCCCTCAGCGTGGCCCCGCCGGGTCGAGCGGGGGCGGCTCCGCTCTCCGGCCCCTCCTGGCCTGTTGAGGGGTCGCTGGCCGGTCCGCGCGCCGCTGCGCGCGGACCTGGCCGCTCGGGTTTAGCCGAGCGCGTCGACCAGCTTCTTGCGCTGCTGGGCGCCCAGGCCGCCGAGGCGGCGCTTCTCGTCGACGCCCGCCTCCTCCATCAGCGCGGTGGCCTTGGCCGGACCGACGCCCTTGACGGCGCGCAGCGCCTGAGACACCTTGATCTTCTTCGCGATGTCGTCGTCACGCTCCAGCAACTGGGCGAAGGTCAGCTCGCCGGCCTTGACCTTCGCGAGCAGGGCCGTGCGGGCGGCGCGGGCCTCGGCGGCCTTGGCCAGAGCCGCCTGACGCTGCTCGGGGGTGAGAGTGGGAAGTGCCATTCTGTTCTCTCCTCGGGGAGTTACGTTCGGGATTTCGTTTCCCGTGGTGCAGTGGCTAATCATGGCGGATACCAGCGGTGCTTGTTGCGGAAAGCGCCCGCTCAACGCGTTCTTCGCCTCGACTCGGCCCCTCTGGGGTGGGTCCGGGCCTGCGCGGGCGTGCCCCGGGGGAGCAAGGCGACGCGTGCCATGCGCACTTTCCCCACCGTAGCCCCCGAAGCCCGACATGCCACCGCCGAACCGGATAAATCGGGCACCGGCCTCCGGCTTGCGGCGGCGGGACTCGCGGCGAGCCTCCGCACCCACTCTGAGCTGGGAATACGCTAATCGCCCGAGTGTCGCCGCGACTCCTCGGGCGACCCGCTCGGGTGGGTGGGCGTGCCTGTTCTGGACGCCCGGACCATGATTCTTTCGTGTGCCGGGCCCTCCACGCCAACCGCGGCACCGAGGGGCCCGGCGAGAACTCCTGAGGGTGCCCTGCGCCGGGGTGGTTATACGGGGTTTTTCCTGCTTGGCGTGGAATGCGTCACATTCTGCTGGTCGGGCGTGTCGCGACCCTGGTCAGGGGGGTTCTCGCGCCACCGGTCGAGCCCCTCGGGGGTGAGGAAGGCGTCGAAGACCGACTCCATCGCCCCGAGGAGCGAACCGCGCCAGCCCAGAGCCGAGCCCTCGATCCTGGGCGGGTGGTCGCGGCGGATCTCCATGAGGCCCGGTTCGCAGGATCGCCACAGCGCCCGTCCCGCCCGCTCGTACACCTCCGGGCCATGGCCCGACAGCGTCACGACCTCCGGGTCGTGGGCGTTCACCAGGGCGGCGATGCCGCGTCCCAGCGCCCTGGCGGTCTCCGCGACCGCCGCCTCGCTGGTGGCCAGCACGTGCTCGGCCTGCTCGCGGCCCCTGCCGCCGCCGTAGGCCAGGCCCACGTGGCGCAGGAGGGCGTTCGCGCCGACGTCCATGCCCCAGCAGCCGACCGCGCCGCACAGGCAGGGTCTGTCGCCTCCGGTGAGCGGCATGTGCCCGAACTCGGCGCCGGTGCCGCCCGCGCCGGACAGCGGGCGGCCGTCGACGACCAGGACGCCGCCCAGGTCGAAGTCGACGTGCAGGTGCAGGCCCACCCGCACGCCCTGCAGGCGGCCCCGCCGGGCTTCTGCCAGCGCCGCGAACGCGGTGTCGTTGCCGACCACCACCGTCACCGGGCCGTTGACGCGGTCGCCCGCCGTGACAGGGGCGGGGAGGCCGAGAAGGCGGGGGACGTTCACCGAGCGCCAGCCCAGGTGGGCGATGTCCACCAGACCGCCGTGGCGGATCGGGCCCGCCAGGGCCACCCCGACCCCGATGACGCGGTGCCGGAAGCGTTCCACGCAGGCCGCGATGGCCTCGCCCAGGGGGCCGAGCGCGCCCTCGGGAGTGCCGTCGTGCGGCCGCACCTCGATGACGGTGGTCCGGCCGCCGAGCTCGCAGGCCGCCAGCTCCCAGGCGTCCTCGCGAACGTCCACCGCCAGTGCCAGCGGCCCGCGCGGATGCGGACCCGGCACCTGCGTGGGCCGCCCGCGCACGTGCTCGGGGGCGGGCTCCTCGTGCAGCAACTCGTCCTCGGCCAGCCCGGCGACCAGCACGGAGGCCGTTCCTCTGGCCAGACGCAGGTCGCGGGTCAGTTGCGACCTGGTACGGGTGGCTCCGCAGTCGTGCACGGCGCGCAGCAGCCGTACCCGGTTGTGCGCGCGTAGTTCGCCACTGGTCGTAGCACCATTCACGGACCACAGCTTATGCTCTAGCCGTGAACAAAAGCCTCACTGATGCCAGACGGGCTCGTGTCGGAGTTTTCGGATTCTTCTTCCTCGCCGGTTTTGTCATGGGTCTGTGGGCGGCCGGGCTGCCGTCGCTGAACGACCGGCTCGACCTCGGCTTCGCCAAGCTGGGCACCGTCCTGCTGCTGATCTCCGGCGGGGCCCTGGTGTCGATGCTGCTGGCCGGGCATCTCGTGGACCGCTTCTCCAGCCGCCGGGTCTGCTGGATCGCCGGGCCGTTCTCCGGGCTGGTGCTGCTCGGGCCCGCGCTCGCGCCGTCATACGAGATCCTGGCGGTCCTCGCGGTGGTGTTCGGGATCGGGCTCGGCGTCACCGAGGTCGCCATGAACGCCCACTCCGTCGAGGTCGAACGCCGCTACGGACGGCCGATCATCTCGGCCTTCCACGGCACGTGGAGCCTCGGCGGCGCCGCCGGAGGCGGGCTCACCTCGCTCGTCCTGCAGAGGGGGCTGGACCCGCAGGCGCTGCTGATCGCGGCCGCGCTGGTGGTGCCGTTCCTGTACGTGCCCGCCGCCCGGCTGCTGCTTCCCGACCCGCCCGCGCACGACTCCGCCGAGTCCGGCTCCGGGGAGACGGGCTCGCTGCGCTGGGGGCTCATCGCGCTGCTCGGGCTGGCCGCGTTCGCCGGGCACCTGAGCGAAGGGGCGGCCATCGACTGGGCGGCGCTGCACGCCCGTTCGGTGCTGCTGACCGACCCCGCCCTGGCGCCGCTGGCCTACACGATCTTCTCGGTGGCCATGACGACCGTGCGGCTGCTGGGGGACCCGATCAGGAGCCGTCTCGGGTCCGTGCGCACCATCCAGTTCGCCGGGCTGTTCGCCACCACCGGGTACGTCCTGGTGCTCGCCTCCCCCTCGGTGGGGGAGTCGCTGCGGGTGGTCTGCGCGTGGACCGGGTGGGCGCTGACCGGCGTGGGGCTGGCCACGGTGGTGCCGGTGCTGTTCAGCGCGGTGGGCGCGGCCGGCGGGCGCGTCGGGCGGGCGCTGGCCATGGTGACGGCGTTCGGGTACAGCGGGCTGCTGCTGGGGCCGGCCGTGCTGGGGTACGTGGCGGAGTCGTCGTCGCTGCCGATCGCGCTGATCATCCCGGCCGTCCTGGCCGCCGTCGTCACCCTCGCCGGCGCCCCCGCCATCCGCGCCCTCCTCCGCCTGTCACCCACCCCCGGCTCCCTTTCCGAGGCTGAGCGCGCACGTGCTTCGGACCCGGCGCCTGCTTCGGGAGCCGTACCTCCTTCCGGGGCCGCCCCTGGTGGCGCACCCGAGGGTCTGCGTGCTTCCGACCGGGGGCCTGAGCCCGAACCGGCCCGCGACTGACTGAGCCGCTGCCTCTTCGGGGTGGGACGGTACGTGGGAGGCCGGCCGGCCGGCCACGTCGCCAACCCGTCCAGGGCGGTTCGGTAAAGGGGTGGGTTTGCCGGGAATTGCCCTGACCTGGCGTTATGCGATCGTGACTTGACCTGCAAGTTACATACAGGTTTCATGTCGCACACGCAGTAAACGTTTACAGGGCTGATCGTAAACGATTACACACCATGGAAGGACAACCTTGGCCGACGGACCCACGATCACCACGATCGCCGAGCGTGCCGGTGTCTCGATCGCCTCCGTATCGCGGGTCCTCAACGGCCTGCCGACCAGGCAGGAGACCGTGCGCAAGGTGATGGCCGCCGCCGACGAGCTCGGTTACGTGCGCAACGCCGTGGCCAGGTCGCTCAAGTCGCGCCGCACCCACCAGGTGGCCTTCGCCATGGCCGACGTCGGCAACCCCGCCTACCTGGCCATGCTGCGCCAGATCCAGCCCGTGCTCAAGGCCGCCGGCTACCGGCTCGTCCTGCACTCCACCGACGCCGTCGTGGCCGACGAGATCGACGTGCTGCACAGCCTCGGCGAGCGTTACGTGGACGGTCTGATCATGGTCCCGCTGCGGGTCACCGAGGCCCACCTGGAGATGCTCTCCGCCGCCAGGGCCCCCGTCGTGATCATCGGCCAGGTGCCAGAAGGGTCGCGCGTCGACAACGTACGGGCCGACTCCCACACCGGCGTCGGGCTGGCGATCGACCACCTGCACCAGCTCGGCCGCCGCAGGATCGGCATGATCAACGGCCCGCTCGACACCGTCCCCGGCGCCGCCAGAGCGGCCGGTTACCGGCAGGCGCTCGCCGACGTCGGCCTGCCCTACGACGACGACCTCGTCCAGATCGGCGACTTCTACCGGGCCGAGGGCCGCCACGCGGTGACCGAACTGCTCGCCAGGGTCCCCGACGTGGACGCGCTGTTGTGCGCCAACGACCTGATCGCGCTCGGCGCGCTCGACGTGCTGCGGGCCGCCGGCAAACGGGTGCCGCGGGACGTGGCGGTGGTCGGCATGGACGACACCGACCTGGCCGCGGCCTCCTGGCCGTCGCTGACGAGCGTGTCGCTCGGGTCGGCCGAGCGCGGCAAGGTCGCCGCCGAGTTGCTGCTCGAACGCCTCCAGGGCGGCGACCGCGAGCCCCGCCTGGTCACCGTGCCGCCCCGGCTCGTTGTCCGGGCGTCCACGGCGGGCGAATCCGACGCGCAAGGGAAGGGGAACCTCGAGTGACGGCGACCGTGACAAAGCCGGCGCCGCCGCGCGGATCACGTGCCAGGCCCCGCAGGATCTCGCGTCAGACGCGCGAGATGTGGCTGCTCATGCTGCCCGCGCTGGTGCCCGTGCTGCTGTTCAGCGTGGGCCCGCTGCTGTACGGCATCGGCCTGGCGTTCACCGACGCCCGTAACACGCGCGTCCATGAGACGAGCTTCGTCGGCCTGGACAACTTCGTCGAGCTGCTGGGCGCCGAGGACTTCTGGTCCTCGTTCAGGATCGGCCTGATCTGGGCCTTCTCGGTGACGGCGCTGCAGTTCCTGGCCGGCCTCGGCCTGGCGCTGCTGCTGAACGAGAAGCTGATGTTCAGCGGTGTGGCGCGGGTGCTGGCGGTGGTGCCGTGGGCGATGCCGCCCGTGGTCATCGGCCTGATGTGGAAGCTCGTCTACCACCCCGACGCGGGCATCCTGAACGACATCCTGAACACCGACGTCAACTGGCTGGCCGACTTCTCGCTCGCGCTGCCCGCCATCATCGTGGTCGGCGTCTGGACCGGCATGCCGCAGACGACGGTCGTCCTGCTCGCGGGCCTGCAGAACGTGCCCAGGGAGCTGCACGAGGCCGGCGAGATGGACGGCGCCGGACCATGGCGGCGTTTCTGGAACATCACGTTGCCGCAGCTCCGTCCGGTGATCGTGGCGATCACTTCGCTCGACTTCGTGTGGAACATCAACCAGTTCGGCCTGGTGTACGTGCTTACGCAGGGCGGGCCCGGCGGGCAGACGCGGCTGCCGATGTTGTTCGCCTACGAGGAGGCGTTCAGGTACCGGATGGCCGGTTACGCCTCGATGCTCGGCCTGGCCATGGCGATCGTCGTGCTCGCGGTGCTCGGGCTGTACCTGTGGCGGCAGATGAGGGAGGCCAAGTGAGAAGCCGCGTGGGTCCCACCAAGATCGTCGTCCAGGTCCTGCAGTATCTCGCGCTGTTCGCGTTCATCGCCTTCCTGGCCTTCCCGCTGCTGTGGCTGCTGTCCACGGCGCTGAAGACGCCGCGTGAGCTGGCGCTGACCGACCCGACGTGGATCCCGAGCCTGCCGACCCTGGCCAACTTCCGCGACGCGTTCGGGGAGCAGGACCTGGTGGGCGCGGCCGCGCGCAGCCTGGCCGTGGCGCTGTTCAGCAGCTTCATCACCGTGCTGATCTCGCTGCCCGCCTCCTACGCGATGGCGCGCTACCGGAGCCTGGTCAACCGGATCGCGATCGGGTGGGTGCTGGTCAGCCAGGTGTTCCCGTTCATCCTGATCATCATCCCGCTCTTCATGATCCTGCGGGACCTCGACCTGGTGAACACGCTGCCGGGGCTCGTGGTCGTGCACGTGACGTTCACGCTGCCGTTCGCGCTGTGGATGCTGCAGGGCTACGTGCGCGCGGTGCCGCCCGAGCTTGAGGAGGCCGCGGCCGTGGACGGCGCGTCCCGGCTGCGCTCGATCGCGAGCGTGGTGGCGCCGCTGCTCGCGCCGGGCGTGGTGGCCACGCTGCTGTTCGCCTTCATCTCCTCGTGGAACGAGTTCATGTTCGCGCTGGTGATCCTCCAGGATCCCGACGTCATGACGCTTCCTCTCACGCTGGTGAGGTTCACCGGCCCCGAGGGGGTGGCCAGGCTCGGTCCGCTGGCCGCGGCGTCGCTCATGGCGACGATCCCGAGCCTGATCTTCTTCGCAATCATTCAGCGGCGACTGAAGTCCGGCCTGATGGCCGGCGCCGTCAAGGGCTAGGAGGCTCACATGCGAATCAAGTCCGCTCTGGCGGCGGCGACGGTCGTCGCGCTCGCCGCCGCGTGCGGCAGTGGAGGGGGCGGCGAGTCCTCGTCCTCCTCCAACGAGCCGGTCAAGATCAATTTCCTCAGCCTGGCGTGGCAGAAGGAATCCGTCGCCGCGAACAAGCAGCTCGTGGACGAATGGAACAAGGCCAACCCCAAGATCCAGGTCACCTACGTCCAGGGCAGCTGGGACAACGTCAACGACCAGCTCGTCACCCAGTTCGCCGGCGGCACGGCGCCCGACGTCATCCACAACGACTCGCCCGCGCTGTCCGGGTTCGCCTCCGACGGCTACCTGCTCGACCTGAGCGCCAAGCTGCCGGCCGAGCTCAAGAGCGACATCCCGCAGGCCGCCTGGGACACCGTCACCTTCGACGGCGGCAAGGGCCAGCAGGGCGTGTACGGGGTGCCGTTCCTGCAGGAGTCACAGGTCATCATCGCCAACAAGAAGCTGCTGGACGCCTCGGGGGTGCGCGTCCCCACCTCCGACAACCCGTGGACGTGGGACGAGTTCTCCGAGGCCGCCAAGAAGATGACCAAGGGCGGCGCGTTCGGCGTGGCCTGGCCGATGAAGTCGCCGGTCAACAAGACCCTCAACCTGGCGCTCAGCTTCGGCGGCACGTTCTTCCAGAGCGCCGCCGGCAAGACCACGGTCAAGGTCGGGCCGGAGGAGCGCGAGGTGCTGCAGCGCATCCACGACCAGCTCAACAAGGACAAGTCGGCCGACCCGGGCGCGCTCGGCCAGGGCACCGCGGACCCGCTGCCCAACTTCTACGACGGCAAGTTCGCGATGCTGCCCGCCGGCGTCTTCCTGCGCCAGCAGGTCGTGGAGCAGGCCCCTGAAGGGTTCGAGTGGGTGACGCTGCCCGCGCCCAAGGGCACCAGCGCCCAGCAGGGGGCGGTCTCGCAGACGCTGTCGATCGCGCAGGACAGCGAGCACCCGGACGAGGCCATGAAGTTCATCTCGTTCTTCCTGAACAGCACCAACCAGGTCAAACTTGCCAAGGGCGACTGGCTCCTGCCGACCTCGCAGAAGGCCGCCGCCGACCCGTCGATGACCACGAAGGAGAACGGCTGGGACGTGGCCACCGCCTCCGCCAAGAACCTCGTCGTCGCGCCGTTCCTCAAGGTGAACGGGTTCGACGAGTGGCGGACCAAGGTCGCCACGCCCGCGCTGCAGGAGTACTTCGCCAATAAGATCACCATTGACGAGGTGTCGGCGAAGCTCGTGGAGGACGGCAACAAGGTGCTGGAGCGGTACCAGCGGTGACCTGTCGCGACAGAGCCCGGGGGTGTCTGCTCGGCCTGGCCGCCGGCGACGCCCTCGGGGCACCCGCAGAGAACCTGACGCCGTCGGAGATCAGGCGGCGGTGGGGGCGCCTCACCGAGATCGAGGGCGGCGGCACGGACGACACCGAGTACGCCATCTTCGCCGCCTCGCTGCTGGTACGGCACGGGCACGAGCTGACCTCCGGCGACGTGGCCGCGGCCTACCGCGCCGAGATCATCCCGCGGGTGACCGGGCCGATGCGCGGGGCGGGCTTCTCCGAACTGGGCACCGTCGAAGCGCTTCGCCGCGGCCTCGCGCCCCCGCTGACCGGGCTCGTGCACGCGCACGGGTGGTCGGACGGGCTGGCCATGCGGGCCGCGCCGTACGGGATCTTCTGCCCGGGTGACCCCGTCGAGGCGGCCCGGCTGGTCGAACAGGACGGGCTGGTCAGCGGGTCGGGCGAGGGCATCGTCGGTGGGCGGGCCGTCGCCGGCGCGGTGGCCGCCGCCATGGACGGGGCCGCGCCCCGCGACGTGGTACGCGCCGCGCTGTCGGTGATCCCGGCGGACTCCTGGACGGCCAGGAACGTCGTACGGGCCTGCGAGGTGCTCGGCTGGACGCCCGGCGAAGCCGAGAGGACCGGCGGCGCTGAGAGGCCCGGCGGTGCCGAGACGTCCGACGGCGGCGACGATGTCGTCGAGGCGCTGCACGAGGCCGTGGTCGTCCGGCACTATCCCTGGACCGACATCGCCCCCGAGGCCGTGGCGCTGGCGCTGGCCGCGTTCCTGGTCGGCGACGGCGAGGTGGAGGCGTCCGTGACGTTCGGGGTGAGCCTGGGCAGGGACGCCGACACGATCGGCGCCATCGCCGGAGCGATCGCGGGAGCGAGCAAGGGCGAGCGGGGCGTCCCCGAGCGGTGGGCCGCCAGGATCACCCCAGTGACGGGCAAGTGCCTGCCCGTCGTGGCAGGAAGACACGTGCTGGACGTCGCCGACGAACTGGCGGAAGGACTGTAGATCACGATGTCGGGGGACAGAATCAAGGGAGCCTTCATCGGGCTCGCCGTGGGCGACGCCGCGGGCTGGCCGGCCGCCAGACACCGCGCGGGCCTGCACGCCCCGTGGAGCCGGCGCCTGCACCGGGAGCTCGACGCGTTCGCCGAGGAGCACGGGGTCACCACGCTGCCGGTGCCGTTCGCGCTGAACCAGCCCACCGCGCCGCTGGCCGTCGGCCCGTCCGACGACGCCGAGTGGCTCGCCTGGACGGCGCTCACCGTCGACCGGCCGCGCGCCGAGGCGTTCGCGGAGCTCAAGGGCGTGCGGGCGCGCATCTCGGTCGCCACCGCGCTCGACAATCTGGCCAAGGGCGTGCCGCCGCCCGCCTCCGGGCACGACAACCCGCACCACTTCGACGACGCCGCCGCCGTCAGGGCCGTCGCCTTCGGGGCACTGGGACGCGACCCCACACAGGACGCCCAGGTGACGAACGCCCTCGACGGCGTCCTCGGCGCCCAGGCCATGGCCGCCGCGGTGGCCGAGGCCGTGGCGTCCGGGTCGGTGGCGGCGGCGGTCGAGGCGGCGCTGGCCGTCCTGCCGGAGGAGAGCGCCATCGGCCACAACGCCCGCGTGGCGCTGGCCGCGGCGCGCGCGGCGGGCGACCCGTTCGCCGCGGTGCCCGCGCTGGACGCGGCGCTGCTCGACCACGTCTACAGCTACGGCGTGGGCGCCGCGCAGACGGTGCCCGTGGCGCTGGCGCTGGCCGAAGCGGCGGGCGGCGCCCTGGTACGGGCGGTGCCCGCGGCGGCGTGCCTGGCCGCGCTGGCCGACTCGGCGCCCGCGCTGACCGGAGCGCTCACGGGAGCCTGCGGCGGGTACGGGGCGATCCCGGAGGGGTGGATCGCCTCGGCCCGCACGCTGGCCGGTTGCTGCCTGCCTGACCTGGCGGGCCTGGATCTGATCGAACTACTGGAGGGAATCGCATGACGCCGCTTGAGGACAGGGCCACCGGCTGCTTGGCGGGGGCGGCGGTCGGTGACGCGCTGGGCGGCGCCACCGAGGGCTGGACTCCCGAGCAGATCGTCGAGCGGTACGGGGGCCGCGTCGAGGGCATCGTGCCGCCGTTCAACGAGGACTGGCGCAACGCCCGGCCGATCGCGCCGTACCACAAGGGCGACGGCCACATCACCGACGACACGTTGATGACGCACGCCCTGGTGCGCGTGTACGAGAAGGCCGGCGGGCACCTGAACGCGTACTCGATGGCCGAGCACCTGGTGCCCGAGCTCATGGGGGAGCGGCGGTGGATTCCCGAGCTGGAGGCCGAGGCGCTGCCGCTGCAGCGGATCTTCCTGGCCGAGAAGTGGATCGTGGCCAGGCTGCACTACGGGCACGTGGACCCGCGTGAGGCCGGTGTCGGAAATATCGTGAACTGTGGCGCGGCCATGTACGTCGCCCCCGTCGGCATCGTCAACGCCGCCGACCCCGACGCCGCCTACGCCGAGGCCATCGACCTGACCGGGGCCCACCAGTCCAGCTACGGCCGCGAGGCCGCCGGGGTCCTGGCCGCCGCCGTCGCCGAGGCCATGCGGCCGGGCGCCACCGCCGACTCCGTGGTCGCCGCCTGCCTGCGCCTGGCCAAGGACGGAACCAGGGCCGCCATCGAGTCGGTCTGCGAGGCCGCCGCCGGTCTCGGCCACTGGGACGGGTCGTTCGAGGCGCTGCGCGCCGCCATGCGGCCCTACGACACGGTCGCCGACACCTACCGCGACCAGGGGCTGGGCGCGCGGCGGCCGAGCCGGGTGCACAGCATCGAGGAGCTGCCGCTGGCGCTCGGGTTCCTGGTGATCGCCAAGGGCGACTACCGCGACACCGTCCTGGGCGGCGTCAACTACGGGCGCGACGCCGACTCCATCGCCTCCATGGGCGGGGCCGTCGCGGGCGCGCTCGGCGGGCTCGGCGCCGTCCCGGCCGGGTGGGTGGAGCAGGTGGGGGCGGCCAGCCGCACGGACCTGGTGGCCCCCGGGATCGCCATCGCCGACGTGGCACGCCGGGTGCACGCCGACGACCTGGTACGGCGGCGCGGCCACGAGGCCGCCTTCGCCGACCTCGATCGCCGATGATCCGCCTCACCTGGGTCCAGCCGGAGGACCTGATCGGGCACGAGCTCCGCCAGGCGGGCGAGGACGGCCGGGACGAGGGGCGCGTACGCGATATCGCCGACCGCTGGCACAAGGCGGGCGGCCACGACGCGCCACCTCGGGCAGGAGCCTCAGAACCCGCGGCGGCGAGGCTGCGCGGACTGGCCGAGGAACTGCTGGACGAGCTGGCCGCCATCCCCTCACCCCTGGCCGAGCCATCGGACCTGGACGGCATCATCGCCGCCTGCCCCCAATGGCCGGGAATGCCCGGCGCTGCAGCCGGTGCGGCCCCCGAGACTTGGACCGACGTCGCCTCTTCCGGCGTGCGGGCCGACGGTGTCGTCGCCGTGGATCCGGCGCGGGTGCTCGGCGCCTGGCTCGGGCGCGCGGCCGGGTGCGTGCTCGGCAAGCCCGTCGAGAAGATCCCGCGCGCCGGCATCAGGGAGATCGCCGAGGCCACGGGCAACTGGCCGATCAGGGGCTGGTTCACCGCGCGCGGCCTGCCCGGCGACGTCGCCCGCCGCTGGCCGTGGAACCGCCGCAGCGCCGTCAACTCCCTGGCCGAGAACGTCGACGGCATCCCCGAGGACGACGACCTCAACTACCCGCTGCTGGCCCTGTCCGTCCTGGAGCGCCACGGCCGGGGCTTCACCACCGAGGACGTCGCGAAGCTCTGGCTGGACGAACTTCCGGCCGGCCGGACGTTCACCGCCGAGCGCGTGGCGTACCGCAACCTGCTGGACGGCGTCGAGCCACCTCTGACGGCCACGTACCGCAACCCGTTCCGCGAGTGGATCGGCGCGCTGATCAGGACCGACGTCTACGGCTGGGTCAATCCCGGCGCCCCGGCCGAGGCGGCGGAGCTGGCCTGGCGCGACGCCCGCCTGACGCACACCGCCAACGGGATCTACGGCGCGATGTTCGTGGCGGCCATGTGCGCCGCCTCCCTGACCGTCTCCTCGGCGGAGGAGGCGGTGCGGGCGGGCCTGTCCGTGGTGCCCGCCGGCTCCCGCCTGCACGAGGCGGTACGGCTGGCCGCCGAGGACGCCGCCGCCGAGCCGGACTTCGAGCGGGTCGTCGACCGCCTGCACGAGCGACACGGCGCGCTGCACTGGGTGCACACGATCAACAACGCCGCCCTCGTCGCCGCCACCCTGATCCACGGCGGAGGCGACTTCACCGCCACGATCGCGGGAGCGGTCGCCGGCGGCTGGGACACCGACTCCGCGGGCGCCACCGCCGGCTCGGTCGCGGGCGCGTTGAACGGCGGCGTGCCCGGCCGCTGGCGCCTGCGCGACAGCCTCGCCAGCAGTCTGACCGGCTTCGACGGGGTGAGCCTGGATGAGCTGGCGGCACGGACGCAGGAGATGATGGGGGCATGATCTCGGTTTTCGGCAGCGCCAACATGGACCTCGTCGCGTATGTCTCCGAAGCCCCCAAACGGGGCGAAACGGTGACCGGGCAGCGGTTCCGCACCGTGCCCGGCGGCAAGGGCGCCAACCAGGCCATCGCCGCCGCCCGCGCCGGCGCGCGGGTGGCCTTCCTCGGGGCGGTCGGCGACGACGGGTTCGGGGCCGAGATGCGCGCCACGCTGGCCGAGGCCGGAGTCGACGTACGCGGCCTGCGCCAGGTGCCCGGGCCCAGCGGCATCGCGCACATCGTGGTCGACGACGCGGGCGGCAACTCGATCATCGTCGTCCCCGGAGCGAACGGCACCATCACCGGCCCTTCCGGCGACGACCTGGCCGCCATCGCCAGGTCGAGTGCCCTGCTGCTGCAGCTCGAACTGCCGATGGAGGCCGTCGTGGCAGGGGCGCAGGCGGCCCAGGTCGCCGGCGTGCCCGTCTTCCTCACCCCGGCGCCCGCCAGGCCGCTGCCGCCCGAGCTGGTCGGCGCGGTCACCACCATCGTCCCCAACGAGCACGAGGCCGCCGCCATCACCGGCGTCACCGGCGCGGACGCCGCCCTGGAGGCGCTGCTCGAACAGGTCGAAGAGGTGGTGATCACGCTCGGCTCCGACGGCGCGCTCTACGGGTCCCGCTCGGGCAGGCGCCTGCGCGTGCCCGCGGTGAAGGTCAAGGCCGTGGACACCACGGCGGCGGGCGACACGTTCGTGGGCGCCCTGGCCGTGGCCCGCCACTCCGAGGGCATGGACATGGCGGACGCCCTGCGCTTCGCCTCGGCCGCGGCGGCGCTGTCGGTGCAGCGCGAGGGCGCCAGCACCTCGATGCCGACCCGGATCGAGATCGAGAACTCCATGCCCTGACAGGAAACCGACCGCGCTATGGTGTCGAAGTGATGTTCGAGGCGAAGACGGTCGTCCAGGTGGTGGAGTCGCTGCGCGCGGCGGGGTGCGAGGTCTGGATCGGGGGCGGCTGGGGCATCGACGCGCTCGTCGGCCGCCTCACCCGCGACCACAACGACCTCGACCTGCTGCACCGCGTCGAGCAGGAGCCCGAGGTGATCGCCGTCCTGGAGGCGGCCGGCTACACCGAGCGCGCGGGCGTCGTGCCCGGCCGCCCGGCCCGCTTCGTCATGGCGGGGCCGGGCGAGATCGACCTGCATCCGCTGGAGTTCGGCGCCGACGGGTCGGCGATCCAGCGGCTCGACGACCGGGGCGGCCACTTCGCCTATCCCGCCGACGCCTTCACCCGGGGCGTGATCGAGGGCGTCACGGTGCCGTGCCTGTCGGTGGCCCAGCAGGTGGCCTTCCACCAGGGCTACGAGCCCAGGGAACGCGACACGCACGACATGGCGCGGCTACGCGAGGCGTTCGGCGTGGCGACTCACTTCTGAGCGACGACGCCCAGCAGGGCCGCGCACTCGTCCCTGAGGGTGATGGTGCGTGAGCGCAGCCGCTTGGGGTCGGCCAGCACCGCCCTGGAGACCGACGGCACCACGGCGTGACGCACGGGCCCGAACAGCCGCGCCACGTCGGCGGGGGTCGCGCCCTGGGCGCCCAGCCCTGGAGCCAGGATGGGGCCGTTCAGGTCGGCCGGCGAGTGCTCCAGCTCCGGCAGCGTCGCTCCCATGACCAGCCCGACGGGCCCGAACGGGAAGTGGCCCTTGTTGGCCGCGGTGGCTCCGGCCACCACCTGGTCGGCCACCAGCCGCTGCAGCGGCGCCGCCTCCGGGTTGGAGGTGCGGGCCAGCACGAACACGCCCGCGTCGTTGGCCACGGCCGAGGCGATCGCGCCCGCCAGCGACTCGAACCCCAGGTACGGGCTGAGCGTCACGGCGTCGGCGGCCAGCGGACTGCCCCGGTCGAGGTAGGCCTCGGCGTAGGCGGCCATCGTGGAGTCGATGTCACCGCGTTTGACGTCGAGCACCACCAGCGTGCCCGCCTCGCGCAGCGCGGCGATGGTGCGTTCCAGGACGGCGATTCCGCGGCTTCCCCAGCGCTCGTAGAAGGCCGACTGCGGCTTGACCACGGCGGCCACGTCGCCGACCGCCTCGACGACCGAACGGCTGAAGCGTTCGAGACCGAGCGGCGAATCGTCCAGACCCCATGCGGACAGCAGCGCCGGGCTGGGATCGATGCCCACGCACAGCGGTCCGCACGCGTCGAGCCTGGCTCGCAGGCGCGCCCCGAAGGACTCGTTCATTTCACGGCTCCTCACGACCGTGAGCAGCCTAGCCCGAGGCGCCTGCCGGCAGGAAGGTCACCTCCGGCGACCGATATGGATCGGGCCGCACTCTTCCGGGAGCGCCAGGCGGGTAGTCAGCAGACATGTACGAGATCGCCCATCGGGTGCTGATGCTGCGTACCGATCCGCCGAGTGACGTGGTGGTCACGATCGGCGTGCCGTACGAGGAGCCGACCGGCGAATGGTCGTGCCCCTACCGGATCGACGGGCTTGACGGGTGGGAGCACGAGAGGAAGGTCACCGGCTTCGACTCGCTGGAGGCCGTCGAGCTGGCGACGGTGATGGTGCGGGCCGCGCTGGCGGGCTCGCACGAGGCCAGGGAAGGGCTGCTGAGCTGGGCCGACGGGCCGCCGAGGCAGCGGGCGAAGACGGTGTACGTGACGTGGGAACGGCATGCCGACATCGCCTATGTCGCGATGAAGCATGACGCGGTGCCGGGGGAGGCCGTCCGTCAGGTCGTCGCGGAGGACGTCATCCTCGACTACGGCGACACCGGCCAGCTCCTGGGCCTGGAGGTGATGAACGCCGAGAGCCGCCTGCCCGCCGAGATGCGCCTCTAGCGCGACGAACCACGCGCCAGCAGCCACCGCCACCGGGGTAGCTCCAGCACCACGGTGACCACGGCCGCCACCGACACCAGCGCTGCGGCGACGGCGTGCCAGACCACCCACGCCGCCGCGACGGCGGCGATCAGGTGCAGCCCCACCAGCACGATCGTCACGTACCCCGGCACGGCGACGATCACGTGGCGCTTGTCGCCCGGCGTGGAGAAGACCATCGGCAGCCCGATCAGCGCCACCGCTGACAGCACGGCCAGCGGCACGGAGGTCGACCACAGCGCCCACGGGGTGGCGACCCAGGCGATGAGCTCCATCCCGAACCGGAACACGGACGAGGCCCGGTCGTCGGGACGGTCGATGGGGGACACTCATGCACCTTACGCCTCAAACTGGATAATAGGGATCGTGATCTCTCCTCGCATCGTGGCCACCGATCTTGACGGCACCCTCCTCGCCACCGACGGCACCATCAGCACCCGCACCACAAACGCCCTCAAACGGGCCCGTGAGGCCGGGGCGGAGATCGTCTTCGTCACCGCCAGGGCGCCGCGCGGCGTCCGCGAACTCGCCGGTCAGGCGGGCGTGACCGGCAGCGTGATCTGCAGCAACGGCGCCATCGTGTACGACCTGGCCACGGACGAGATCACCACCAGCCACCCGATCGACCCCGCGGCGGGCAGGAAGATCGGGGACATCCTGGCCCAGGCGCTGCCCGGCGTCGGCCTGGCCGTCGAGACGGGCCGCAACGTGCTCACCGAGGCCGCCTACACCCGGCGGGTCGCCCACGACCTGGCCTACTACCGCGAGGTCGCCTGCGTCTTCGAGGAGCGGGAGCCGATCGTCAAGCTGCTGGCCCAGTCGAGCGGGCACACGGCCGACGAGATGCTCGCGGCCGTGTCCGCGATCATGGACGGGCAGGCCGAGGTCACGCACTCGGGCGTGGACGGGCTGCTGGAGATCAGCGCGCCCGGCGTGACCAAGGCGTTCACGCTCGGCCGGCTCTGCGAGGAACGGGGCGTCGGCCCGCACGAGGTGGTGGCCTTCGGCGACATGCCGAACGACCTGGCCGTGCTCGGCTTCGCCGGCGCCGGGTACGCCATGGCCAACGCGCACCCGCTGGTGCTGGCCGCGACCGAGCACCATGCGCTGTCCAACGACGAGGACGGGGTGGCCGTCGTGCTGGAGGGCCTCTTCCGCTGACGGGTGTGCCCGCCCCGCCCCGCGACCGGGGCGGGCACACCGGGTCTGTTCACGCGTCGTCGTCGGACACGCGTGAGGTGCCCTCGCATCGGCTGGGGTTCTTGCTGAGCACCTGCAGCACTCCTCCGCACGTGCTCACCGGCAGCGACACGGGCTCGATGATCTCGTCATTGAAGATGATCACATCGCCGACGAGGGAGGTGGGGGGCTTCTGGGGGGCTTCCTCGGCGTGCGCGGCGTGCGCGGCGGACAACATCCCGACGATCGCCGCGATCATGGCGCCCTTGGCCGTTACCACGGCCACGCGCACGATCGTGTTCCGGCCGGACGGTTCATGCGGCCACCCGCTCCTGTGAGAGGGGGGTGACCTGCTCGCCGTCGTTCGTGCCCTGTTTCGGACGGCCCCCGGCCATGATCCGATCGATCAGCGCGAGCGCCAGCGCCGAGACCACGAAGGTCAGATGGATCAGTGTTTTCCATAGAAGCTCCCTGTCGGTGATGGCCGGTCTGGCCGCGTTGATGAAGATCTGGAGAAGGTGGATGGAGGAGATCCCGATGATCGCCATGGCCAGCTTGACCTTGAGCACGTTGGCGTTGACGTGGGAGAGCCATTGCGGTTGGTCGGGATGTCCTTCGATGCGCAGACGTGACACGAACGTTTCATAGCCGCCGATGATCACCATGATCAGCAGATTGGAGATCATCACCACGTCCACGAGGCCGAGGACGATCAGCATGACGGCGGTCTCCGGGGGTGACCCGAGGAACCCGAGTTTGATCAGGTGCAGCAGCTCCATCATGAACCGCCACACGTAGACGACCTGGGCGGCGATCAGGCCCATGTAGAGCGGCGCTTGGATCCATCGGCTGAGGAACATGACGTAGCCGATGTATCCCACCATCGTCCGTGATTTCGCCGGGCTGTCAGCCACGGACAACCGTGCGATCTGCACTAGGACGTGAGGACGTTGATCTGCTGGATCCAGGACTCGACCGCGACGAGCGGCGGTCCGCCCGAGCCGAGCTGCTGGAGGACGATCGGCGGGGTGGCGACGGCCGCCAGTGCGAGGGCGGCCACGGCGGTCAGGGCACGAACCTTCAACGGGACTCCTTGCGCTTGCGCTACGGGGACTGGGTGACGGGCGTGCGGGAACCAGACGGCGCGGCGCACACGCGCCGCGCCGCCCCGGCCTGGAGTCAGGGCTGCAGGCAGGCCGCAGAGGGCACTTCGGCGGGTACGGCGGGAGCCATCGGATCGATCAGCGCCACGGACTCGGTGACGGAGCTGCCCAGGCACGTGACGATCGCGACGGGGTCGACCACGGCGTGGGCGGCGGGAGCGGCGAGCAGGGTCAGGCCGCCGGCGAGCAGCGCGGCGGCGGTGATCCGGCGTGGACTGGAATGCATGGAACCTCCTGGGTAAACGTAAAGAACAACCTTTCCCTTGCTACCCAGGGTAGTCGTACGGTAACGCTTCGTATATTAGAATTCGATGAGGGTGTGTCACCCCGGATGACGGGCCAGATGATCGGCCTGGCGGATCGGCTCGGGCAGGCGGTAACGGGTGGCCAGCCGCAACACCTGCTCCGTGGCCGTGTCCAGGGAGATGCGATGCCCCTGGGAGACGTAGACCGGCTTGACGCCGTCCTGCGTGCGCAGCGCCCGGCCCACCGTGACGCCGTCGTGCACGATGGGCGTCCACGCGCCGCGCTCGGGGGCCGGCGTCTCGTGGCTGCCCACGAACGGCGTCTTGCCCACCCCCAGCGCCGGCAGCCCGGTCAGCACCCCCAGGTGGCAGGCCAGGCCGAAACCGCGCGGATGCGCCAGGCCGTACCCGTCGCAGACCAGCAGGTCGGGCGTGACGGACAGCTCCTCCAGCGCCTCGACCAGCGCGGGCAACTCGCGGAAGGCGAACAGGCCGGGCACGTAGGGGAAGGCCACGCGCCCGTGGACCACCGCCCGCGCCACCGGCTCGAGCGAGACGGCGTCGAGCACGACCACGGCGGCCGTCAGCCGGTCGTCACCGTGATAGTGCACATCGAGGCCCGCCACCAGGGTGAAGGTGTCGGGCCCTGCGAGCTCGACGCGCTCGCGGAGGCGATCCTGGATCGACTCCGCCTCGGCGACGGTGGTGGGCCATGGGTGAAGCTGTCGTACCTGCACCCGGCCCAAGGTATCGGCCGGGTGACGTCCCGCCGCCGTTGTAGGGTTGGCTCCCGTGCGCGAGGTGCTGGTGGTCGTCGGCCCCGGGGTGGCCGCCGACGCCGCGTTGCTGGGTGAGGTGGCCGAGCGGGAGTTCGCCGCGCTGGGCGTGCGCGGCGCGGTCCGTCACGTGCGTGACGCCGCCGATCTGCCGACCGTCGCGGACGGGGTGTCGCTGGTCGTGATCCCCGGGCCCCAGTTGCGGGCGCCCTTGGGGCGGCCCGTGGTCCGGGTGGACGTCGAGCGGGCCGACCGGGTGGAACCGGGCCCCGGGGTCGCGCACATTCACGGACGGGGCATCGCCGGGGTCGCGTGGGGCATCAGGCACGCCGTGCACCGGACGCGGCATCCCGCGCGGCGGGTCCCCTACGGGCCGGAACGGGACCAATGGGGCGAGCTGTACCTGCCAGGGGACGTCGCGGGTGTGCCGGTTGTGGCGCTCGTGCACGGTGGCTATTGGCGCTCGATCTGGGCGGCCGACCTGATGGACGCGCTCTGCGCCGACCTGGCCGGGCGCGGGCTCGCGGTGTGGAACCTGGAGTACCGGCGTCCCGACCTGCACGGGTGGGCGGCGACGACCGCCGACGTGGCGGCCGGGCTGGAGGCGCTGGCCGGCCTCGACGCGCCGCTCGACCTCGGCAGGGTCGCGGTGGCGGGGCATTCGGCGGGGGCGCAGCTCGCGCTGCGGGCCGTCGCCGACGGGGCGCCGGTGGCGCTGGCGGTCTCGCTGGCGGGCGTGCTCGACCTCGTCGAGGCCGACCGGCGGTGGCTGAGCGCGGGCGCCGTCTCCGCCGCCCTCGGCGGACCCGCCGCCGAGCGCGACCGGCGCGTCGGTCGGCGCGACCAGTACGGTGCGGCGTCGCCGTTGCTCAGGTTGCCCCTCGGGGTGCGGCAGCTCGTCGTCCAGGGTGCGGCCGACGATCTGGACCTCGTCGACTTCGGCCGGCGGTACGCGCGGGCGGCCGTGCAGGCGGGCGATGAGGTGACATATCTGGAAATGGCGGGCGATCACTTCGACGTCATCACCCCGGGCACCCCGATCTGGCAGGCCACTGCCGAAGCTGTCACCGCCGCCCTGACCTGACCCGGGCTACGCGCCGCCGGGGTCTGGTGCGTACGCGGGAGCCGGGCTGACACTGTGGGCATGCTGTCGTACTCCAGCGCCACCGCAGGCGTTCCCCTGCTCGGCGAGACGATCGGCCAGAACCTCGAACGCACCGTGGCCCGCTTCGGCGACCGAGAAGCCCTCGTCGACGTGCCCACGGGCCGCAGATGGACCTACACCCAACTCAACGACGACGTGGACGACCTGGCCAGGGCACTGCTGGCCAGAGGCGTGGCCAAGGGCGACAGGGTCGGCATCTGGGCGCCCAACCGCGCCGAGTGGCTGCTCGTCCAGTACGCCACCGCCAAGATCGGCGCGATCCTGGTCAACGTCAACCCGGCCTACCGCACCCACGAGCTGCGGTACGTGGTCGAGCAGTCGGGCATGCGCCTGCTGTTCAGCGCGCTGACGCACAAGAGCGGCGACTACCGCGCGATGGTCGAGGAGATCGGCTTCCGCGACGTCGTCTACCTGGACGACCAGAGCTGGGACACCCTGGCGGAGCAGGCGGAGCGGACGGACCGGGCCGCGCTGGAACGGCGCATGGCGGAGCTGGCCTTCGACGACCCGATCAACATCCAGTACACCTCGGGCACGACCGGCTTCCCCAAGGGCGCGACCCTGTCACACCACAACATCCTCAACAACGGCTACTTCGTCGGCGAGCTGATCCACTACACCGAACACGACCGGGTCTGCCTGCCGGTGCCGTTTTACCACTGTTTCGGCATGGTCATGGGCAATTTGGGCGCGACCTCGCACGGCTCCTGCGTGGTGATCCCGTCGCCGGGGTTCGACCCGGAGGCGACGCTGGCGGCCGTGCAACAGGAGAGGTGCACGTCCCTGTACGGCGTGCCGACGATGTTCATCGCGGAGCTGGCCGTGGCCGCCGGCTACGACCTGTCCTCGCTCAGGACCGGCATCATGGCCGGCTCGCCGTGCCCGGTCGAGGTCATGAAGCGCGTCGTCGGCGAGATGAACATGCGCGAGGTCGCCATCTGCTACGGCATGACCGAGACCTCGCCGGTGTCCACGATGACCAGGTCCGACGACGACCTGGCCCGCAGGACCGAGACGGTCGGCCGGGTGATGCCGCACGTCGAGGTGAAGATCGTGCACCCGGAGACCCGTCTCACCGTGCCCAGGGGCGAGCCGGGCGAGCTGTGCACCCGCGGCTACTCCGTCATGCTCGGCTACTGGAACGAGCCGGGCAAGACCGCCGAGGCCATCGACGCGGCCCGCTGGATGCGCACCGGCGACCTGGCCACCATGGACGACGACGGCTACGTCAACGTGGTCGGCCGGATCAAGGACATGATCATCAGGGGCGGCGAGAACGTCTATCCGCGCGAGGTCGAGGAGTTCCTCTACGGCCATCCGGACATCTCCGACGTGCAGGTCATCGGGGTGCCCGACGAGAAGTACGGCGAGGAGGTCATGGCCTGGGTCGTCATGCGGCCCGGCGCCGAGCCGCTGACGGCCGAGCACATCAGGCGGTTCTGCGCCGACAGGCTGGCGCACTACAAGATCCCCAGGTACGTGCACGTCGCCGACGCCTTCCCGCTGACCGTGACCGGGAAGATCAGGAAGGTGGAGATGCGGGAGCGGTCGGTGGAACTGCTCGGACTGCGGGCCGCCGCCGAGGTCCGCAACGCCTGACAAGCGACGCCGACCGCAGCGTCCGGGGCCGAGCCACGGGCGTCGCGGACCGCGACACCTGACGGGAGCTACTGGGCGAGAGCCGCGAACCGCATCGTCACCTCGCGCCAGATCGGCGTCGAGATCGGCTCGTCGGCCACCGCCTTGGCATGCACCTCGTCGGGGTCGAAGCCGTCGGCCCGCCACTCGCGTATCCGCTCGGGCAGCACCTCGGGATGGAACTGCACACCCCACGCCCGCTCGCCCACCCGGAACGCCTGGTAGGGGCAGGCCGCGGTCTCGGCCAGCCAGACGGCCCCCGAGGGCAGCCTGGTGATGGCGTCCTTGTGGTGCTCGACGGCGGGCACCACCGAGGGCAACCCGTGGAAGAGCGGGTCGCCAGCGGCCTCGGGTCGCAGGGTGAGCGGCAGGCTGCCGTTCTCGGGCGCGCCCGTGTCGCCGGTCACCTCGCCGCCCGCGACCTGCGCGAGCATCTGCCCGCCCAGGCAGATGCCGAACAACGGCACGCCCTCGTCGAGCGCCTGCCCGACCAGCCGCCTGGCGTCGGCCAGCCACGGGGCCCTGGCGTCGTCGCCCGGCAGGTAGCCGCCGCCCAGCATGATCATGGCGTCGTGGCCGAGCCGGTCGGGCAGGAGAGCGCCCTCATGGGCGAGGACGACGTCCGGCTTGAGCCCAGCCTCCTCCAGCCAACCGCCCACGCGGCCGGGGCCGCCGCTCCTGCTGTTCTGCACGATCAGCACGTCACCCATCGCAGGCCTCCGCCATGAAGTCGAGGATCGGCTCGTCCACGTCCTCCACGCGGGTGAGCTTGAACAAGTGCACCGTGCGCCCGCCCGCCATCGGCAGCACCCTGGCGATGAGCGGGTGCTCGACCCGCCGGGGCAGCACCAGTTCCAGTGACAGGCTGCGGGCCTTCGGGCGTATCTCGGCGAACTTGTGCCGGCTCTTGAGGAACACCCCGACCCGCACGGCGTCCTCGTGAATCGGGCCGAGCCCGGCGACCAGCCGGTCGTAGATCTCCCGGTAGACCGGTGGGAAGGGCGCGAACGTCTCGTCCACCGTGCAGCCGGGCACGCACACATGGGACTGCCGCTGACGGGCGAACTCGCGATCGCACTGCGGGCACGTCCAGCGGGTCACGGCAGGTTCGCCGCCCTGGCGGTGTGGCGCAGCAGCAGCGCGGTGGTCACCGGGCCGACGCCGCCGGGCACCGGGGTGAGCGCGCCCGCCACGCCCGCGACCGCGCCGGAGTCGACGTCGCCGGTCAGCCCGCCGTCGTCGGTCGGGTTGGTGCCGACGTCGATCACCACCGCGCCGGGGGCCACGTGCCCGGCCCCGATCAGCGCGGCCCGGCCGGCGGCCGCGACCAGCACGTCGGCCGTGGAGGTGACGGCGGCCAGGTCGCGGGTGCGCGAGTGGCTGACCGTGACGGTGGCGTGCCGGTCGAGCAGCAGGTGGGCCAGCGGCTTGCCGACCACGGTCGAACGGCCGACCACCACCGCCCGCCGGCCTGTCAGGTCGACCTCGTAGTGGTCGAGCAGCGCCATGACGGCCGCGGCCGTTGCGGGCGGGAACGCGGGCAGCCCGGCCGCCAGGCGGCCGAGCGAGAGCGGGTTGGCGCCGTCGACGTCCTTGCGGGGGTCGATGGAGGCGGCCAGTTCCTGCGCCGAGGCGCCGGCGGGCAGCGGGGTCTGCAGCATGACGCCGTGCACGTTGGAGTCGGAGCTGAGCCTGGACAGCGTCTGGCCGATCTGTTCGGCCGTGGCCCGCGGGCCCAGGTCGACCACGTCGCAGGCGACGCCCACGCCGGCCGCGGCCTTGGCGATCGAGCGGACGTACCACAGGCTCGCCTCGTCGGCGGTCGCGACCACCACGGCCAGTCTCGGCTGGGGGCCCGCCGCGGCCTCGGCCTCCGTCTGGGTCCTGATGGCGGCGGCCAGGTCTTTGCCGGACAGGGTCTTCACGACGTGATCTCCTCGCGTACCTCGGCGGTGACCCAGTCTGCCCTGGCGACGGCGGTGTCGACACCGCCGACACGGTGGTTCAGCTCCTCGCGTACTCGCGGGTCCTTGATGCCGGCCAGGTTGATCTCGACGTTCATCCTGGCCGTGGTGAGCGCGGCGCGCGCCGCGTCGGCGGCGGCGGCCACGTCGGTGACCACGTTGCGGTTGGCGATGGGCAGCAGCAGCTCGCACAGCTCGACCACCCGGACGGCGGTCTCGACCACCCTGGCGGGCGGCTCGGCCGCGCCGGCCAACGCCCTGGCGATGGCGGCGCTGCGCTCCTCGCCCTTGGGAAGGCGGTAGGCGTCGGTGACCGCGGTGAAGGCCGCCGCGTCCTCTTCGGCCAGCCGCAGCGCCCGCGCCCGCAGGCTGTCGGTCTCGGCGATCACCGCGACCACGGTCTCGGCGTGGGAGGTGTACCTCTCGCCGGTCGTGTAGCGGGCGACCATGCCGAGCAGCGCGGCGGCCTGCGCCGCGTGCAGGGCGGCCGTCGCGCCACCTCCCGGCGCGGGCACGCGGTCTGCCAGCTCGGTCAGGAAGTCGACGATCTTCAAGTCGCGCATGGCGGCATTCTGCCAGGCGACCCGGTCCTCATTCGCGGTACATCGGCCGTGTGGTGTCGTCCGGGTAGTACGGCGACTGGGCGGGAGCGTAGTCGGGCTCGTAGACGGCCCGTTCGGCGGCCGAGCGCCACCGCGAAGGGAACAGCGACGTGACCACCAGGGCGATCCCCAGGAACAGCAGGACTCCCGAGGAGGCCAGGGTCTGGAAGCCCGGCTCGAACGTGACGGGCAGCCATCCGTCCGGCAGCAGCCGAAGCCCCTGCGACTCCAGGGTCGGCATGACGCCGAGCGCGCCGAAGGCCAGGCCGCCCAGCAGGGAGGCGATGGGCGACAGGCGCGAGCCGAACAGGAAGGCCGCCACGATCGCCGACGCGGCCAGGGCGGCCAGCCCCAGCCAGGAGATCTCGAACGCGGTCCTCGATCTGAGCAGTATTTCGCCGACGCCGAACCACAGCCCGGCGGCGACCAGCGGAGGGAGGAGCAGTCCCGCGACCACTCCCAGAACATGACGGGCACCGTTTGACATAACTAAACCCCGTTTGTTCGCTTCGTACCACAACCTACCGCTTGATCCCTCAGTGTGGTGTGCTCTTCGAGCCAAGCCTGATGCCGACGAACCGACCCCTTCGGTTCGTGCGCGAGGAAATTTCTCCAAACTCCCTGTGAAGCCCGTTCTGGGTCTTTGCGGAGACGATCTCCCCGGGCATCGTGAGCCGCATGAGATCCACGATCCTGAAGACCGCACTGGGCGCCATCATCGTGATCTTGCTCGGCGCCGCGCCCGCGCATGCCACGGGCAAACCCGACACCTTCGCGCTGCCCAACGGGTTCCAGCCGGAGGGGATAGAGATCGGGCCCGGCCCCTTCGCCTACTTCGGCTCCCGCGTGAGCGGTGACATCTACCGGGCCGACCTGCGCACCGGCAAGGGGTCGGTCGTCAGCAAGGGCCCCGGCACGCCCTCGCTCGGGCTCAAGACCGACGGGCGCCGGCTGTTCGTGGCCGGCGGCACGGGCGGCAACGCGCGGGTGATCGACCTGCGGACCGGCGAGGTCCTCAAGTCCTACCAGCTCACCGCCGACCCGGCGTTCGTCAACGACGTCATCCTCACCGGCGACAGCGCCTACTTCACCGACTCGCGCAACCCCGTCCTGTACAAACTGCCGCTCGGACGCGGCGGCGCGCTGCCCGACGCCGCCGTCACGATCCCGCTCAGCGGCGCCATCCAGTACGAGACCGGCAACAACGCCAACGGCATCGCCCTCAGCCCCGACCGCAAGTCATTGCTGATCGTCCAGTCCAACACCGGCAAGCTCTTCGAGGCCGACCCGGCCACCGGCGTCACCACCGAGGTGGACCTGGGCGGCGAGACGCTGGTCAACGGCGACGGGCTGCTGCTGTCCGGCCGCACCCTGTACGTCGTGCAGAACCGCCTCAACGCGATCGCCGTCATCGACCTGGCCAGGGACGGCTCGTCGGGCAAGGTCGCCAAGCGGCTGACCGACCCCCGCTTCGACGTCCCGACCACGGTCGCCGCCTTCGGCCACCGCCTCTACCTGCCCAACGCCCGCTTCACGACGACCCCGGCCCCGGACACGCCGTACTCGGTGGTCGCCGTCAAACCCTGACGAACGGCAGTCGCCCCGTCGTCACCGGCGGAGCGAGTCGGGGTCAGCTCTTGATGGTGTAGCTGTCGCCGTAGACCTTCCAGGTCAGCGGCGGGTTCAGCTCGAGGTTGCCGTTCTTGAGGAAGACCCGCTGCATGGTGTCCACCCGGGTCGTGTCCTCGTGCGCGTCCTCGGCCTTCATGGCCGTCCTGCGGGCGTCCATGAAGGCGTTCAGGTACCTCACCTCGTCCCCGCCCTGCGCCGGCGGCTTGGCCTTGGCCAGGGCGTTCTTCCTGATGCCGCCGAAGCTGAGCTTGCCGGTCCCCGGCCCGTGCATCACCATGGCGTCGTAGTAGGCGAACTGCCCCAGCGCCCGCAGCCCGTCCTTCCTGGCCTGCCAGACGGCCGGGTCGAAGTACACCCGGTCCCGCTCGTCGTTCTGCGCCTGCTGGAAGACGGGGTCCTTGGCGGCCGTCTTCCAGTCCTTGGTGAAGGTCGGGTCGAGCCCCTTGTGGGAGTCGGTGCCGTTGACCTTGCGCAGAGCGGGCAGGTACTTGGCCAGGACGTTGCCCGGCTTGCGCTTGGCGTAGAGCTCGACGAGTTCCAGCATGTCGCTCGTGCCGGAGCAGAAGCCGATGATCCCGGCCGTGTAGCCCCGGTCGTCCTCGATGTCCTCGATGTAGCCGTACTGGGCCTTCCAGTCGAGCGAGGAGTTCTCCGCGCTGGACACCAGCCGCATGGCGATGTCCTTCTTGTGCGGCTCGTTGAGGTCGACGGGGGCCGGAGCCGTGACGGTGAGGGAGAGGGCCAGGAGTGGGGCGGTCAGCACGTGTGCTCCTGTCAGAGTACGTTAGGAAAGTTTCCTAACGGACCATACTCCCTCAGGCGCCGGAAATTCCGTCGGTTCGGCGAAGAGCCGCGAGTTGCTCCTCGAACGGGACCAGTCTCTCCTCCTCCGGCCTTCGCGTGTGCGTCAGCAAAGCGGCCAGTTCGTCGGCGGCCCGCTCGATGCGCTCGCCGAGCCCGTCGGTGAAGGAGTCGGCCGCGCCGCCCCAGTCCTCCGAGGCCGCGTACACGGCGGTCGGGACGACCACGGCCCGCAGGTAGGCGAAGAGCGGGCGCAGCGCGTGCTCCAGGGCCAGCGAGTGGCGGGCGGTGCCGCCGGTGGCCGCGATGAGCACCGGCTTGCCCGTCAGCGCCGTGTTGTCCAGCACGTCGAAGAACGACTTGAACAGGCCGCTGTAGGAGCCGCTGAAGATCGGCGTGACGGCGACGAGCCCGTCGGCTTCCGTCACCGTCTCGATCGCCGCCCGCAGCTTCGCGTTGGGGAAGCCGGTCACGAAGGCGCCTGCGATGTCCACGGCCAGCTCGCGCAGCTCGACGACCTGGGTGCGCACGTCGGCGCGGCGCGAGACGGCCGAGGCCAGGCGGTCGGCGAGCAGGCGGGTGGAGGAGGGCTGGGTCAACCCCGCCGTGACGACGACGAGCTTCATAGAGGATGGGTCTCCTTCCGGATGTGGCGGGCCGTGAGCCGTCAAACGGCCGCGAGCAGCGAGGCGTGGGTCGGCGCGTCCGGCACCTCGGCGGGACGGCCTGCGGCGAACTCCTTGCGCAGCACCGGCACGACCTCCTCGCCCAGCAGGTCGAGCTGCTCCAGCACGGTCTTGAGCGGCAGCCCCGCGTGGTCCATCAGGAACAACTGCCGCTGGTAGTCGCCGAAGTGCTCCCTGAACTCCAGCGTCCTGTCGATGACCTGCTGCGGGCTGCCCACGGTGAGCGGCGTCTCGGCGGTGAACTCCTCCAGCGAGGGGCCGTGGCCGTACACGGGGGCGTTGTCGAAGTAGGGACGGAACTCGCGCACCGCGTCCTGGGAGTTCCTGCGCATGAACACCTGGCCGCCCAGGCCCACGACGGCCTGCTCGGGCGTGCCGTGGCCGTAATGGGCGTACCTCTGCCGGTAGAGGGTGATCAGGCGGATGAAGTGCTCTTTGGGCCAGAAGATGTTGTTGGCGAAGAAGCCATCGCCGTAGTACGCGGCCTGCTCGGCGATCTCCGGGCTGCGGATCGAGCCGTGCCACACGAACGGCGGCACGCCGTCCAGCGGGCGGGGCGTGGAGGTGAAGCCCTGCAGCGGCGTGCGGAAGCGGCCCTCCCAGTCGACCACGTCCTCACGCCAGAGCCGGTGCAGCAGCGCGTAGTTCTCGACCGCCAGCGGGATGCCCTGCCTGATGTCCTGGCCGAACCACGGGTAGACCGGCCCGGTGTTGCCCCGGCCCAGCATGAGGTCGACCCGCCCGTCCGCCAGGTGCTGCAGCATGGCGAAGTCCTCGGCGATCTTCACCGGGTCGTTCGTGGTGATCAGGGTCGTGGCGGTGGACAGCACCAGGCGTTCGGTCCTGGCGGCGATGTAGCCGAGCATGGTGGTGGGCGAGGACGGGACGAACGGCGGGTTGTGGTGCTCGCCCGTCGCGAACACCTCCAGCCCGACCTCCTCGGCCTTGAGCGCGATCGTCACCATGGCCTTGATCCGCTCGTGCTCGGTCGGCGTCCTGCCCGTGGTCGGGTCCATGGTCACGTCGCCCACGCTGAAGATCCCGAACTGCACTTGGTCACCATCCACGACTGTTGAATCTTTGACGGCTACGCCAGCGCCGGAGGGCGCCCGGTTATTCCAACCTATGAGGCCAGGGCGTTGATGTCGGCGGGGCCGAGGACGCGCTTGCCCGCCCCGCGCTCCGCCACATTGATCATGGCCTGGCCGATGCGCTCGGTCGTGGTCACCGTCGTGGGGAACAGCCGCCGCACAACCGGGAACACCGGCCTGGTCACGACGTAGGCCAGCCGGTAGAACCGCGTTCGGGAGCCGGACACGGGCCGGACGTAGCCGGGACGGAACACGTACGCCGAAAGCGGCAGGGCGAGCAGCGCGTTCTCCGTCACCCTGTCCCGGGCGTCGGCGCTGGAGACGTACACGAAGGTCGAGCCAGGACTCAGCCGCGCCAGCGTGGCCGCCACCGACAGCGTGAAATCGTGAGTGACGCGCCGGTAGGCGGGCTCGCTCATCCCGGCAGAGGAGACTTCGAGGCAGAAGAAGCAGGCGTCGTAGCCGGCCAGTTCGGCCTCGATCGGCCCCAGGTCGAGCAGATCGCCGTGGACGATCTCGCGGAGCTTGCCTCCTGAGACGCCCGTGGCGGCCCGCCCCACGGACAGCACGGCGCTCACCCGGTCGTCCAGCAGGCATTCCCGCAGGACCCCGCCCCCGATCATGCCGGTGGCCCCGAACAGGATCACTCTCATCAGACACCTCCGAGGAGACCCCTCACCCACCAGGCGGTGACCAAGCCTGAAGCGTCTCCACGATGTCGGTAGACAGAGGATATGGCCGCTCGGCGGGTAGCAGCGGGCTCACGTCGTCTCCGCGCGTCAGCGCCGCGCGCACCTCGCGGGCCAGGTCCGTGACGTCCTCGATGCCCAGCGTCCACTCCTCGACGTAGCGCCGCACCGCCTCGCCCGACAGCCCGACCTGGATCGACCGGTACGGCAGCGCCTCATGCCTCGGCCCCCGCTCGGGGTCCCACTGGATCCGCACCGGGCTACGCCGCAGGCGTGCGCCCCAATCGGGGCGGCGGTCGTCGTGGCTCGGGCACGAGTGCGCGAGCGCCCACGCGAACCCCTCCCGGCTGAGCGAGATCGCCAGCACCCGCTCCTGCCCCGCCTTGGTGGCGTACCCGCAGCGGTACATCATCCACAGGAACGACGGCTTGATCCAGGTCATGCGCTCCCGTTTGAACGGGGGCACGAACCGCCGCGCCGCCAGGGCCGGTTCGGCGATGGCGGCGGCGTAGGCCTGGTAGACGGTGATCGACTCCTCGGTGTAGCGGGCACGTATCTGCCGGTTCGGGACGTTCATGGAGCCGAGCGTGGCGAAGAACGCGGCCGGAGCACAACCGGATTACGCGTCAGTGGGCGGTGCGCCAGCTCTGCTCCTCCACCAGCTCCGCGCTACGCCACCCGTCGGGGGTGCGCCGCAGGCGGTGGTGGTACCAGCCGCCCCCGTGCAGGAAGCCCTCGGTACCGGCCGCGACCATGTCCCGCGTCGGCGCGAGGGTGTCGGTGAAGGGGGCGCTCACGCGCGCTTCACCGTCCTCCCCGAAGTCGATCGCCGGGGCGCCGATCAGGTGCAGGCGGCCGGGCCAGTGCGACAACACCTCCGCCAGCCAGGTTTTGGCCTCGTCCCGCGATCCCCTGATGCCTCCCGAGGAGGTGTAGTCGATCGTCGCGTCCTGGCTGAAGACGTCGTCGAGCAGATCCCACTGCCCGGAGTCGACGGCGCGGGTGTAGCGGGCCAGCAGATCGGCGATTTCGAGGCGGTCGGCGATTTCCTGAGCGTCCATGGGGTGATCGTCGCGCTACGGGCGCTCGATGACCAGATCACTCAGCGGCAGCCTTCCCTGAGGGACGGCAGGAACGCCGCGCGGGGCCGGGGCAGGACGGCCGAGCGAGACGGCCGTACGGACGTGCCACGGATCCCGCACGCCCGCGAGCTCCGTGGCCTTCCGGGCGTTCTCGGCGGGGAAGAACGAGGCGGGGCAACTCCCCAAGCCCAGAGCGTGGGCGGCCAGCATGAGGTTCTGGGCCGCCCTGCCCGCGTCGAACTCGGCGTCCTGCGTGCTCAGCGACGCGTCCACGGCCAGCAGAACGACCACGGGCGCCCCCGCCAAATGCCCTGCGTAGGCGCCGAGGCGGCTCAGCTCGCGCAGGAGGCCGCGGTCGCGGACCACCACGAACCGCCACGGCTGCCGGTTACGCGCCGACCCGGCCCACCGCGCGGCCTCCAGGACGGCCGTGAGCTGGTCTCGGGTGACGGGCTCCGCCGTGAACGCGCGGGTCGCCCTGAGGCTCTTGATCAACTCCATGGACATGCCCGCCAGGCTAGCCGCACGTCAATCCTGGACGCCGGGGTGAAACCGGCCGTCGGGAGAGCGCCGTTGCCACCGACGAGCATAGGGATCGCAGATCACGAAATAAGCCCCAGACCGGTGGTCTGGGGCTTATCGAGAAATGGTGGACGATACTGGGATTGAACCAGTGACCTCTTCCGTGTCAGGGAAGCGCTCTCCCGCTGAGCTAATCGTCCTTGGAGGTGGCGACGGGATTTGAACCCGTGTGGACGGCTTTGCAGGCCGCTGCCTCGCCTCTCGGCCACGCCACCGAGCCGGAAGCTCCGAGCGGAAGACGGGATTCGAACCCGCGACCCTCACCTTGGCAAGGTGATGCTCTACCACTGAGCCACTTCCGCGTGCCGCTTCGGTATCACCGGGCGACTGAGAGAACTCTAGCGAATCCTGGCCGAGTCCCCAAACTGGATTATGCCCACCCAGGTCACGTGTGGCCGCCGTTGACCGTGATGCGTTCCCCGGTGATGAACGAACCGCCGTCGGAGGCCAGGAACGACACGGCCGCCGCCACGTCTTCCGGCGTGCCCATCCGGCCCAGCGGCACCTGCTCGCGGTAGCCGCTCGGGTCGAGGTCGCCGTGCCGTTCCACCGGGATCCAGCCGGGGGCCACGATGTTGGCCGTGATGCCGTGGGGGCCCAGTTCGCGCGCCCACGCCTGGGTCATGGCGTGCTGGGCGCCCTTGGCCGCGACGTAGGCGGACATGCCGGGGAGCTTGCGGTCCACGACGTCCGAGCCGATCTGGATGATCCGGCCGCCGCGCCGCTCCTTCATGCCGGGCAGCACCGCCCGCACCAGCAGCGTCGGGCTCTTGACGAAGAACAGGAGCTGGTCGAGGTGGGCCTGCCAGGTGAGGTCCTCGATCGGGACGGCCGGCTGCGGGCCGGTCGCGTTGGCGACCAGCACCTCCACCTGGCCGAGCCGGTCCACGACACTGGCGATCAGGGCCGTGACGGCGGGCTCGTCCGTGACGTCGGCGGGGAACGCCTCGGCGATGCCGCCCGAGGCGCGGATGCCGGAGGCCACCTCTTCCGCCCCGGCATGGTCGGAGCGGTAGTTGACCGCGACGGCGAGCCCGTCGGCGGCGAGCCTGCTCGCGATCACGGCGCCCAGGCCGCGCGATGCGCCCGTGACGAGGGCGACAGGAGGTGCCTTTGCCATGGGCTCGACTCTAATCACTTCAGCAGGCCCGCAGGACGCGGCGCCTCCGTCTCCAGCCGGTACTCCCGCCCCGAGATGGCGCGGTTGCCGTCGATGACGCGCTCGGACGGCGGCTTGTCCCGGCCCATGACGGCCGCCTGCGTCCTGGAGAAACGCTCGTGGGCCTCGCGGACGTACCCGGTGCCCATCGTGGTGCGCTCGAGCTGGGTGGCGAGCAGTTCGCGGATGTAGCCCTTGTTCGGCTCGAACGTCACGGGCGGCGGCAGCGCGGGCGCCAGCACCTGGTCGGGGTCGCGTCCTTCACGCTCCCTGAACAATTCGGCGGCCAGCCGCAGGTGCTCCAGCTCCATGGACAGGTGCAGCTCCCAGAGGTTCTTCACCCTGGGGTCGGACTCGGTCTCCATGAAGGAGAAGTACAGGTAGCACTCGTTGTACTCGTGGTACAGCAGCCGCTCCCACCAGCTCTCGTCCGGGTCGGCCAGCGACTCGTAGTGGGTGACGTGCCCCTCCTCCGCCATCGCGATCTCCTGGAAGAGCTGCCGCGCGATCGGCTCCATGCACATGGGGCCGGCGTTCATGGAGAAGGTCATGATCTGCTGCTCGGCCGACAGGATCGTCAGGGCGTGCAGGCGCGACAGCGGCTCGGTGGCGCCCTTCCTGTACGGTTCGCGCACGTCGTCCAGCGGATCGCGGTGCTGGAGGGAGGTCGGACGCCCCGGCAGCACCTCGGTGGCCTGCTCGACGATCTTCTCGGCGCCGCGGTGCTCGATCATCTCGTACAGGTTCGCGTACCGGTAGAGGTGGTCGACGTGCTCCAGCAGCCCGAACTCGTAAGCCTGCCTCAGGTTCGGGTCCGGCTCCATCCTGGCCACCCAGGCCGTCAGGTCCACCGCCGCCTGCTGGTGGGCGATCGCCGTCTCCGGCACCGAGGCCGTGCCCGGCAGCAGCCAGCCGACCGCCTTCTGCTGCTGCGCCTCGATGTAGCGCAGCCGCGCCAGCCGCTGTTTGACCTCCAGGTCGGGGCAGTGGCGGGCGAACTGGTGGCTGAACCGGATCGCCTCCGCCTCGACGCCGTTCATCGTGATGATGCGGCAGCGTGTGTAGGGGTCGGCATGGTCGGCGCCGATGGGCGTGACGTTCAGCGCGTGCCAGTCCCGTAGCTGATCGTCCAGCGGGATACCCCGCTCCTGGAGTGGGTCGAAGGCCATGTCGCCGCCCGTACCCGTCGCCTGTGCCCGCAACCTCCGCGTTCGGTGCGCGAAAGCCCCGCGTTCGGTAAGGGCACGCGTGCCCTAAGAGGGCAGGGGTAGGGCGCTGGCGTGGGGGAACAAGATGTGATCGACCTGCTGATCGCCCAGCACGGGCAGATCAGGGACCTGTTCGACGAGGTGGAGCAGGCGCCGCCGGACAAGGTGGAGGAGGCGTTCGGCCGCCTGACGCGCATGTTGTCGGTGCACGAGACCGCCGAGGAGGAGATCGTCCACCCGTACGCGCGCAGGAAGCTCGACAACGGCCAGGGCGTGGTCGCCGACCGGCTGAGCGAGGAGAACCGCGCCAAGCGGCTGCTGCGGGACCTGCACAAGGCCGGCGTGGACGACCCCAAGTTCTGGGAGAAACTCGGCGAGCTGCGGGCGGCCGTGACCGTCCACGCGCGCAGCGAGGAGCGCTACGAGTTCGCCAAGCTGCGCGAGAACACCTCCTTCGTCGAGCGCAGGGCCATGGCGGCGGCGGTACGCGCGGCCGAGGCCATGGGCCCCACCCGCCCGCACCCGGGCGTGGAGTCGGCGACCAAGAACGTGATCGTCGGCACCCCGGCCGCGATCATGGACAGGGCCAGGGACCTGATCAGGAAGGCGCTCGGCAAGGGCTGAGCCGACCTTTCGACGAGCGTCGAAATGTCGGTGGACTAGCGTCGTGAGCATGGAGTACATCGCCCGTGACGCCGACATCGCGCCCGTCGCCGCGCTCATCGCCGACCCCACCAGGGCGGCGATCCTGACGGCCCTGCTCGGCGGCAGGGCGCTGGCAGCGGGGGAGCTGGCGCGGGTCGCCGGAGTGTCCGCGGCCACCGCGAGCGCCCACCTGGCCAGGCTGCTCGACGGCGGGCTCGTGGACGTCGTGCGCCAGGGCCGCCACCGCTACTACCGGCTGTCCGGGCACGAGGTGGCCGAGGTGCTGGAGGTGCTGGCCAGAGTCAGCGCGCGGCCGCCCGTACGCTCCCTGCGCCAGTCCCGGCAGGCCAGACTGCTGGAGGAGGCCCGCACCTGCTACGACCACCTCGCGGGACGGGCCGGAGTCGACCTGCTCGACCGGCTCAGGCAGGGCGGCTACTACGAGGCCTGCGACCTGACCCTGGCGGGGGAGCGGCTGCTGGCCGGGTTCGGCGTGGACGTGGCGCGGGCGCGCGCGTCCAGGCGCAGGTTCGCGCCCGAGTGCCTGGACTGGACCGAGCGCAGGTCGCACCTGGGCGGGGCGCTGGGCGCGGCGATCACGGAGGTGCTGCTGGAGCGCGGGTGGTTGCGGCGCGGGACGATCCCCAGAGCGGTGATCCTCACCGAGGAAGGCAGGCAGGGCCTGTCGGCGTTGTTCGTGAGTAAGGAGCTAACATCGCATTCGCCAGTTACCTAGCAGCGAGAGAGACATCATGCGCGACAACGGAGTCGTGACCGTCGGCCCAGAGCCCCTCACCTTCGACGACGTCATCCGGGTGGCCCGCCGCGGAGCCGCCGTCCAGCTCACCGACGACGCCATGGCCGCCATATCCGCCGCCCGCCAGCGGGTCGACGAGCTGGCCGAGAGCCCGATGCCCGCCTACGGCATCTCCACGGGGTTCGGGGCCCTGGCCACCCGGCACATCGACCCGGCGCTGCGCGCCCAGCTCCAGCGCTCCCTGGTGCGCTCCCACGCGGCCGGCAACGGCCCCGAGGTGGAGACCGAGGTGGTGCGCGCCCTCATGCTGCTGCGCCTGCACACGCTGGCCACCGGCCACACCGGCATCAGGCCCACCACGGCCAGGACCCTGGCCGCGCTGATCAGCGCGGGGATCACGCCGGTCGTGCACGAGTACGGCAGCCTCGGCTGCTCGGGCGACCTGGCCCCGCTCGCCCACGTCGCGCTCACGCTGATGGGCGAGGGCGTCGTGCGCGACAGCTCGGGAAGGCTCCAGCCGGCGGCCGAGGCGCTCAAGCAGGCCCGCATCGACCCCGTCGAGCTGGCCGCCAAGGAGGGCCTGGCCCTGATCAACGGCACCGACGGCATGCTCGGCATGCTCATCCTGGCCATCCACGACCTGACCGGGCTCGTCAGGACCGCCGACGTGAGCGCCGCGATGAGCGTGGAGGCGCTGCTGGGCACCGACCGGGTCTTCGCCCCCGAGCTGCAGGCGCTGCGCCCGCACCCGGGCCAGGCGCGCTCGGCGGCCAACATGACGAAGATCCTGCGCGAGTCCGGCATCATGGCCAGCCACCGCGACCCCGAGGCGTGCACCCGCGTCCAGGACGCCTACTCGCTGCGCTGCGCCCCCCAGGTCGCCGGGGCCGCCCGCGACACGATCGCGCACGCCGCGACCGTGGCCGGATGGGAGCTGGCCAGCGCCGTCGACAACCCCGCCGTGCTCGCCGACGGCCGCGTGGAGTCCAACGGCAACTTCCACGGCGCCCCGATCGCCTACGTCCTGGACTTCCTGGCCGTCGTGGCCGCCGACCTGGCCTCGATGTCGGAACGCCGCACCGACCGCTTCCTGGACGTGGCCCGCAACCACGGCCTGCCCGCGTTCCTGGCCGACGACCCCGGCGTCGACTCCGGGCACATGATCGCCCAGTACACCCAGGCGGCCATCGTCTCCGAGCTCAAGCGCCTGGCCGTCCCGGCTAGCGTCGACTCCATCCCCAGCTCGGCCATGCAGGAGGACCACGTCTCCATGGGCTGGTCGGCCGCCCGCAAGCTGCGCAGATCCGTGGACGGCCTGACCCGCGTGCTGGCCGTCGAGGTGCTCACCGCCGCCCGCGCGCTCGACCTGCGTGCCCCGCTGGAGCCCGCGCCCGCCACGGCCGCCGTGGTCAGGGCGCTGCGCGAGACCGTCCCCGCCCCGGGGCCCGACAGGTTCATGGCGCCCGAGATCGACTCCGCCGTGCGCCTGGTGGCCGAGGGCGGCGTCGTGGCGGCGGCGGAGTCGGTCACCGGCCCGCTGGACTGAGGGCCACGATCAGGTCCACCTCCAGCAGCAGGCCCGGCATGAACAGCTTCGAGACCTCCACGGTCGTGCTGGCCGGGGGCGTGCCGGTGATGTATTTGCGGCGCACGGCCCCGTACTCGCGGCGCAGCTCCATGTCCGTCAGGTACGTCCTGATGAACGCCACGTCCGCGAACCTCGCCCCCTGGTCGGCCAGGATGCGGGAGACGACCTGGAAGACGTGCTCGGCCTGGGCCGTCATGGAGCCCTCGCCGACCAGGTTCCCCTCCTCGTCGAAGGCGGCCTGGCCGGAGACGTAGAGCATGTCTCCCACCCGTACGGCGTGGGAGTACATGCCGTTCGTCGCAGGGACGGCCGAGGGATTGAGCGGCACCACGCGCGGCGCCGCGCCCTCCAAGGTGTGCTCGGCGATGGCCGTCAGGTCGCGCCCGCCCAGCCCGGCAGCCCGCGCTTCCTGCAGCCTGGCCCGCGCGGCCGTGGCCAGCGTCGCGCCCTCCCACGCCCCCAACTCCAGGTCCTTGGCCGCATGCGCGAGCGAGTAACGCGTCTCGGCGGACGGGACGCGCAGCCGCTCGGCCGGCACGCCCAAGGGGGTGCCCGACAACACCTCGATCAGCGCCCCATGGTCGACGCCGTGCGCCCGGCCGTAGGCGAAGGTCTCGGCCAGCAGCACCTGAGCGGGCACGAGCGCGCTCATGACGGCGATCTTCATGGCCGCGCCCGCCCCGAGCGGCCCGAGCTCCCGCACGGAACCGAACACCGCGAGCACCTCCCGGCACCCCGACAGGTCGCCGCCGGCCAGCACGGTCAGCGTGCCGTCGGCGGCCGGGCCCACACTGCCCAGCACCGGGGCGTCCACCAGCGCCACCTGCTGCGGCAGCAGCGCCCGCAGCTCCCGCACCGCCTCCGGGCCGATCGTGGACATCTCCACCACCGTCGTGCCGGCCCGCAGCCCCGGCAGCGCCGCCGTCAGCACCTCCCGCACCGCCGCGGGGTCGCTGAGCATCGTGATGACCAGTTCGGCGCCGTCCACCGCCGCCGCCACAGGCACGCCGCTCGCGCGCGTCCACGTCGTCACCTTGTGCCCGGCCTCAACGAGTCGCCGGGCCATCGGGGCGCCCATGCGCCCCTGCCCCAGGAAAACAATCATGCGCCCAGTGAACCGCGCCACGAGGCATTCCACCACCGACTAGATTGCATATCAGCCATGCCGAACACGAATGCCTTCGACACCGCCGCGCTCCGGCTCTTCGACGAGGTCGCCAGGAGCGGCTCGTTCACGGCCGCCGCCGAGCTGCTCGGATACACGCAGTCGGCGGTCTCCCGCCGCGTCGCCGCGCTGGAGCGGGCCGCCGGAGGGCCGCTCTTCGAGCGCCTGGCCAGAGGGGTGCGGCTGACGCCCGCCGGCGCGGCCCTGCACCACCACGCCGTCGCCGTCCTGGAACGGCTGGAACGCGCGGGCGAGGAACTGGCCGCCATCCACCGGGGCAGGGGCGGGACGCTGCGGCTGGGCGCTTTCGCCACCGCCAACGTCGATCTCGTGCCCGGGACGCTCAAACGCTTCGCGCAGCGGCGGCCCGACGTCGAGTTGCGCCTGGTCGAAGGGCTCACCGCGCGGCTCATGGACCGCCTGCGCGCAGGGGCTCTCGACCTGGCCGTGATCAGCGACTACCCGGCGGGGCTGCCAGGCGAGGGCGCGCGCCTGGTGCCGCTTCGTGAAGACCGCCTGCTCGTCGCGCTGCCCAGCGGGCACCGGCTGGCCGGCGAAACCGACGTCGACCTGCGGGAGCTGGCCGGGGAAACCTGGATCGAGGCCGCGCCGCGCGGTCAGTCGACGCTGCTGCTGACCGCGTGCGCGGCGGCCGGGTTCACCCCGCGCGGCGGGCTGCGGGTGGCGGAATGGACGGGCAAGTTCGGATTCGTCGCGGCCGGGCTCGGAGTGACGCTGGTGCCGGAGCTGGCGGCGCGGGCCGTGCCGAAGGATCTGGTGCTGCGGCCACTGAGGGGAATGGCCCCCGCACGCAAGGTGTACGCGGCTCTGCCCGAGACGCCACTGCCCGCCGCGCTGGAGCTCGCCCAAATGCTGGGAGAATGGGAGGTGTGTACGACGGTTTCGCCCACTTAGGCCACGTGTTCGCCACCGATCTACGCGACGTGACCTCCGACCTGGCCGCACTCGACGGCGAGGGCTGGTGGGCCGTTGTCGTCGACTACGAGGGCAAGGTGACGTGCGCCCGGTTCGACCGGGTGCGCAGGGCGCCCCTGCCCGCGCCCCCGGCCCCCTGGCACGGGCCACGCCCCGACCAGTGGCGCAGCTCACTCGACCAGGCCGCCTACGAGCGGGGCGTGCACGCCATCCGCGACTACATCGCCCAGGGCGAGGTCTACCAGGCCAACCTCTGCCGCGTCCTGAGCGCTCCCGTCCCCCACGACGCCGACCCGCTCGCGCTGGCCGCCAGGCTGGCCGAGGGCAACCCCGCGCCCTACGCCGCCGTCGTCCAGGTGCCCGGGCTCAGCGTGGTGTCGGCCTCGCCCGAGCTCTACCTGTCGCGCGACGGAGACGTCGTGGAGTCCCGGCCGATCAAGGGCACCGGCGCCACCGCCGGCGACCTGCTGGAGAAGGACTACGCCGAGAACGTCATGATCGTCGACCTGGTCCGCAACGACCTCGGCAGGGTCGCGGAGGTCGGCTCGGTCGAGGTGCCCTCGCTGTGCGCGGTCGAGGAGCACCCCGGGCTCGTCCACCTCGTCTCCACTGTACGGGCCAGACTGGCGCCGGGCGTGGGCTGGCCGGAACTGTTCGCGGCCACTTTCCCACCCGGATCTGTCACGGGCGCGCCCAAGTCGTCGGCATTGCGGATCATCAATGAGCTCGAACCAGCACCTCGCGGGCCGTACTGTGGGGCCGTGGGCTGGGTCGACGCCGACCGGGGCACGGCGGCGCTGGCCGTCGGCATCAGAACATTCTGGATCTCGGCAGGCGAGATCCGGTTCGGCACGGGAGCGGGCATCACCTGGGGCAGCGACCCCGGGCGCGAGTGGCTCGAAACCGAGCTCAAAGCGGCCAGGCTCATCAGACTGGCATCCACAGGAGGAATCTGAATGAACATCCCTGTCTGGGTCAACGGCGAGCTGCTCGACCCCGCTCAGGCCACCGTCTCGGTGTTCGACCACGGGCTCATGGTCGGCGACGGCGTCTTCGAGACGATCAAGATCGTGAACGGCAGGTCGTTCGCGCTCACCCGCCACCTCGACCGGCTCACGCTCTCCGCCCAGCGCATGGACCTGCCCGAGCCCGATGTCGACGCCATCGCCGACGGCATCGGCAAGCTGCTGGAGGTCGCCCCCGCCTGGGCGCTCGGCCGCATCCGCGTCACCTACACCAGCGGCCCTGGGCCGCTCGGCTCCGACCGCGGCGACCAGGGCACCACCTCCGTCGTCATCGTCGACGAGCAGAAGCCGTTCCCCGCCGCCGCCAACGTCGCGGTCGTCCCGTGGCCGCGCAACGAGCGCGGAGCCCTGGCCGGGGTCAAGAGCACCTCCTACGGCGACAACGCCAAGGCGCTCCTGCACGCCAAGAAGCGCGGGGGCGGGGAGGCCATCTTCGGCAACCTCGCGGGCGACCTCTGCGAGGGCACCGGCTCCAACATCTTCATCGTCCGGGGCGGGCGCCTGCTCACGCCGACGCTGGAATCGGGCTGCCTGGCCGGGGTGACCCGGGCGCTGGTGCTCGAATGGTGCGGCGGCGCCGAGGCCGACGTGCCGCTCTCGGCGCTGTACGAGGCCGAGGAGGCGTTCCTGACCTCGACCACCCGCGACATCCAGCCGATCAGGCTGGTGGACGACACCGAACTGCCCGCCGCTCCCGGGCCGATCACCACCAAGGCCATGCGGGTCTTCGCCGAGCGCTCCGCCGCGGACCTCAACCCGTAGCCCTCCTCACCGGCCTCCCGCGGCCCGCCTTCCCGGCCGGCCGCAGGGGCGGTTGGGGCCGCCGGGACCACTGGGACCACCCGCTGTGGTGGGTTCGTCGCGGTGGGGGAAGAAGCGGCCTCAGCCGGGTTACGCTTTCGCTGAAGGATTCGCTGTAGGAACACCTCCGAACACTGTGAGTCCAGATGAGTGGGGATGGCGGCGCTCCGGCGCCACCGGTTTCGAGAATGGGCGCGATCGTCACGGTGGAACGCCTGCTGGCCCGGACTCCCGCCGTGGCGGTCCTGCTTCCGCTGATCCAGGTCTACGACTCGGGCTGCCTGCTGAACATCGACGTGGTGGCCCGCAACGACACCGCCCCCCGGGGCCTGGCGCTGCAGCTCGACTCGGCGTACTCCGGCGAGGAGAGCACGTCGCTGCACATCACGCTGCGCTACCCGTCCGGCCTCGTGGTCGCCTCCGACACCGACCACCACTGCGCGCCGCCGTGCCTGTCCTGGTTCCCCGGGGGAGTACGCGGCGACGCGGCGTTCACGCTCTACCAGGTTCCCCTGTGGCTGTTCCCGCTGCCGCCTGCGCAGGACTTCCTGCTCACCGTCGAGTGGCCATGGGCCGGGATCGAGCCCGAGGCCCTATGGCTCGACGGCGCCGCCATCGCGGAGGCGGCGGCGCGGTCGGCGTCCTGCTGGCCGCTGTAGCCCGGCGGGTCAGTAGGACTTCTGCGTCTGGACGTTGAAGTCGTCCATCTTGACCTGCTTGGCCGGATCGGTGAGCGGGTCCTTGATCTCCAGCACGTCCAGGCCCTCCTGGATGTCGCTGGAGTAGATGTAGCCGTTGTAGTAGTAGGCCGACCAGGAGCCGGCCAGGCTGCCGCCCTGGAACGGGCCGCGCTCGAAGTAGCCGATCTCCTTGGGGTTGGCGGAGTCGGTGAAGTCCCAGATCGACACGCCGCCCTGGTACCACGACTGGACCATGATGTCCTTGCCGGGCACCGGGATCAGCGAGCCGTTGTGGGCCACGCAGTTCTCGTCGGGGGTCTGCTCCCGGGGGATCTTGAAGTAGCCGCGTAGCTCCGGCTTGCCGTTCGTCAGGTCGTAGACGGCGTTGGCGCCCTTGGTGCGGGGCGTGTTGCGGTCGCACGTGGCCTGGCTGCCGCCGCCCAGCTCGTCGCTGAAGACGATCTTGGTTCCGTCGTTGTTGAACGTCGCCGAGTGCCAGATCTGGAAGTTCTGTTTGTCCGTGAGTTGTTGGACGAGCTTCGGGTTGACCGGGTCGGAGATGTCGAGCAGCACGCCGTCACCGAAGCAGGCGGCCGCGGCCAGCTTCTTCTCGGGGTAGGCGGTGATGTCGTGGCAGCCGGAGCCGAACTCGGTGTTGCTGCGGTCCGGGAAGATGTCCGGCTTGGCCACGACTTTTGCTGACTCGGGGGACTTTGTTGGGATTTCTACGATTTGGATGAGTTCGTGGGGTGGCTTGCAGGTCTCCGACTCGGGCTCGGGGCCGGGCGAGGAGACGTACACGTACAGGGTCTCCCCGGCCGGGACCATCGTGTGCGTGTGCGAGCCGCAGTCGGTCGCGACGGCGGTGATGTACCTGGGGCTCTTCTTGTCGCTGATGTCGAAGATGCGCAGGCCCTCCCACGAACGCCGGTCATCGCCAGAATCGCACTCGGGGCCGGCGCGCGGCTCGTCGATCGAGAGGATGAGCAGGTCGCCATAGACGGAGACGTCGTTCTGCTGCGCGGGACACGCCACCTGGCTCACGATCTGCGGCTTGGTGGGATCACTGATGTCAAAGATGGAGAACCCGCCAAAATTGCCCACATAGGCGTAGTCGCCCTGGAAAGCCAGGTCCGTCCCGACGTCGTCCTCCCCGTCGAGCGGGGCCGTCTTCGGCACGTGGGCCACCTGCCGCACGTTGTCACTGGTCATCACGTCGCCGGTGACATTGTCGGACCCGCCGGGCGGAGCGCTGGTCTCCTGCTGTGAGGCGTTGTTTCGCGTGGGCGCCTCCGGAGACTCCTGATTTGCCGCGCACGCGGAGACCAGCAGTAATACCGTACAAAGCAACGCTCCGCGCAACTTGGCAGAGATCAACGCGCCTTCCCCTTTGTCTCGTCGTTCACTATGGAAGCTATGTCAGCAGGTTCGCAGTCGCGTACGGTGTTCATCACGGTTATGGCGATATTCGCCCTTACAGCCTGCTCTGAGCAGCAGCCTGCGCAGCCCTCCGCCATCGGCACGGAGGCGCCCGTGATCGTGCCGGGCCGTCCAGGAGGTCCCGCCCGTACAGCGACGCCAGGCGAACGGATCGGGCAGTCCCCCATTCCCACCGTCGCCCAGGACGTCCGCTTCGCGGAATCCATGATCCCGCACCATCGTCAGGCTCTGGAAATGACCTCCCTCGTCGAGGCCCGGACCACCACGTCGGAGATCCGCGCGTTCGCCCGCCAGATCGCCGCCGCGCAGACACCGGAGATCAAGGCCATGACCCGCTGGCTGACCGAACTCGGCCGCTCCGGCACCGCGAAACACGGCCACGAGCAGATGAGCGGGTACGGGATGGCCACCCGGCAGGAGCTGAACGCGCTGGGCGCGGCCAAGGGCGCCGCCTTCGACCGGCTGTTCCTGCAACTGATGACCCGGCACCACGAGGGGGCGGTGAAGATGGCGGGCGAACAACTCGCCTCGGGCCGCGACCAGCGCATGCGCCTGATGGCCAAGGACGTGTACTCGGGGCAGAGCATCGAGATCTCGCGCATGCGCACGGCCCTGAACGCCCTGCCCTCGTCCTGAAACGTCCGGCAGGGGCCAGGCGCCGTCCGGGGCTCCTGGACGGAGGGACGGCGCTCCGGGTCGGGGGAGGTGAGGGCACTCAGGAGGGCAGGGCAGGAAAGCGCACGGAACCTGCCCCGAAGGACGAAAGGCCGGTCAGGACGGCCAGAGCATGTTGGTGAGCTCGGCGTCCAGGTCCATGAAGTCGGTCTCCCGGCCGGCGGGCACCTTCTCGTAGGTCCGGTGCAGGAACTCGGTGAGCGGGGCCAGCGGCACCTCGAACAGCGCCTGCCCGAACGGGGAGGTCAGGCTGATGTGGAGCGTACGCTCGCCATCGGCACGCGCGGGCCAGACCTGCACGTCTCCGTCGCCGACACGCCTCACGATGCCCACGGTCAGCAACTCGCGGGCGAAGATCCACTCGACCGGTTCGTCGTTCCCTACGTGGAAGGCCATGCGGATGGCGTACGGATCGTCGGCTGTGTAACTCAGTCCGGCGAGCAGGGGGACGGTTGTACGGTCGGGGACCACAAGCCGAAGGCCAAGCTCGGCGGAGACGGTGGTGCTGTTCATCGTCAGCCAAACCTTTTCGTCGTAGGTCCCCTCTTCGGGGCTTTCACTGCTCTGACGGACTTCGTCCTGAGCTATGACGCGGAACGAAGAAACCTGTAGGAAAGATTCCGCTCCCAGGGCCTTCTGTAACGCACATCACAGGTGGACATTTAGGCATCTACCAGGCTAAACGGCATCAATCGGGTCGTATTTACGAGGGTTTTGCGCTTGCTGAGCCCGCCCTGGAGAGCCTCGGACATGAACGTTTCTCTCAAAAGATCGCGACCGCTGCCTTCCGGGAACACGACGATGGTATGCCACGGACCCGCCATGCTGGTGGGCAACCGCCGCGTTTCACCCGAATCCCTCTGGCCGGTTCCGGAACCGCGCCCGCCACCGGCCCTCGGACGCCCGCCCCGCGCGGCTTCGCTTCGCGAACAGGTGCCAGAGTGCGGTATGGTTTTCCCCGTCGGCACCGCAAGGAACCGGCAGGGCGGGCGATTAGCTCAGCGGGAGAGCGCTTCGTTCACACCGAAGAGGTCACTGGTTCGATCCCAGTATCGCCCACCAGCACGTCAGAGGCCGTTTCCCACATGGGAGGCGGCCTCTCTCCGTCTCTGGGGGCCCAGGGGCCAGAGCCGCTTCGCGATGTCTTGAGGGCCGGCCTCTCGGCCCCGATGGTGCGTCCCCCACGGGGCGGCTGGGCATCCCTCCGATCCTCGCGGGCGTGCGCGGCTGCCACTTGGGACCAGGGTGAATATATGTGGCGGGAGAGGCGACGATTGATATTTCGCCAGGACATAAGCCATTAGTAGAACATGATCTAATCTGGGCCCTTTGTCCGATCATGAGGTGAACTTCCGGGAATTGGCCTGCGTATCCCGAACGTCGTGTCGGATCTCGGACCAACTTCCTTGGGGCAAGGACAATTTTGCCGTCGATCGGCCGCAAAGCATGACGTTCCGGACACGAAGTCGGCGACGGCGGATGTGGTGTGAGCAGGCAACGGACGTGAGGCAGAGGAGAGGACTGGCGTGACGGTGGTGACGGCGGACGTGGTGCGGGCCATGGCGGACGTGGCGCGGGTGTTTCGGCTGGGGAAGCCGCTTGGCCCGCCGGTTTACGCGGCGCGCGGTGAACTGGGGCTGATTTGGCGGCTCGACACCGAGGGCGGCTCCTGGGCGGTCAAGGAGTTGCTCTCGCCCGTGGACGAGGGGGTGGCGCGGGCGGACACCGCCTTTCAGCATGCCGCCGCCGACGCGGGCGTGCGCCTGCCGCGACCCGTGCTCACCTCGGAGGGCGATGTGCTGCTGCGGGGGAGGTTCCGGGTGTACGAGTGGGTCGACCTGGTGGTCGGCGAGCAGGTCACCGGGGCGGAGTTGGGGGCCGTGACGGCTCGGCTGCATCGCGTCGGGCACCCGGCCTCGGGGACGGTGCTGCCATGGTTCTCCGAGCCTGTCGGACGTGCCGGGTGGCAGGCGCTGCTGGCGGCCGGAGGGGAGTGGGAGCAGGCGCTCGGACGGGTGCTGCCCGAGCTGATCGCGCTGGACGATCTGGTCGTCGCGCCCGATGGAGGGCACGTCACGACCTGCCACTGTGATGTCGGCGTCGGGAACGTACGGCGCGCCGCCGACGGCGGGGTGATCGTGTTGGACTGGGAGAACTGCGGGCCCGCGCGGCCGGGGTGGGAACTGGCGAAGATCCTCCTCGATCTTCCGCAGGACGAGGCGGTGGCCGCCTACTCGGCCTATCGGGCATCGGGTGGTCCCGAGGTGATCTCCGGGCCGGGTGACTTCTCCATGGCGATCGCCGAGCATGGGCATCTGCTGGAGTTCTACGCCAGGCGGGCGCTGTCGGAGCAGGAGTCCCCGGACAACCGGGCCAGGGCTCGCGACCGAGTGAGCACGATGCTGAGCCGGCCACTGACCACCAAAAAGATCGACACTCTTCTCGCGGCCCTACGACGCCCTTAGCAGGCTCCCCGTCCGAACGCAGGCGGCCTCAATCGTGGCGATGGACGTGTCTTGCGCGCGGACGCCAAGTTCATGCCAACCGGTACCCGTAATGTCAACGATCATGTCATATCCGCCTCAAGGACCGGGAGGCTCCGTCACCCCGCACTCCTCGATGGGCGGTCCGCACCAGCACCGTCGACCCGCGCCAGGCCGGCCTCACCACGGTCCGCCTCATGGGCCGCCGCCGGGCCCGCCCCACAGGCCACCCCCAGGTCCGCCTCACGGGCCGCCGCCGGGACCACCGTACGGGCCGCCGGGGATGCCGCCTCGCGGGCCGTACCCGATGCCACGGCAGAAGAAGACAGGCGTGTTCGTCGCGGTGGGGGTCGCCGTGGTGCTCTTCCTCGGAGTCGCGGCGGCGGGCGTGTTCGCGCTGCTCCCCGACGGCAACGGCGCGGGCATCGCGGCCGTCGCCGACGAGGCCGACGACGACGAGTCGCGCACGGACGCACGGCCGAGCGTGACGGCGAAGGCGAAGGCGAAGGTGGATCTGACCGTGTTCAAGGGAGAGCACATCTGCTCTGCCCTGGCGCCTGAGACGCTGAAGAAGCTCGTCCCCGAGGCGGAGGAGAACCCGGCAGACGGCACTTTCGGCCCCATCAAGACCGCGAAGTGCGAATGGAAGTCTGGGGACCAGGCGAATCAGCGGACCGAGCGCAACCGTATGCTCAACGTGGAGTTGACCACGACCATCCGCGGGGAGGACGGCCCGGAGGAGGACTTCGCCCGGGACCGGGAGGTCGCCGAGGAGGCGTCGGGAAAGACCATCAGGGGCGGATTCACCTACGACGAACTGAGGGACGTGCCGGGAATCGGCGAGGCCGCCTTCGCCAACACGTTCGCCGAAAGCGGGGCTGACCGGCTCAGCAACGGCGCGGAGATGACCGTCCGCGTCGCCGGCGGCGTGGTAACCGTCCTGTACCTCGGCCATGACCAGACGGGCGGCGTGTTCGGCAAGCGCTCTGCCGTCTCCTCCGACACGATGATGAACGGAGCCAAGAGCGCGGCGAAAGAGATCGTCGCCGTGCTCGCGAAGAAGCCCGTCGAGGCGCGTGTGGCCGAGCGGCTCACCGGTGACATCCGCGGACAGGACCTGTGCAAGGTGGTACCGCGACAACTCATCGACAAGCACACGCCCAATCCCACCGTCGACGCGAAGAACCGGAGCAACAGCAACAGCAGGAACGGCAAGATCAAGGAGGCTTCCTGCTCCTGGTCGGGACGCCCGGTCCCGGGCCAGGAGGGGCCCACGTACCTGTTCAGCCGCCTGAACGTCCTGGTGAGCACGGTGGAGAAGCAGCCCGGCGCCGCGTTCGCGGGGGAGAAGAAGGCGGCCCAGTACCAGCCGTCCAACCCCACCGGAGGGGTTCGGGAAGGGCCGGTCAAGAACGTTTCCGGCCTCGGTGAGGCCGCCTTCTCCCAGGCCGTTGAGACAAAGCTGGGGGAGCAGCATTCACGGACCGGCCAGGTGTGGTTCCTCACGGGCAAGCGGATCGTCCAGGTCCGCTACGAGGGTTCCAAGGCGCTGAGGACGCCCGGCGCGGCGCTCAGCACGACGCCCCTGGAGGAGAGAGTGGTGTCCGCCGCCGCCAAGACGATCGCCGAGGGCCTTTCCGCACGCATCGCCGGGGACTGAGACGAGCACCTCCTCCAGGGGTGACGCCAGTGCCGGTGACGCCCCGAGCGCCGTTCTTCTCATAGCTGGAAGCGGCCGTACGCGGGCCGGCCTTGGTGAATTTCGTCATGGGGCCCTCCTTTATGGATCACGAAAAGAGGGCCCCGCTTTTCCGGGCGCGGGCGGCTTACGAGGGCCACCAAGGACTGCGGACGCGGATGGCGGCCTGACCGCGAGAGACGAGGCCCACGTAATTCTTGCCGGGGTACCACGGCCTCGTGGCGATCTGGTCGAAGCCGGGAATGCTCTCCATGTGCTGGACCATCCGCCGCCGCATGGCGGCGTCCGGCATCGGGCCGCGCATGGCCGCGGCGTTCTCCTCCGCGTGGTCGGGGTTGGAGGTGGCGGGAAGCGCGCAGGTGACCGCCGGATTCGAGATCACCCATTTCAGGAAGTACTGCGACCAGGTGTCGATCCCGAGTTCCTTGGCGAACGCGGGCAGCGGCCGCCCTTCGACGACCTGGTTCAGCCGCGCCTTCTCCAGGGGCATGTTCACGAGCACGGCGGTCCCCTTCTCGGCCGCCGCGGGGAGAACCCGTTCCTCGGCCGCGCGGGTGTGGATCGAGTAGTGCACCTGGACGAAGTCGAGCTCGGCCCGCTCCACCCAGCTCGCCAGGATGGGGAAGTAGGGCGGTTCGTGGTGGGTGACACCGAGATGCCGGATGCGTCCCTCCTTCTTCCATGCGTGCAGAAGGGGCACGATCACGTCCACGTTCACGAGGCTGTGGCACTGCATCAGATCCACCGGCCGCTTCAGCGACATGCGCTCGACCGTGCGCCGCAGGCTCGCGGCGGCGTCCCCGTCGTCCCACAGATAATCGCCGGTGGACCAGATCTTGCTTGCCAGGAACAGCTTGTCGTCGATGCGCAGCTCGCGGACGATCCGGCCGAGGTTCGCCTCCGACGCGCCGTAAAGCGGCGAGCAGTCGAACACCCTGCCGCCCGCCCGCCAGTGGCGCCTGACCACTTCCCGCAGGCGATCGCGCTGCAGCTCCGCGGTGGTGTCGAAGGCCATGAACGTGCCGAGCCCGATCGCCGGCACCCGCTGCTTGCTCTTCGGTACCGTCCGCGTCACCAATTCGTCGGGTGCGCCTGCCGCTTCGGCGGGCACGCCCGCCATGCCCACGCCGAGCGCGCCGAGCCCGCCGGCCACCATCATCTGCCGCCGCGAGGGCGTCCATTCAGTCGTCATACGGAGATGCTTCCTTGGCCGGACGCCAAAAGGCCAAGTCCGGTCAGGACGGGTGACATACCTCGCGGGTATGCCACCGGGTGGAGGACCGAACCGGGCGCTGCCGAGGCCGGGGCGCGGGACAAGAGCGCGCCCTGGAAAGAGCAGGCCGATGGAATCAGTGAGCAGCGGGCGCGCGCAAGGCGGTATCCGGCCCGCCCGAGCGGCCGTTACATCAGGTTCACCTGGTGATGGATACCTTGCCGGTATGCCGGTTGATCTGCGCCTGATGCGGTACGTGATCGCGGTCGCGGAGGAGGGCAGCTTCGAGGCCGCCGCCGAGCGGTTGCACATGACCCAGCCGCCGCTCAGCCGCCAGATCCGCGACCTGGAGCGCGAGCTGGGCGTGAACCTCTTCCACCGCCGCCCCACCCGGCTCACCGAGGCGGGCCGGGTGTTCGTGGACGCGGCCCGGCGGGTGCTGGCCGAGGCCGAGCAGGCCGTCGAACACACCCGCAAGGCGGCCGGGGTCGACCACGGCGCGGTGCGGATCGGCTACACGGTGACGGCGGCCTTCGACGAGATGCCCAAGCTGTTCGCCGCGATGCGCGCCCGCCACCCCGGCATCCGCATGGAGGCCCGCGAGTCGTGGGACGCCGAGCTCACGGCGGCGGCCGGTGACGGCGAGCTGGACGTGCTGCTGGGACGGCATCTGCAGGTGCCTGCCACGTTCCTGACGGCGGTGCTGCGCAGGGAGGACTTCGTCGTGGTCGTGGGCGCGGGGCATCGGCTGGCCGGGCGGGCGCGGGTGCGGCTGCGGGACCTGCGCGGTGAGACGCTGCGTTTCTTCCCCCGCAGGTTCGCCCCGCTCTACCACGACGAGGTGCTGGGGGCGCTGCGCAGCACGGGGGAGGACTTCGACGTCTGGGAGAACCCACTGCCCGGATTGCGCAACCTCGGGGTGAGCCTGAACGACAGCGGGTTCATGCTGCTGCCGCGGTCGCTGGGCCGCCAGCTGCCCGGCGGGATCGCCTACCTGCCGATCGTGGACGAACTGCCGCCGATCGAGCTGCGGCTGTCCTGGGAGCGCAACCCGTCGCCCGCGGCCACCGCCCTGGTGCGGACGGCCCGCAGGCTCGCCCGCAGGGAAGGCTGGAGCCAGGATTGACCAGGGCCCAGGGCTCAGCGCCGTCGGTAGCTCTGGCCATGCGCGGATAGTTCGCCAGGTTCCTGCTAGTGTGCGGCGAATGAGCGGACGTGGAGTTCTTGTCACGGGTGCGTCGCGGGGCATCGGCCGCGCCATCGCCTCGGCCTTCGCGGCCCAGGGCGACCGGGTCGTGATCCACCACCGCGACTCGGCCAAGGAGGCCGCGAGCCTGCTCGACGAGCTGCCCGGTCAGGGCCACGTCATCGTCCAGGCCGACCTGGCCGACCCCGGCGCGGTCCTGCGCATGACCGACGTGGCCGCCCAGGCGCTCGGCGGGATCGACGTGCTGGTCAACAACGCGGGCGTCTTCCTCCACCACCCCGTCACCGAGACCTCCTACGAGGAGTGGCAGGCCGCCTGGCGGCGCACGCTGGAGGTCAACCTGGTGGGCCCCGCCAACGTCATCTGGTGCGCGCTCAAGCACATGCCCTCGGGCGGCAGAATCGTCAACGTCTCCTCACGCGGCGCCTTCCGCGGCGAGCCCGACGGCCCCGCCTACGGCGCGAGCAAGGCCGGGCTGAACGCGCTGGGCCAGTCGCTGGCCATCGCGCTGGCCCCGCACGGCGTCGCCGTGGCCACCGTGGCGCCGGGCTTCGTCGAGACCGACATGACCAACGAGCACCTCAAAGCGCCGCGTGGTGACGCGATCCGGGCGCAGAGCCCGTTCGGCCGGGTGGCGCGGCCGGAGGAGATCGCGGCGGCCGTGGTGTACCTGGCCTCATCGGCCGCCGAATGGGCCAGCGGCGCCGTACTCGACCTGAACGGCGCCTCCTACCTGCGCTGACCTGCCCCGAGCGAGGAGGCCCGATCAGGTCTGGGAAAGCCGGCGCTCCAGCAGCACCGCTCCCCGGCCCGCCAGCAGCGAGGCGCACCACTCCCGCAGGTCCTGCGGCTTGGGCCCGCTCGCCGCGCCCCCCTCCAGCAGTTCGGCCCAGTCCAGCAGCGACTCGGCGAGCATGAGCGGCACCCCGCGCCGCTCGTGCACCTCGGCGGCGGCCTCGAAGTGTTCGGCGGCCCGCTGCGGGTCGCCCGTCGCCACGCTCAGGTGGGCCAGGTAGTGGTGGCCGCACGGGTGGCACACCGTGCCGTGCCCGAACGTCTCGCCGTCGCCGGACAACCAGTCGTAGAGCTGCTCGGCCAGCTCGGTGCGGCCCAGCCGCGAGGCGGCCACGGACAGGTTGTCAAGGGCGGGCCGGTGCGCCATGTTCCGCGGCGGCGCCGCCCCGTGCTCGGCCAGGATGCGGTCGAGCGCCGGCCCCGCCTCCTCGTCACCCAGCTCGCACAGGAAGCGCAGCACCGCGTGCACCGGATCGACCCTCGGCGCCTGGGCGGCGCGGCGCATCCGGTCGCGCAGCTCCCACAGACGGCCCTGCAGCCGCCTGATCTCCCCGATCTGCTCGGAGAAGATGGCCACGGCCTCCAGTCGGCGGCCGATGTCGGTGCCGAGCCGCAGGGCCGACTGCGCCTCCGACTCGGCCTGCGCCAGGTCGCCCTGCATCAGCGTCAGACCGGCCTTGGAGTAGCCGATCAGCCAGTTGAGATGCGGCTGGGCCAGCCGGCGGGCCAGCTCGTCGGCCTGGTCGAGCAGCGACGCGGCCTTGGCCATGTCGCCGCTGTCGAGGACCGGGGGAGTGCGCTGCACGAAGGCGTGGAACAGCGCCAGGTCGTCGCCGGTGCGCCGGGCGGCCTCCAGCATCTCGTCGCCGTCGCGGTGGCGCTGGTGCAGCGGGTCGGCCGGGATGATGGTCAGGCTGCGCATGCCCAGCACGCCGGCCAGCGTGCGCGGGTCGCCGGCCTTGCGGGCCAGGGCCACGGCCTCGTCGCTGAGGGCGAAGCGCCGCTCGCCGTCGCGCGCCCAGATGAGCTCGGAGGCGAGCTGGGCCGCCAGCAGCGCCCTGGTGCTCACGTCGGTGGAGTCGACGACCTTGCGGGCCTCGGTCAGCAGCGCGATGCGCTGCGTGTCGGGCGCCGCGGAGATGTGGGTGAAGCCGCGGTCGCCGCCGAGCGCCGCCGTGACGATGAGGTCGCCCCGGTCGCACTCCCTGGCCAGGTCGGCCGCGCGTGACAGGGTCGGCCTGGCCTCCGGGTGCCCGGCCAGCCACATCGCCCTGCCGCACTCCACCATCAGCTCCGCGCGGCGCTCCAGGCTCGCGCCCGGGAAGCCCTCCAGCAGGTCGAGCGCCCGCTGGTACCAGGTCACGGCCTCGCGGTGGGCCAGCCCGGCCAGCGCGTGCTGCGCCGCGCGCACCGCGGCGTCGGCCGCCGCGCTCACCCTGACCGGGTCGTGGCCGTGCTCGGCGGCGGCCACCAGGTGGCTGGCCACGACGTACGGCCGCGACTCCATCGCCTTCGGATCCGTCCGGCACAGCGCGTCGGCCACCCGCCCGTGCAGCAGACCGGCGCGCGGCGCCGACAACGAGGCGTACAGGGCGTTCCTGGTCAGCTCGTGGGAGAACTGGCACGACCCTCGGGCCGACATGGTCACCAGGCCCGCGGCCATCGCCTCCTCGACCGCGGCCACGAAGCGGGCCTCGTCGATGCCGAGCCCGGCGCGCAGCTCCGCCGACTCCATCCGCTCGCCGACGGCCAGCAGGTTGACCAGGTCGCGGGCGTCCTGGTGGAGCTGTGCCAGCCTGGCCATGACCATCCTGGTGACCGAGTCGGGCACGGCCAGCGCGTCGAGGTCCTTGCCCGCGGTCATCTCCCTGACCACCTCGGTGATCAGGAACGCGTTGCCGCCCGTGACGCGGTGCAGCAGCGCGGCGTCGCCGCCGCCGCGCACCTCCGCCAGCGTGTGGGTGACCTCGTCGAGCCCGAACGAGGGCACCTGGATGACCCGGCCGCCCGCGGTCAGCTTGTGCAGCTCGGGAATGGCCGAGTCGGCCGGCACCGGCCGCGAGGTGGCCAGGACCAGCATCGGCAGGGAGTCGGCGTCCCACATGAGGGCGTTGAGCATCTGCAGCGACTCCAGCGTCGCCCACTGCAGGTCGTCGATCACCAGCAGCACGGGCCGCACCGTGGCCAGGCGCTCGATCAGCGTGCGGGCCGCGGCCATCAGGTGGTAGCGCTCAGAGACCGGCTCGGTGGCGGGCGGCACCTGCAGCGACAGCGGCGGCGCGGCCAGCGAGGGCGCCAGCCGGACGAGCTGGCCGCACTGCTGGTCGATCCCGGCGCGCAGCAGCAGCGCGGGCGAGGTGCGGGCCAGCCGCTCCACCGCGCCCGCGATCGGCTCGTACGCCTGCCGCGCCGGATCGGTGCACCGCCCCGCCAGCACCGTGAACTGCCGCTTGAGCGCCCGCCCCGCCACCACCGAGGCCAGCCGCGTCTTGCCGACCCCCGGCTCGCCCTGCAGGATCACCAGGCCGCTGCCGAACTCGGCCGCGGCCAGCTTCTCTTCCAGCGCCCGCAGCTCCTGGTCGCGGCCGACGAACGGCAGCACGTGCCCGTTGTCCAGCCACGTGGGCAGGCCGCCGCTCTGGTGGTGGTCGGCCGCCTGCCAGTGCAGCTCGTAGGTGTGCAGCGGCTCGCGCAGCCCCTTGCCCGGCAGCCGCCCCAGGTCCTTGAACTCGTGCCTGCTGCGGCCCTGCGCCAGCCGGCGCACCAGATCGGTGCACAGCACCTGGCCGCCCTCCGCCACGGCGACCAGGCGGGCCGCCTCCACCGTGGGCAGCCCGCTGACGTCGTCGCGGCCCCAGGCCACGTCGCCGGCCGCGAGCGCGGCCCTGATGGAGATCTTCTCCATGGCCCGCTCGTTCTCGTCGGCCACCGCCTGCTCGACCGCGATGATCGCGTCGAGCCCCGCCGTGGCCGAGTCGAACACGGCCATCAGCCCGTCGCCCAGGCTCTTGGTGAACGTCGAGCCGTTCGCCGTCACCACCGAGCTCAGCAACTGGTAGAGGCGGCGGAAGACGACGTTGGCCCGCTCCTCGCCGAGCCTGATCCGCAGCGCGGTGGAGCTGACCACGTCGGTGAACAGGATGGTCGCCGTGGTCAGCGTGCCTGGCGGGTGCGGACCGGTCACGTGCGCAGCCCCTTCAACCCCTGCGCGGGCGCTCGAAGCCTGCGCCGGACGGCACGGCGGACCGCGCGGGTCCGCACCGCGGGCTTCGACTGCCTGATCCGCCAGGCGCGGGCCAGTTCGTCGGGGATCCTGAAGGCCGCCTGCCCGTCGGAGTGGCGGTCGATCAGGGCGACCACGATGTGCCGCCCGGCCCTGCGTACCAACCAGCGAACCACGCCGTCGAGCGGTCCGGCCAGCCACGAGTGCCGGTGAGCGGCACGCGCCAGCGAGAACAGCGAGGTGAACCACCAGGCCGCCGGCGGCACACCGAGCAGCTCGGGCACCCGGTCGGCGCCGTGGGCGGCGTCGCGGAAGACCCAGTGCACCAGGCTGCGCGGCAGCTTGCGCCACCCCAGGTGCATGAACTCCTCCATCTCCTCCAGCAGCCGGGCCATCAACCGGCGGCCCTCGTCGCTGGATTCGTACAGGCGGCCCAGGCGCCGGCTGACCGGCTCGACGTCGGAGAGCGTGAGGGGCCCGTCGCGGCAGGCGTCGACGCCCATCAGATGGCCGAACACGCTCCAGGTGTAGAGGTGGGCTTCGCGCTGCTCGTCGGACAGCACCACGCCCATGCTCTCAAGAGCCTCCCACGTCACGACGGAGAAGTCGAAGATGGTGGCCAGCAGGAGCTCCTGATTGACCGGGGGTCCGAACCGCTCGGTGTCCCAATGGTCGCCGAACCGCTCGTTGACTAACGCGCGCACGAACGAGTGCAGGATCCGCAGCCCGATCGCCGTGGTGTGGCCGGGCCGCCCCGGCTGGAGGCTGTCGGTGGCCTTCAGGCCCATGACGTCGACCAGCATCTGCCCGGTCTCGGCCACCCTGCGGGTGAGACTGTGGGTGGCCAGGTTGGAGACGCCGGCCAGCACCTTGGCGCTGGAGACCTCCACGTACGCCATCGGCAGGCACTTGCAGAACAGCGCGGCCGACTGGTAGAGCCCGTAGTCGGCGAACACGGCCTGCCCCTTGGCCAGCATCTCCCTGTCGTCGCCCCACTCGGGCAGCTCCTTGGCGAAGTCGAGGGCGTCGAAGACGGCCGAGGCGGGCGGCTCGCCGGAGGGCGACCTGGCCTCCCGCTTGGCCCGCCCCAGCTCCTCGGTCACCGCTTTGACCAGCTCCAGCGGGCCCATGCCCGGAGGCTGGGCGTCCAGATAGCCGGCCACCACCTTGTCGATGTCGGGATCGGCCTGCTGCCGCAACTGCCGGAAGCGCTCCTCCGGCCAGCGTTCGTCGGCGAGTCGTTCATTCATGTGTGCCCCGTGTCGTGAGATTCGGTCAGAGCCCGCCCCGTCTGCGCAGGGCGGTGACGTCCAGCAGGGTGATGGTGCGGCCCTGGACCGTGATGAGGTTCCGCGCCACCAGGGACTGCAGGGCCCGGTTCACCGCCGGGCGCGAGGCGCCGATCAGCGCGGCGAGGTCGGACTGGGTCAGCCCGGGCAGGTCCACCACCCCGTCGGACTGGCCGTGCCTGTCGGCCAGCTGCAGCAGCAGCTTGGCCAGCCGCCCGCCCAGATCGAGGAAGGCCAGGTCGGCCGCCTGGTCGGTGAGCCTGCGCACCATGTGGCCGAGCATGCGCAGGAACTCGTCGGCCAGCCCCGGGTGCTCCCGCATCAGCTCCAGCAGCCGCGCCCTGGGCAGCGAGAACACCCAGGCGGGCCGCACGGTGACGATCGAGGCCGAGCGCGGCGAGCCGTCCAGCAGCGCCATCTCGCCGAAGGTGTCGCCCCTGCCGAGCATGTTGAGGACGATCTCGTCGCCGTTCTCGGTGGTGAACACCACCTTGACCAGGCCGTCCAGCAGCACGTACAGAGACTCTCCAGGGTCCCCCTGATGGATGATGATCTGCCCGGACCGGTATCTGCGCGCCATCCCGGCCCGCGCGGTGCTCTGAATGCCGCTCTCTCCGAGTACGCGGAACAACGGGATCTGCGCCAGCACTTCGGCGACCGGCTGGACGTCGTATGGAACCCCGCTGCGCCCGCTCATGCAAGAACTCTAGGCCGCGATCCCGGCCTGAGCAGCACGAGGTAATGGATCTCCCGATTGTGACGCAGAACACACTCGCACTGTGACAAGCGCGACAGACTGCGCCGATCACGGCGAGCACCGTTGGGGTGCCGGCCGGTAACGGAGACCTCCTTGAAGAAACGCGGACCGGCAGGGAGATCGACATGCACGTGGAGACCATCGAACGCCCCGACACCGCCACCCTGGTCTCGGCCGCCCAGGAGGGCGACGCCGAGGCGTGGGAGCGGCTGATCGAGGAGTTCAGCCCCATGCTGAAGGCGCGCATCCGCAGGTTCAGGCTGAGCCATGAGGACGCCCAGGACGTACTCCAGACGACCTGGCTCCTGGCCTGGCAGAACCTCAGAAGCGTCGAGGACGGCCAGCGGATGGCCGGCTGGCTGGCCACCATCGCCTTCCGCGAATGTCTGAAGCTCACCAAACGCACGAAGGAGATCTGCACGCCGGACCTCGACTCGCTGGGCAGCACGGACGACGTGGACAGGGAACTGGCCAGGATCTGGCTGGCCACCACGCTGGCGGAGCTGGTCGAGGAGCTGCCGACAGCGCAGCGGGTGCTGTTCAGAGCGCTCACGGAAACCTCCGAGCCCCACTACGTGGACGTGGCACGCAGGCTGGGCAGGCCGGTCGGGAGCATCGGGCCCACCCGCGCCCGCTGTTTCGCGAAGCTACGCGGGCTTCTTCAAGCCCGCGAGATCACCAGGGACTTCCTGGACTGACCGGTCAGGGCTTCGCCATCGGATCAAGCTGGATCGCCTCCAGGAAGGGTTCGAAGTCGAAGTGCGCCATCTCGTGGGCGTCAGGGTCGGTCTCGGTCGGGTAGGAGTAGTAGCGCTTGCGGCCACGACGGCGTAGCCCTGGCTCTGCCCTGGTGGAGAACCTGTCGCTGATGGCCTCGGGCACCAGGCCCCGCGTCATCTCCTCGGCCAGGCCCTCGGCGACGTCCTTGGCGAAGGGCACGTCGTAGAGCGCGGCCACGTTGTGGTAGACGCGGAAGTAGCTGACGATGAAACGCATGCGGTCGCGGTAGGACACCCAGTCGCGCACACCGGCCGTGGAGGCCTCCTGGTCCTCGGTGATGAACTCCTCGGCCAGCTTGCGCACGCGCTCGTTCTGGATCGGCGCCCACACCTCGGCCAGGTCGACGCCGTCGGGCGCGGTGAGCGGCCTGCCGACCTTGATGTCACTGAGCGGGGTCGCCACGGCGAACAGGTGGCGGGTGTAGAGCGAGGACCACGCGGCCTCCAGCTTGCGCGTCAGCCACGGCTGGTCGTCGTGCCGCGCGCTGTAGAGGCGGAAGCGGGCGAACGGCTTCCTGGTCACCAGCGAGCGCAGCGACCGCCACGACACCCGCGTCAGCCACCGGACCGGCCGGTAGAGCACTAACTCCAGCGCCGCCTGCGCGCGGGCCTGCTCGTAGGCCGACAGTGCGACGGCGGCCCCGAACATCAGCTCGCCCCGCTCCTCGGGGTCGGTGGCCCGCGCGCCCTCCACCAGGAGCTCGGCGGCCTCCTTCAGGTAGCGCGAATCGGCCGGCGAGAGCAGATCGGCCAGGAACTCCGGCGGCTGCGGCGTCAGGTCCGAATCCGGGCTCACCTTCAAGAAGCGATCAGGCGTGTCGTTCCACAGGTTGACGGCCAGGCTCGCGGTCTCCAGGAAGATGGCGCGGTTGGCCAGCGCGAGCCCGAGCTGGTAGCTGGGCCCGAGCAGGGTGAGCAGCGCCGCGCGGAACAACCTCCTGAACCGGGACGGCACGCGCAGCCGGCGGCCGAAGTCCTCGATGAACGGCGAGTCGGGGCCGAGGTCGAGGCTCTCCCCGATCGCTTTGGAGGTCCAGGTGGCGTAGCAGTACCAGTTGTTGGCCTCTTTGCCGAGGCGCACGGCCAGGTCGGAGGCGACACGGTGGTAGGCGTAGGCGATGACCATCGCTTCCAGGGCCGGGCTCCGGTCCTTGTACGCGGCGATGCGCAGCACATCGTCCGCGGTCATCGGAGTGTGGGACATGAGGTCTCCCGTTCGCTGATCCCTTCGCCTCACGGAGATAAGAGTGTTTCCAGCGGCGTCAGATACCAGCCGATGTCAGTTAGGGTGCGGCGGCCGGCCTTTCCCCGTGGCCGCCAGCCAGGAGCGTAGGACGCGCGACTTGCGGCGGGCTTGCAAGGCGATCATCGGCCAGGCCGGAGCCCCGTCACACGGGATTGAGCACGAGATCGTCGCGGGAGGGCATGACGGCATCCGCCGCCGCCCCGAGCGGGTCGCCCGGGGCGGCGCACCTCATTCCTCGACCAGGATCTTGCTGATGACCACGAATCCGCCGAGCGCTCCCAAGGTGCCGGCGGCGGTCATGGTGGTGAGGTTGACGACCAGGTCATAAGTGCCGGGGGTGAGCTGCCCGCGCATGGGGACAGAGGCCGTATATCGCCCCGAGCCAGGTGTGAAGGTCATCTCCACCGGTGGAGAGGGATGGCGCGACTCACCGCCTCCCAGCAGGTCGGCGATGATCTCCAACTGCCACCGCCCGGCCAGCCAGTCGACGAGTTCGCCGGTGACCTCCCAGCTCACGTCCACCGTCCAACCCTCGCTCTGCCGCACGACATTGGTGGGTTGGGCACCCGGGTCGACAACCTGGCCGTGGAGAACACCGGCCAACTGCTCGGCCGGCACCTTCATCACCTGGAATTCCCCGCTAGCCATCTCGCTCCTCTTCTCGTGGGAACTGGTCCCGTGTGAAGGTGCAGAGCGGAGACAGCGGCGGCTAAATACGAGTCCTTTCTGCCTCAAATGCCGGACTTTTTCGGTCAGGCCCGAGTTCCGCTAACGCAACCGGACGGCGTCGGGGCCGAGCTCGGCGACACCTGCGACGCCCAGCAGTTGCAGGGTGCGTACGAGCTCGGCCCGCAGCAGCTCCAGCACCCGCCGCACACCCGGCTCGCCACCGGCCATCAGGCCATACAGGTAGGCCCGGCCGACGAAGCACGCCCTGGCGCCGAGCGCGAGCGCGGCGGCGATGTCGGCCCCGGTGCGGACGCCGCCGTCGAGGAAGACCTCCGTGCGCTCACCCACCGCCGCCACCACGTCGGGCAGCAGCTCCAGCGGCGTGGGGGCGCGGTCGAGCTGCCGCCCGCCATGGTTGGACACCACCAGGCCGTCGACCCCGGCCGAGGCCAGCTCCTTGGCGTCGTCGACCCGCTGCACCCCCTTGACCAGCAGCCGGCCCTGCCACGCCGACCTGATCCACTCCAGGTCGGCCATGGTCACCGACGGGTCGAACATCATGTTGGTGATCCCGGCCAGGTCGTCGGGCGCGCCGTCGACGGTGGCGAACCTGAGCGGCTCGCCGGTCAGGAAGTCGAACCACCAGGCCGGATGTCGCACCGCCTGCAGCACGCTGCGCCAGCGCAGCGACGGCGGGACCGTCAGGCCGTGCCGCACGTCGCGCAGCCGGGCCCCGGCCACCGGCACGTCCACGGTCACCACCAGCACGTCCATGCCCGCCTCGCGCGCCAGGGCGAGCGTCTCCAGGGTGCGGGCGCGGTCGCGGACCACATACAGCTGGAACCAGTTCCACCCGCCTGGCGCGGCGGCGGCCACGTCGGCGGCCGTCGTGGTGCCCATCGTCGACAGCGTGTACGGCACCCCCGCCTGTTCGGCCGCCCGCGCCACCGCACGCTCACCCGCGCGGTGCATCATCCGGGTGAACCCCGTCGGACCGAGCACGACCGGCATGGCGATGCGCCGGCCCAGGATCTCGACGGCGGTCGCCGCCTCGGAGACGTCACGCAGGACATGAGGACGGAACTCGACCCGCTGGAACGCCTCGACCGCCCTGGCCATCGACCGTTCGCCCTCGGCGGCGCCGTCGACGTAGTCGAAGACCATGCGCGGGGCGCGCCTGCTGGCCAGCAGCCGCAGATCGGCGACGTCGGCCGCGGCCGCGACCCGGGCCGCCCTGGACAGGCGGGGCCGCTGGGGCATGACCGCCCGCAGCTCCCGCCATCGGGGCAGGCGCCGGGGGTCCTCTGCCGGTGTGCCGATGCCAAGGACGCTATCAAAGTACGGTGGAAGGGTGATCGCCGACTTCGTCCCGCTCGTGGGAGACTCGCCGGCCGCCCGCGCCACCGCCGCCGAGCTCGTCGCCCGCTGGTCGCAGCCGCACCGCCGCTACCACGACCGCGCCCACCTGGCCGCCGTGCTCACCGCCGTCGACACCCTCGCCGACCAGGCCCGCGACGCCGTCGCCGTGCGCCTGGCGGCCTGGTTCCACGACGCCGTCTACGACGGGCGTCCGGGCTGGGACGAGGAACGCAGCGCCCAGCTCGCCCAGTCGCGGCTGCACCGCTGCGGGGTGCCCGCCCGCAGGATCGCCGAGGTGGCCCGGCTGGTCCGCCTCACCGCCGCCCACGACACGCCGGCCGACGACGACCCCGACGGCGCCGTCCTGTGCGACGCCGACCTGGCCGTCCTGGGCAGCCCCGGATACGACGCCTACGCCGCCGCCATCAGGCAGGAGTACGCCCACATACCAGACGAGCTGTTCACGAAGGGCCGCGCCGAGGTGCTGGCCCGCCTGCTCGCCGTCCCCCGCCTCTACCGCACGGCACACGCCCGCGACCTGTGGGAGGAGCGGGCCCGAGCCAACATGAGCGCCGAGCTAGCCGCGCTGACGGCGCCGCCGCAGCCCCGAGGCGACCAGCCTGCGTAGCAGCTCGCGCGAGGTCACCGCCTGCGCCCCCAACGCCACCGCGCGGGCGTGCACGGTCTCCGGCACGTCGTAGTGGTCGCGGTCGAACGCCCGCTCCGGCACCCCGAGCCGGACGGCGAAGGCGTGCAGCTCCTCCAGGGAGCGGTCGCTGACGAGATGCGACCACATCAGGCCGCGCGGCCCCGGCCAGTTGGGCGGGTCGATGAGAACGCTCACGCCGTCAAGGGTAGGACGCGCTTCAGGACGTCGACGGCAGGATCCTGCCGCGCACGGTCAGCTCGCCCAGGTCCGACAGCACCACGTCGGCGCCGCGGGCCCGCAGCTCCGCCGCGCCGCCGCCCTCCCTGGCCACCGCCACCACCAGCCCGAAGCCGCCCTTCCTGCCCGCCTCGATGCCCGGCAGCGCGGCGTCCACCACCGCCACCTTGGCGGCGGGCAGGCCCAGGCGGCGGGCCGCGTCCAGGAACAGGGCGGGGTCGGGCTGGCCGGGCAGGTTCAGCAGGGCCGCGTCGTTGCCGTCCAGGACCAGGTCGAACAGGTGCATGACGCCCGCGGAGCCCACCAGCCTGCGGCCGTGCATGCTGGCGGAGACCGCCGCCGTCCTGGCGCCCCTGCGGCGCAGCTCGTGCAACAGCACCACGGTGGACGGGAACGCGGCCACGCCGTACTTGTCCACCTGCGCCTTGAAGATCCGGTCCTTGGCCACGCCGAGCCCGTGCACGGTCGGCGTGCCAGGGTCGTCGTCGGGCGCGCCCTCCGGCACGGTCAGCCCGCGCGCGGCCAGGAAGGTGCGGATGCCGTCAAGTCGCGGCCGGCCGTCGACGAAACGCACGTAGTCGTCGTGGATGTCGAACGGCGCCGAGCGGCCGCGCAGGAACGCGTCGAAGACGTGCTTCCAGGCGGCCGCGTGCCCCCGAGCGGTGTCGGTGACCACGCCGTCGGAGTCGAACACGACGGCGCTGATCGTGGTCAGGTCGATGACATGCTCGTTCACACTTGTGAACGTAGCCGCTCTACCAGGCGACGGGTAGCTCCTTGACCCCGTAGACGATGGCGAGTTCCCTGAACGGCACCTCTCCGGCCACACGCAGGCCGGGGAAGCGGCGCAGCAGCGCGCGGAAGGCGATGCGCATCTCCATCTGCGCCAGCGGCGCGCCGACGCAGCGGTGGATGCCGTGCCCGAACGCCATGTGCGAGCCGGCCATCTCCCTGCCGGGACACACCTGGTCCATGTCGCCGCCCAGGGCGGGGTCGCGGTTGGCGCCGGTGAGCGAGCAGAGCACCATCTGGCCCTTCTTGATCTGCACCCCGTGCAGCTCCAGGTCCTCGCGGGCGAAGCGCGGGAAGGCCACCTGGACGACCGTCATGTAGCGCAGCAGCTCCTCGACCACGTCGTTGACGTAGTCGTCGACCTCGCGCACCTTCGCGGCCTCCTCCGGGTGCCGCAGCAGCCACAGGGTGCCCAGGGCGAGCATGCTGGTGCTCGTGTCGTGGCCGCCGGTGAGCAGGCCGTCGGCCATGCTGGCCAGCGTGCGGTCGTCGAGTTCGTCGCCGTGCTCGCGCAGCAACTGCCCGAGCAGCCCGTCGCCCGGGTTCTGCCGCTCCCTGGCCACCAGGTCGGTCAGGTACGTCATCGCGTCGTTGATCGCCTGCAGCGACGCCTCGGGGCCCGCCGTGAAGTCGAATCGGTCCTTGCTGAACCTCACGAAGTCGGAGCGGTCGTCGTAGGGGACACCGAGCAGCTCGCACACCACCAGGGACGGGATCGGCAGCGCGAACTCCTCGACCAGGTCCACCGTCCGCCCTTCACCGCCCTTGGCCTCGATCCGGTCCAGGTACTCCTCGACCATGGCCTCGATCCGCGGCTCCAGCCTGCGCAGCCGCCGCATCGTGAACTCGGGCGTCAGGTACTTGCGCAGCCGCGTGTGCTCGGGCGGGTCGCGGAAGCCGAGCCCGCCGGGGTCCTCCTGGTTCGAGCCGAGGCCGATCACGCCCGCGAAGTCGTTGCTGAAGCGTTCGTGGTCGCCCAGAACGCCTCGGACGTCGTCCCAGCGGGTGACGAGGAACACGGTCTGGTCGCCGGGGATCTCCATCGGGAAGACCGGATGCTCGGCCCGGATCCGAGCGAGCTCGCCCACGGGGTCGAAGCCGTCGCGCATGAACTGGACGAGGGGGAACTCTTCTGTGTCTGACATCGATATCCTGCCTGCTGGGATACACCACACCATGTCGGGATAAATCCCTGCATAGATGGTCCCATCCGGACAGGTGAATGTTGCCCTCCGAAAGGACGAATTTCCACCTCCGCCTCCACCCCCGGATGGAACCCTCCGTCGCCCAAACCGCCTCCGGAGGGACACGCCCTTCGCCGAACTCCGGGGCCCCTCAACGCGCGGGCACTCCACCGGCCAGATCCCCATCACCCGGGATCATCTCCACGCGTTCCCGCACCTGCCGCGGCGGCTCGGGCAGCGGCGCCTGGGCCGGCAACGACGGGGGAGCGGGCTTGGGCCTGCGCGGCTCCCGCACCCCACCCTGCGGATCATCGAACGGACGGTCGTCGCCGTCGTCCCAGTGGGGCTCCCCGGGACCGAACCCGGGAGGCCACGCGGGCGCACCACTGGGCAGAGCGCGGCGTCTACGCGATCGCTTGCTCACTGTCCCTCCTCGCGCACCATTGTGCGCCCGCGCCACCCGCCGAACCAGCCTGACTCCACGCCTGTAACCACCACGTCACCCCACCGCCCGAACCCCACTGCCCATGCTCCTCTGCCGCCGCGATCAAGACCTTCATGATCCATCCCCTTGGGCCTGGCATAATCCCTCTGTCATCGCGGAGCCCGCCCACGGCCGATACGGAAGGGAAACAGGGGCAAAATGGGGCGGCAGACGTCGTTTGGCGTACAAGATGGCGACATTCTGCGATGATCCCGTCGCATAGAGCCGTAGTTTGAGCCCCACGGATAGTGACTGATGCCGACATTTGAGGAAATAGCAGCTTTCATCACCGAGAAGCCGCTCGCCACCGCCGTCATCGCGGTGCTGAGCCTGATCGGGCTGGCACTGGCGGTCCTGGCGCTCAGGATCGCCTGGCGCGCCGCCTCGTGGTTGATCACCCGATACGTCGCCCCCCGTCCCATCGAGGACCTGCTCACCATCGTGGCCGCGTCCATCGCCACGGGCGTGTCCGCGCAGGGCATGTGGCGCTTCTCCGGCGACGTCCTCGGCCTCGACGGCCCGCTGAGACTGCTGCTGTTCGCGTTCATCGAAGTCGCGATCATCACCTCCGCCGTCCGCGCCCGCCGCAACATGCGCGAGAACTTCTCCGCCGGCATCGACGGCATCGCCGTCTGGGCCCTGACCTGCCTGACCGCCGTGCTGTCCAGCATGGACGCGCGCAGCCTGCCCGAAGCGCTGTTCCGGCTGGCCGCGCCGCTGGTGGCCGCCTGGCTGTGGGAACGCGGCATGGCCATCGAACGCCACCGCATCCGCGGCACCGGCCGCATCAACTGGCGGCTCACCCCCGAGCGGCTGATGGTCAGGATGGGCCTGGCCGAGGTCAGCGACCGCACGGCCAGCGAGGTCGACGCCCACCGCAGGCTGACCAGGGTCGCGCTGGCCGCCAAGCGGGCCAAGGCGCTGCGCGAGGGCGGGGCGTCCGACCGCAAGATGCGCGCCGCGCTGGCCAAGCTCGACAAGGCCATGGACCAGGCCGTCGAGCACACCGGCCTGGCCGTCGACCAGTCCCGCCAGGAGGCGCTGCTGGCCCAGATCGGTGCCCTGTACAACACCACCGCCCTCATCGACGCCGCCCCCCGCGTGCCCTGGGAGCCCGAGGCCGACCACCGCCCAGTGCCGGCGCGCCCGGCGCTGCCGCCCGCGCTGGCCGAACTCGTCGACGAGGAGGACGACGACGTCGAGGTGCTCGACACCACCCCGCACGTCGTCAGCACGGCCGAGCGCGCCGCGCGCATGCGGGCCGCCCGCGAGTTCTGGGACCGGCAGATCGCCAAGGGCATCGTGCCGCGCACGGTGGACATCGCCCAGGAGATCGGCATCTCCCTGGCCACGGCGCGCGAGTATCGTGCCCTGTGGAAGCTGGAGCCGCAGGCGCACGCCCTCATCGAGGCGCTGTTCCAGCAGCACGGAATCGTCGACACAGGGGCGTTCCCGGCCATCGCGGACGACGGGCGGGTGCTGACCACCAAGTTCTGAGAACCGGGGGAGCACGGGTGCGGGAGCGCACGCTCGAACGCGTCAGGAAACTCCTGGCCAAGGCCGAACGCACCGACAACGAGCACGAGCGGGCCACGTTCATGGCGGCCGCGTCGGCGCTGATGGCCAAACACGGCATCGACTCGCTCCCCCCGGCCGGCACCCGGCAGACGCCCGGCGACCGGGTCGTCACGCTGCCGAACCCGTGGGCCAGGGAGAAGGCCCGCCTGGTGAGCCTGGTCGCCCAGGCGGTGCGGTGCCGTCCGCTGCTCATCGGGCGCGGCGTGGACGGCGGGCAGCGGGTGCACGTGTTCGGGTTCGCCGCCGACCTGGAACGCGCCGACCTGCTCGCCACGTCACTGCTGCTCCAGATGGCCTCAGGGCTGGCCAGGACCGAGCTGCCCGAGCACGTCACGGCCGTGCGGGCCTACCGCAGGTCATGGCTGCTGGGGTTCACCGACGAGGTGTACCGGCTGCTGTGCGAGGCCGAGTCGGCGGCGCGGGACCAGGCCGGTACGGGCGCCGCGCTGGTGCTGGCCGACCGCAGGGCCGAGGTGGAACGGGTGGTGGCGGCGCACTACCCGAGCATCAGGATGAGCATCCCGACGACGAGCGGCACCGGCTACCGCGACGGCGTCGCGGCAGGCCGCCGCGCCGACCTCGGCCGCACCGGGATGGACGCCGCCACCGCACCCGAGATCACCCCGGCCTGACCACCGCCGTTCTTCGGCGGGGCTCTTTCACAAGCCTTTTGGGAACCCCCACGGGCAGCCGCCGATATGCGTGTCGGAGACCCGCTGCGCTCGCCGTAGCCCTGATGAGAGCCGACGCGGGGCAGGCCACCGTGGACACCCTCTCCGAGCTCATCCCCGTCCGAGGGTGGCCGACACCAGTGCGCGGGCCTCCTCCTGCACCTTGGTCAGGTGGTCGGGGCCCTTGAAGGATTCGGCGTAGATCTTGTAGACGTCCTCGGTGCCCGACGGCCGGGCCGCGAACCAGGCGTTGTCCGTGGAGACCTTCACCCCGCCCAGCGCGGCCCCGTTGCCGGGCGCGGACGTCCGCACGGAGGTGATCGGCTCGCCCGCCAACGACGTGGCCGTCACCTGCTCGGCCGACAGCTTGCCGAGCACCGCCTTCTCCTCGCGGGTCGCGGGGGCGTCCACCCGGGCGTAGGCGGGCTCGCCGAACCGCTCGGTCAGCTCCTCGTACAGAGCGCTGGGCGACTTGCCGGTGACGGCCAGGATCTCCGAGGCCAGCAGGGCCAGGATGAGGCCGTCCTTGTCGGTGGTCCACACGGACCCGTCGCGGCGCAGGAACGAGGCCCCGGCGCTCTCCTCGCCGCCGAACCCGAGCGATCCCTCCAGCAGTCCGGGGACGAACCACTTGAAGCCGACCGGCACCTCGTGCAGCCGCCGCCCCAGGGATCGCGCCACCCGGTCGATGATCTGGCTGCTGACCATGGTCTTGCCCACCCCGGCGCCGGCGGGCCAGCCGTCGCGGTGGGTGAACAGGTAGGAGATGGCCACGGCCAGGTAGTGGTTGGGGTTCATCAGGCCGGCGTCGGGGGTGACGATGCCGTGGCGGTCGGCGTCCGCGTCGTTTCCTGTGGAGATGTCGTACTTATCGCGATTGGCGATGAGCGAGGCCATCGCGTACGGCGACGAGCAGTCCATCCGGATCTTGCCGTCCCAGTCGAGCGTCATGAACCGCCACGTCGGATCGACCAGCGGGTTCACCACGGTCAGGTCGAGGCGGTGGCGCTCGGCGATCTCGCCCCAATAGGCCACGCTCGCCCCGCCCAGCGGGTCGGCCCCGATCCGCACCCCGGCCGACCTGATCGCGTCGAGGTCGAGCACGGAGGGCAGGTCGTCCACGTACGCGCCGAGGAAGTCGTAGCGCCCCGCCATCTTCAGCGCGTTCGTGTACGGCACCCGCCGCACCTGCTTCAGCCCGTCGGCCAGCAGCCGGTTGGCCCGGTCCTGGATCCATGAGGTCGCGTCGGTGTCGGCGGGGCCGCCGTTGGGCGGGTTGTACTTGAAGCCGCCGTCGCCCGGCGGGTTGTGGGACGGCGTGATCACGACCCCGTCAGCCAGTCCTCCGGCGCGGTCGCGGTTGTGCCGCAGAACGGCGTGCGAGAGCGCCGGCGTCGGCGTGTAGCCGTCGCGCGTGTCGATCAGCACCTCGACCCCGTTGGCCGCGAAGACCTCCAGCGCCGACACCCGCGCGGGCTCCGACAGCGCGTGCGTGTCGATGCCCAGGAACAGCGGCCCGTCGGTGCCCTGCTCCCGCCGGTAATCGCAGATGGCCTGGCTGGTGGCCAGGATGTGGTCCTCGTTGAACGCCGTCTTCAGCGACGACCCGCGATGCCCCGACGTGCCGAACGCGACCCGCTGCCCGGCCTCCTCCGGATCGGGGTGCAGGGCGTGGTAGGCGGTCACCAGCCTGGCGACGTCGACCAGATCGGCGGGCTGAGCGGGCTGTCCCGCGCGCGCGTGGGTCATGCGCTCCACTTTACAAATGGGCTCCGTTCAGCGGGTGATCGCGGTGCGGCGTGGGAAGATACTGTCGCGTCAGTCACCCGAACGGAGTTCTGTTCCCATGCGTTATGGATATTTCCTGGCTGAGCGAAACGTCCCCGACCCGATCGGCGACCTGCGCGACCAGATCGGCGAGGCGGCCGCCATGGGGTTCTCCTCGGCCTGGCTGTCGAACATCTTCGGCCTCGACGCCCTCACCGCCCTGGCCGCCGCCGGAGCCCAGGGGCCGGCCATCGAGCTCGGCACCGCCGTCGTGCCGACCTACCCGCGCCATCCCGCCGTGCTCGCCCAGCAGGCCATGACCGCCAACGCCGCGCTCGGCGGGCGGCTCGCGCTCGGCATCGGCCTGTCGCACAAGGTCGTCATCGAGGACGTGTTCGGCTACAGCTTCGAGCGTCCAGGCCGTCACATGAAGGAGTACCTCGACATCCTCATCCCGGCCGGCCGGGGCGAGCACGTGACCTACGACGGCGAGACGCTCAAGGCCCACCTCAAGCTCACCACGCCGGGCGCCGGCTTCCCGGTGCTGGTGGCCGCGCTCGGCCCCCGCATGCTCAAGCTCGCCGGCACCGTGGCCGACGGCACCGTGTTGTGGATGACCGGGCCCAAGACGGTCGCCGAGCACATCGCGCCCACCATCAACGCCGCCGCGGCCGAGGCGGCCCGCCGGCCTCCCCGCATCGTCTGCGCGCTGCCCATCGCCGTCACCGACGACCGCGAGGCCGCCGTCCGGCGCGCCGACGAGATCTTCGAGGTCTACGGACAACTGCCTTCCTACCGTGCGATGCTCGACAGGGAAGGCGCGGCGACCCCGGGCGAGGCGGCGATCATCGGCGACGAGGAGACGGTGCTGGCCACGCTTGCCGAGCTGGAACGGGCCGGAGTCACCGATTTCGTCGGCTCGCCGTTCGCCAACCGCGAGCGCACGCTCAACCTGCTGGTCGGCGCGGTGAAGGGCTGATCAGCGCACATTTCAATAAACTCCGACAAGGTGAAGCGCTTGCTCCATGGCATAGACGTGTCGAACTGGCAGGGCGCCGTCGACTGGGCCGATCACGCGGAGGCAGGGGTCGCCTTCGGCTTCGCCAAGGCGACGGAGGGCGGCGACTTCACCGACAAAAGGTTCGCCCGCAACTGGGACGGCATGCGCGAGAGCTGGATGGTCTGCGGCGCCTACCACTACGCCAGGCCCAAGGGTGATCCCGTCGAGCAGGCCCGGCACTTCCTCGGCGTGATCAGGTCGGCGGGTGGGCTGCGCCGCGGCGACCTGATCGCGCTCGACCTGGAGACCGACGAGGGTCTGCGACCCGAGCGGGTCGCCCGCTACGCGCGCCGCTGGTGCCACCAGGTCGAGCGGTATACCGGCGTGCGGCCGTTCATCTACACCTACAACTCCTTCGCGCGCCGCGGAAACTGCGCCGGCCTGGGCGAATACCCGCTCTGGATCTCCAGCCCCGACAAGTCCAGGGGCACGCCGGCGGTGCCGCGGCCCTGGCGCGAGTGGACGATCCACCAGTACGCCAACAGCCCCGTCGACCGCAACGTCTTCCACGGGAGCCGGGAGGACCTGACAAGGCTGGGGTTCGACCCGCGATAGCATCGGGGTTCACCACCGACCAGCCTCGGTGCCGGGCATCGAGCGCTATCCAAAGGGAGACATCGTGTCAGCCGAGCTACGCATCACCCTCGCCGGAGCCGAGCGTGTGGTCGCGGCCGGCACGACGGCCGGTGAGGCGCTCGAGGCCGACGGCCGCACGGTCATCGCGGCCAGGGTCAACGGCGAGGCGCGCGACCTGGCCCACCCGCTGGCCGAGGGCGACGCCGTCGAGCCGATCGAGATCTCCAGCGACGAGGGCAGGGCGATCGTCCGCCACTCCACCGCGCACGTCATGGCCCAGGCCGTGCAGGAGCTGTTCCCCGAGGCCAAGCTGGGCATCGGGCCGCCCGTCGAGAACGGCTTCTACTACGACTTCGACGTCGAGCAGGCCTTCCACCCCGACGACCTCAAGCGCGTCGAGAAGCGCATGCGGGAGATCGTCAAGCAGGGGCAGCTCTTCTCCCGCCGGGCCGTCTCCGACGACGAGGCGCGCCAGGAACTGGCGGCAGAGCCGTACAAACTTGAGCTGATCGGCCTCAAGGGCGGCGCCGCCGACGAGGAGGCGGTCGAGGTGGGCGCCGGGCAGCTCACCATCTACGACAACCTCGACCCCAAGAGCGGCGAGTTGCAGTGGAAGGACCTGTGCAGGGGCCCGCACGTGCCCTCCACCCGGTCGATCCCGGCGTTCAAGATCATGCGCTCGGGCGGCGCCTACTGGCGGGGCAGCGAGAAGAACCCGCAGCTACAGCGCATCTACGGCACCGCGTGGGAGTCTCGCGACAAGCAGGACGAATACCTCAAGCTGCTTGAGGAGGCCGAGAAGCGCGACCACCGCAAGCTGGGCGCCGAGCTCGACCTGTTCAGCTTCCCGCCCGAGCTCGGCAGCGGCCTGCCCATCTTCCACCCCAAGGGCGGCATCATCCGCAAGGAGATGGAAGACTACATGCGCCGGCGGCAGGCCGAGGCGGGCTACGAGTTCGTCAACACGCCGCACATCACCAAGTCGGCGCTGTTCGAGACCTCGGGCCACCTGCCCTGGTACGCCGAGGACATGTTCCCGGCGTTCGAGCTGGAAGGCATCGAATACCGCGTCAAGCCGATGAACTGCCCGATGCACAACCTGATCTTCAGGGCGCGCGGGCGTTCCTACCGCGAGCTGCCGCTGCGGCTGTGTGAGTTCGGCTCGGTCTACCGCTACGAGAAGTCCGGCGTGGTGCACGGGCTGACCCGGGTGCGCGGGATGACGCAGGACGACGCGCACATCTACACCACCAGGGAGCAGATGGCCGACGAGATCAAGTCGCTGCTGAGGTTCGTGCTCAGCGTGCTGCGCGACTTCGGTCTGTCGGACTTCTACCTGGAGCTGTCCACCCGCGACGAGTCCGACAAGTTCATCGGCGACCCCGCCGAGTGGGACGAGGCGACCCGGGCGCTGCACCAGGTGGCCACCGAGTCGGGGCTGACGCTGGTCGACGACCCGGGCGGCGCCGCCTTCTACGGGCCGAAGATCTCGGTGCAGGCCAAGGACGCGATCGGCCGCACCTGGCAGTTGTCCACCATCCAGCTCGACCTCAACCAGCCCAAGCGCTTCGGGCTCGAATACCAGGCCGCCGACGGCAGCAGGCAGACGCCGGTCATGATCCACCGGGCGCTGTTCGGCTCCGTCGAGCGCTTCCTCGGCGTGCTCACCGAGCACTACGCCGGCGCCTTCCCGCCCTGGTTGTCCCCGGTCCAGGTCGCGGGCATCCCGATCGCCGACGCGCACGTGCCCTACCTGCAGGACGTCGCCAAGAAGCTGCGTGAGCGCGGCATCAGGATCGAGGTCGACGCCTCCGACGACCGCATGCAGAAGAAGATCCGCAACGCGCAGAAGTCCAAGGTGCCCTTCATGCTGCTGGCCGGCGACGAGGACATCGCCAACGGCGCGGTGTCGTTCCGTTTCCGGAGCGGCGAGCAGAAGAACGGCGTGCCGGTGGAGGATGCGATCGCCGAGATCGTCAGCGCGGTGGAGCGGCGCGTCCAGGTCTGATCGACTTCGCCGCAACGGCGGAGCCGCCATACGTCGGCGGCTCCGCCGTTCCGCATTTACTTGGCCAGCGGCTGTCCCTGCTTGTCGGTGAACGTGGACGGTGCGTCTAATATCCCGATAAATCCTTTACTGGTGAATTAACAGGGAAATAGGCGGAATGTAATGGCTGGTCGTCCGCCGAATCGGGCCGCCTCCTGCTGGGCGAACCCCTCGATCAGGTTGCGGACATAGGCCTCCGGCGGCTCCGTGGTGAGCGCGGCGATGTAGGCGCGGTGCTCCAGGAGGGATCGCACACCCTGCTCCAGGGTGTGGGTGACGTCCACGGCGTGGGTGGGGGAGTCGCTGCCGGCGACGGCGACCCAGCGGACGCCGTCCCACGGCTCCTCAAGCCCGCGAAATATCCACCTGTTCCCCGCATCCCCCGCGGCATCCAGCACGGCCCTGCCGACAGCCCGGTGGTCGGGCGAGTTCCAGTGCGTCCCCTCCCACGTGTCATCCGCGTTCAAGGTGATGACAAGCTCGGGCCGATGCCTGCGGATGGCGGCGGCCAGATCCCTCCTGAGCGCGACGCCGTACTCGATCACACCGTCGGCATGGTCGAGGAACTCCACGCTCCGCACCCCGACGACGGCCGCACTGGCCCGCTGCTCCCGCTCCCGCACCGGCCCCGCCTCGGCCGGGTCGAGCGTGTCGATGCCCGCCTCACCCCTGGTGGCCAGCACGTACGACACCTCGCGCCCGGCGGCGGTCCACGTCGCGATGGCGGCCGCACAGCCGTACTCGAGATCGTCGGGATGCGCCACGATGGCCAGCGCCCGCTGCCAGTCGTCGGGCATGGGCGTGAGTTGATTCGTCATGCCTCACACACTAGACAGGCCTGCCACGGCCGCCGAGCAAGAAAAACGGCGGGGCCGCGCGGGCGAGGGCCGGGGACGGAGACGCTGCCCGTGGTCATATGCTGCTAGTTATGCACGATCAGGCAGAGGGCGGGGCACCCGACAACTTCCAGCGTCTGTGGACCCCGCATCGCATGGCCTACATCAAGGGCGAGAACAAGCCCACGGGCACCGGCCCCGGTGATGGCTGCCCGTTCGACGCCATCCCCAAGATGAGCGACGAGGACGGCCTGATCGTCGCCAGGGGGCAGAGCGTGTACGCCGTGCTCAACCTCTACCCCTACAACTCCGGCCACCTGATGGTCGTGCCCTACCGGCATGTCTCCGACTACGACGAGCTGGTGGCCGAAGAGCTGGTGGAGCTGGGGGAGTTCACGCAGAAGTCGCTGCGGGCGCTGCGCAAGGCCAGCGGCGCCCAGGGATTCAACGTCGGCATGAACCTCGGCCACGTCGCGGGCGCGGGCATCGCCGCCCACCTGCACCAGCACGTGGTGCCCCGCTGGGGCGGCGACACGAACTTCATGCCGGTCGTCGCCCAGACCAAGGTGCTGCCGCAGCTCCTTCACGACACCCGCCAACTGCTCGCCGACGCCTGGGGCTGACCCGGCCGGGCTCAGCTCACGAGGCCCGCTCCCGCCCCAGCGCCCCGATCCCGGTGGCCAGCAGCAGCGGCACCGCCAGCGCCAGCGCCATGGACAGCACCGCCGCCCCCGAGTCGTTCACGAGCATCCCCACCACGCCGCTGACGAGCGTGCCGATCAGCCCGGCGCGCAGCGCGGGGGAGTGCTCGAACGCCGCAGGCACCACCCCGGCCGAGGCCTGCTCGGGACGCAGGATCGCGTAGATGAGGAAGGCCAGGGCCGCGATCACGATGGGCATGAGGTTCGGGCTGAGCAGGGTGGCCAGCATGGCCTGCAGCTTGCGCCAGATGACGTCGAGCGCCTCCCCGGTGAGCACCTGCCCCACGAACCGGCCCAGATGCGTCTGCTCGCCGGGAGGCCGCAGGTAGTTGATCCAGGCGAACGCCATCACGATCACCCCGCCGGCCACCAGGAACGCCCCCAGCTTCACCAGTGAGACCCGCTTGCCCGCCAGGAGCAGCGCGGTCACGGCGATGCCGGGCACGAAGGCGATGACGCCGCCGAAGTCGCTGCCCATCCCGGAGCCGCCGAGCACCATCGCGAACGTCCCCAGCCCCACGATGGCGGCGATTCCCACCCGGCCCGGCCATCGGTGGGCGATCACCGTGGTGGCCAGCAGGGTGCCGGTCGCCAGCAGCGCGAACGGGATGTTGCCGAGCCCGTAGTAGCGGGCCCCGACGTCGGCGCTGTAGCCCATGACGCTGTTGAGCTGCAACGTCGTTCCGGTCAGCAGGTCGCCCGCCAGGGTCAGCGCGGTGATCCCGGCGACCACGGCGAGCGGGCCGAGCGGCCGGCGCCGCCACGGCCCCGCGAACGCCATCCCCGTGATCGTCGCGGCCCAGCCGAGCACGCCTGCGACCAGGTGGGGCAGGCTCGACCAGGGCAGCAGGTTGACCAGGTAGCTGGAGGCGGGCAGGGAGGCCAGGGCAACGGCCGCCAGACGTACCGGAGCGAGGGCTTTGCGCCGGCGCAGCAGCAGGAACGCCACCAGGTAGAACAGCACCTGCAGCACGGCCACGACCGTGAAGTAACCGCCCTTCACCGAGCGGATCGCCTGGGCGGTGGCGTCGGCGTGGCTCAGCCGTTCGAACGTGGCGCCCCGCTCGCCGACCTGCAGCGGCCCGCCCACGACGGTGGCGGGCATCGCGACGCCGAGCTTGGTGAGCGCGGTGGCGGTCAGGTCGGGCAGGATCGAGATGTCATCGCGGCGGGTGGAGGCCGCCCCGAGCAGGCGCCCCTCGGCGCCGGGCTCGCGCAGCGCGGCCACCCGCAGATGGGGGACCGAGCCGTGGTCGGACAGGCCCGCCAGCAGCACGGTCGTGTCGGCGGGCAGGATCGACAGCAGCGCGCCCGCGTGGGCGTCGGCCAGGCGCAGCGCGTCGCGGCGTTCGGCCGGGCCGAGCTGGTCGGGTGTCTTGGGCAGGCGCTCGCCGCTCAGGTAGGGGCGGATGAGGTCGTCGACGTCCATGGCGATCATGCGGCACTGCTGGAGGTCGGCGCCGCGCACCTGCAGCGGCGAGGAGTGGTAGCGCGGCACCGCGCCCTGCTGGTCGGCCAGCGCGAGCGCGGCGCCGGGGCCGATGGCGATCGAGCACTGGCCGGCCGCCTTCAGCGACTGGCCCAGCGTGCCGGCGTTACGCTGCCCCGCCACGTCGATCAGGTAGCGGTAGTCGGGGATGACCGCGCCGGCGCCGCTCGGCTGGGGCGTCGGGGGTGCGCCGCAACTGTAGCCGACGGCCGACCTGGTGCCCGCGGAGACGGTCAGCCAGCCGTCGTAGGGGCAGGTCACGCTGCCGACGGTGCGTACGGACAGCGAGCCGATCGCGCTGGACCTGGCCAGCTCCCACAGGTTGGGGGTGTCGGCCTGGGTGAGGTCGTTCCAGTGGAGCCCCGGCACCCCGATGAGGGCCACCCGCCCTGCCGCGCCGTCGCCGGCGCCAGCGCTCCCGGTGGCGTCCGCCGCGCCCGTGAAGCCGGTCAGTAGCTGGCCGAGGAGCAGGGCCAGCATGATCACCGTCAGCTTCACTCCGATGACCTCCCGTGATCGATGGTCGCCATGGCGCGGCGGGGCTGCCTTGAGCCCGGTGGCGCCGGACATGACTACCCTCTCATGCCCGGCAGATCACGGTACGCAGTTATGGCCGATCAGCGGCCCCGATCAGACCTCGTCCACCTTCACCTTGACGGCCTCGCTCTGGTGGTGCAGGCGGTCGAGCGCGGTGACCAGGTAGGTGCCGGCCGACTTGGCGGTGTAGGACGGGCTGGTGACGATCGCGACCAGGTTGCGGGCGTCGGTGGTGCGGCAGTCCTTGCCGGACTTGGGCACCTGGTAGACCGCGTACGCCCGCGCGTCCTTGGACGGCTTCCACGACAGCGTGGACCCGCCGGCCTTGACGCCGGCGGGCGCGGCCGGGGCCTGGCCGCCGAGGCTCTTGATGAGCGGCAGCAGCGCGGGACGGCTGTAGTGGCGCTCGGCGATCTTGCCGACGGCGCCCAGCGGGTCGGAGAGGACCTGCTTGGCGCTGAAGTAGACCGAGCCCTTGACGTGCTCCTGCTCACGGTTCAGGCCCACCTGCGCGGCCATCTCGCCCGGCTTGGTCCACGCCTTGTCGTCCTTGGCGCCGACCCGGTAGAGGCCCTGGCCGATGTAGAGCTGCACGTCGCTGCCCTCGACCGCCTCCGACCACCAGCGCACCAGCGTGGTGTAGTCGGCGAGCTTGTGGCCGCGCGGCCAGTAGAGCTGCGGCAGCAGGTAGTCGACGGTGCCCTCCTTGACCCAGGCGAGCGCGTCGGCGTAGATCGAGTCGTAGGCGGACATGCCGTTGGTGTCGGAGCCCGAGGGGTCTTGTGCCTTGTTGCGCCAGATGCCGAACGGGCTGATGCCGAACTTGACGTACGGCTTGGCGTCGTGGACGGTCTTGTCGACCTCGGCGACGAGTTTGTTGACGTTGTCGCGCCGCCACTCGGCGAGCTTCTTGCCCTTGCCGTACTTCTTGAACGTCGCCGAGTCGTCGAACGTCGCGCCCGCCACGGGGTAGGGGTAGAAGTAGTCGTCGAAGTGCACGGCGTCGATGTCGTAACGGTCGACGACGTCCTTGATGACCTTGTTCACGTGGTCGCGGACGGCGGGCAGGCCGGGGTTGTAGTAGAGGCGGCCGCCGTACTTGACCGTCCAGTCGGGGTGGCGGCGCGCGGGGTGGCCGGCGGGCAGCTTGGCGGCGCTGTCGCCGTAGGCGGCGCGGTAGGGGTTGAACCAGGCGTGGAACTCCATGCCGCGCTTGTGGGCCTCGTCGATGAGGAACGGCAGCGGGTCCCAGCCGGGGTCCTTGCCCGCCGTGCCCGTCAGGTACTGCGACCACGGCTCGATCGACGACTTGTACAGCGCGTCGGAGGCGGGCCTGACCTGCACGAAGACCGCGTTCATGTTGCGCTTGGCGGCGCTGTCGAGGATCTTGGTGTAGTCGGCCTTCTGTCGTTCGACGCTCTGGCCGGGCTTGGACGGCCAGTCGATGTTCTGGGTCGTGGCGATCCAGACGCCGCGCAGCTCGCGCTTGGGATAGCGGGCGTCGGCCTTGCAGGCCGCGGCGGCGGGTGCGGCGATGGAGGGCTTCTTCTTGCTCGCTGCCGGACTCTCTCCGGCTCCGGGACCGAAGACATAGGCCGTGGCCATGGTGGCGACCGCCAGGGCGGCAGCGGCGAGGAGGGGGCGTCCAGCAGTTCGCATAGTGCCCCCAGTTTGTCATTTGCGCCGGGGTGCTCGAGACGGAAAACCGAAATAGAGTCGTGATGTTTCTGTTACAAGTGTGTATGGCTGGGCCGGGAGGGAGTAAAACCCTCCCGGCTCCCAACGGCCCCTATTCCGTCGACGTCACCTTACCTGCGAGGTTCGGCGGCAGCGGCTCGTAGCGCAGGAACGTCCGGGTGAAGGTCCCGGTGCCATGTGACATGGATCGCAGATCGATGGCGTAGCGCGTTATCTCCAGCTCGGGCACCTCCGCCTTGACCAGGGTGCGCCCGGTGCCGACCGGCTCGGTGCCGAGCACCCGGCCGCGCCGCGACGACAGATCGGACATCACCGACCCCACGTAGTCGTCGGCCACCAGGATCGACACCTCGTCCACGGGCTCGAGCAGCAGCGTCGGCACCTTGGCCGCGGCCTCCTTGAGCGCGAGCTGCCCGGCGATCTGGAAGGCCATGTCGGAGGAGTCGACGGAGTGGGCCTTGCCGTCGTACAGCGTGACGCGCACGTCGACCATCGGATAACCGGCGACGACGCCCCGCTCCATCTGCGCGCGCACGCCCTTCTCCACCGACGGGATGAACTGGCGCGGCACCACGCCGCCCACGATCTTGTCGACGAACTCGAAGCCCGCGCCGGACGGCAGCGGCTCGACCTCGAGGTGACAGATCGCGTACTGGCCGTGGCCGCCGGTCTGCTTGACGTTGCGGCCCATGGCCTGGCACCTGCCGCCGAACGTCTCGCGCAGCGGCACCCGCAGCTCGACCCGCTCCACCTCGACGCCGTGTCGCTTGGCCAGGCGATCGAGCAGTACGTCGGTGTGCGCCTCGCCCATGCACCACAGCACGAGCTGGTGGGTCTCGGCGTTGTTCTCCAGGCGCAGCGTCGGGTCCTCGGCGACCAGGCGGCCGAGCGCCTGCGCCAGCTTGTCCTCGTCGGCCTTGGACCTGGCGTTGATCGCGACGGGCAGCAGCGGGTCGGGCATGGCCCAGGCGGTCATCAGCAGCGGATTGTCGACGTCGGAGAGCGTGTCGCCGGTCTCGGCCCGCGACAGCTTGGCCACGGCGACGATGTCGCCGGCCACGCCTCGGGCCGCGCCGCGCTGCTGCTTGCCCAGCGGGCTGGTCAGCGTGCCGATGCGCTCGTCCACGTCGTGGTCCTCGTGGCCGCGGTCGGCCAGGCCGTGCCCGGACACGTGGACGGTCATGTCGGGGCGCAGCGTGCCGGAGAAGACACGGACCAGGCTGATGCGGCCGACGTACGGGTCACTGGTGGTCTTGACCACCTCGGCCACCAGCGGGCCTTCGGGGTCGCACGCGATGCCGTCGACCGCTTTGCCGGACAGGTTGGTGATCTCGGGCATGCGGTGTTCGAGCGGAGAAGGGAAGCCCTGCGTCATGAGTTCGAGCAGCTCCTGGGCGCCGACGCCGAGGCCGCTGCAGAGCACCGGGTAGAAGCTGCCGCGGGCGACGGCCTTCTCCAGGTCGTCGATGAGGACCTTGGTGTCGATGGGCTCGCCCTCGAGGTAGCGTTCCATGAGCGATTCGTCCTCGCTCTCCTGGATGATGCCCTCGATCAGCACGCCGCGGTGCTCGTCGATCTGCGACTCGTATTCCGCGCCCGGGTCCTTCTCCGTACGGGTGCCCGTGGCGTAGTTGTAGAACTTCTGCGCCAGCAGCCCGATCAGGCCGTTGACGTGCCCATTGGTGATCACCGGCAGATACAGGGGCGCGACGCCGTCGCCGAAGACGTCCTGGCAGGTGGCGAGCACCTCGTCGAAGTCGGCCCGCTGATGGTCGATCTTGGTGATCACCACCGCGCGCGGCATGCCGACGTGGGCGCACTCCTCCCAGAGCATCTGGGTGAGCCCGTCGACCCCGTCGGAGGCCGACACCACGAACAGGGCGGCGTCCGCCGCCCGCAGCCCGGCCCGCAGATCGCCCACGAAGTCGGCGTAGCCGGGAGTGTCCAGAAGGTTGATCTTGATGCCGTTGTACACCAGCGGCGCCACGGCGAGGTTGACCGAGCGTTGCTGGCGGACCTCGACCTCGTCGAAGTCGGTGACCGTGTTGCCGTCCTCCACGCGTCCTAGGCGCTGGATGGTGCCGGTGGCGGCCAGCAGCTGCTCGACGAGGGTCGTCTTACCCGCTCCAGAGTGGCCGACGAGCACGACATTGCGTATCGCGTCCGCGCTGTCGGCCGCAGGTGCCCTGCCGGCGGCTCCCACGGCGCCGCCCGAGTTTCTTTCCGCCACATCGCCTCCCACATCGTCGGTGTGTTTTCCAACGACCGCGCCCGCACGGAGGGTGAAAGAAACCGCATGGACGCGGTGTGTTCACCAAATACCCATGTGGCGGATATCACAAGGGGGGTGGGGCAAAGAAAGTTCTCAGGTCCGTGATGGCCTACGATCGGACGGCGATGCTCAAACTCCTGCGCCCGGCCATGACCCGGATTCTCACCCCGCTGGGCAGGGCCCTCGTCGGCCGCGGGATCGGCCCGGACGCCGTCACGGCGATCGGCACCCTCGGCACCGTCGTGTCCGCCCTGCTGTTCTTCCCCATGGGGCAGCTCACCGTGGGTGCCCTCGTGATCACCGTCTTCGTGCTGTTCGACCTGCTCGACGGCGTGGTGGCCCGGCTCGGCGGGAAGGGGGGCAGCACCTGGGGGGCGTTCCTCGACTCCACGCTCGACCGGGTCGCCGACGCCGCCATCTTCGCCGGCCTGATCTTGTATTTCATATCGAGACACGACACTCTGATGGCCGCGGTGACGCTGGCGTGCCTGATCGCGGGCGCGCTGGTCTCCTACGCCAAGGCCAGGGCGGAGGGGCTCGGGCTGACGGCCGACGTGGGGCTGGCCGAGCGGCCCGAGCGGCTGGTCGTCGCGCTCGTCGCGGCCTGCTTCTCGGGGCTCGGGGTGCCCTACATCCTGCCCGCGGGCATGTGGCTGCTGGCCGCGGCCAGCCTGTTCACCGTCGGACAGCGCGTGTGGATCGTCTACCAGCAGACGAGGGAGAGATGAGCGAAAAGGCCTCTGCCGCCGATCGTGTCGTGGCCGCGGGGTTCGCGGCCGGCTGGACGCTCGTGCCGCTGCTTCCCGAGCGGCCGACGGCCGCGGTGTTCCGCTTCCTCGCCGACCGGGTGTGGAGCAGGCGGGGCAAGTCCGTGCGCCGGCTGGAGTCCAACCTGGCCAGGGTGACCGGGCTCGACGTGGACAGCCGTGAGGTCCGCGAGCTCGGCAAGGCCGGCATGCGCTCCTACTTCCGCTACTTCCACGAGATCTTCCGGCTGCCGTCGATGAAGACCGAGGAGATCGTCCGCCGCAGCCACGTGATCGGGGCCGAGCACGTCCACACCAACGTGGCCGCCGGGCGGGGCGTGGTTCTGGCGCTGCCGCACATGGGCAACTGGGACCAGGCGGGAGCGTGGCTGGTGGGCGTGGGGCATCCGTTCGCCACCGTGGCCGAGCGGCTGCGGCCCGAGTCGCTGTTCCGCCGCTACGTGGCCTTCCGCGAGGGGCTCGGCATGGAGGTGCTGCCGCTCACCGGCGGCGACGGCCACAACTTCGGCACCCTGGCCACCCGCGTGCGCAAGGGCGGCGTGGTGTGCCTGCCCGCCGAGCGCGACCTGACCAAGAGCGGTGTCGAGGTGCGCTTCTTCGGCGCGAGCACCAAGGTGCCCGCGGGCCCGCCGCTGCTGGCCGTGCAGACCGGGGCCGCGCTCCTTCCCGCCATCCTCTACAACGTCGGCGACGACTGGGGCATCCACATCCACGAGGAGATTGCGGTCCCCTCCGAGGGCAGCAGGCAGGAGAAGGTCGCGGCGGTGGCCCAGAGCCTGGCCGACGTCTTCGAGAAGGGCATCTCCGAGCACCCGGAGGACTGGCACATGATGCAGCGGCTGTGGCTGGAAGACCTCGCGCGATGAGAGTCGGCATCGTCTGTCCCTACACGTGGGACGTGCCCGGTGGGGTCAAACAGCACGTCGACGACCTGGCGCAGGCGCTGATGGCCCAGGGGCACGAGGTGTCGGTGATCGCGCCGGCGGCCGACGACGACGAGTTGCCCCCGTACGTGACCGGGGCCGGGCGGGCGGTGCCCGTGCCGTACAACGGGTCGGTGGCCCGGATGTCGTTCGGGTTCCTGTCGGCGGCGCGGGTGCGGCGATGGGTGCGTACGGGCGAATTCGACGTGCTGCACATCCACGAGCCGCTGATCCCGAGCCTGGGGGTGCTGGCCTGCTGGGCGGCCAAGGGGCCGATCGTGGCCACCTTCCACGCCTCCTTCACCCGATCGCGGGCGATCGCGGTGGCCGAGCCGCTGCTGCGCAGCGCGCTGGAGAAGCTGAGCGGGCGCATCGCGGTCTCAGACGCGGCCAGGAAGAGCCTGGTCGAGCAGTTCGGCGGCGACACCGTCCTGATCCCGAACGGCGTGACCGTCTCCCGCTACGCCGAGGCCGAGCCGCTCGACGGCTGGGGGCCCGACGGCGCGACGCTGGGCTTCCTCGGCCGGATGGACGAAGAGCGCAAGGGCCTGCCGATCCTGCTCGACGCGTTCAAGCTGCTGGCGGCCGAACGGCCGGAGCTCAAGCTGCTCATCGCCGGCCCCGGCGACGCCAAGGACGTCTACGAGCGGGTGCCCAAGCCTTTCCACGACCGGGTGACGGTGCTCGGCATGGTGAGCGAGGCCGACAAGATCCGCGCCTACCACTCGGTCGACGTGTACTGCGCGCCCAACACGCGCGGGGAGAGCTTCGGCATCGTGGTGGCCGAGGCCATGGCGTCTGGGGCGACGGTGCTGGCCAGCGACATCCCGGCTTTCCGCAGGGTGCTGGGAGAAGGTCAGGCGGGCGCGCTGTTCGTCAACGGCGACGCGGCCTCGCTGGCGCGTGAGGCGGGCGCGCTGCTCGACGCGCCGGAACGGCGGGCCAAGCTGGCCGCGGAGGCGCTGGTGGCGGTCAGGAAGTACGACTGGTCGACGGTGGCGCGCGACGTCGTCCGCGTCTACGAGACGGTCACCATGAGTGGCGCGGGCCGCGTGGAGGAAGATCTGTGACATCCACCATGATCGTGCTGATCGTGGGCATCGTCGTCGTGCTCATGGCCGTCTACATCTCCTGGCGCGCAGGCCGGCTCGACCGCCTGCACATCCGGCTGGAGCTCGCCCAGGAGGCGCTGGACGCCGCGCTGATGCGCCGCCGCGCGGTGGTGCTGGAGCTGGCCGGGGCGCGGCTGCTCGACCCTGCCACGTCGCTGGTGCTGGCCGCGGCCGCGCACGAGGCCAGGTCGGCGGGGCCCGACGAGCGCGAGCACGCCGAGAGCGACCTGTCGCGGGCGCTGCGGGCGGTGGTGGACCAGGAGCGGTTCAGGGAGAAGTTGTCGGAGGCGCGCGGGGGCGGCGACCTGCTGGAGGAGCTCGACGCGGCCGTGGCCAAGGTCGTCTACTCCCGCCGCTTCTACAACAACGCCGTCGGGGTCACGCGTACGGCCCAGCGTCGCCGGCTGGCCAGGACGCTGCGCCTGGCGGGGCACACGGAGTACCCCCAATTCTTCGAAATTGATGACAATCCGCCCGCGACCATGGCAACTGAATGACCTAATTTGGGGAAGCCAGTAAGCTTCATCCCGTTTTCTGGGCTGAAGCGAGGAGTGTTACACGTGCAGCTACCCCGGATGATCACGGTCACGCTGGCCGGAGCGGCGGTGCTGCTGCCCATGGCGGCCTGCTCTTCCAACGAGCCCGCGCCAGGCAAGGCGGCGGCGCCCCAGGCGGCCACAGCCGCGCCCAGCGAGGAACCGACTGAGGAGCCCAAGGGCCACCCGTTCACCGGCAAGCCCTACGACGAGCTGCGGCCCGTGCTGGCGGTGAAGATCGAGAACACCGCGGCGGGCAAGCCGCAGATGGGTCTCAAGAGCGCGGACATCGTCTACGTCGAGCAGGTCGAGGCCGGGCTGACCCGGCTCATGGCCATCTTCTCCTCCAAGCTGCCGCCCAAGGTGGGCCCGGTCCGCAGCGCCCGCATCTCCGACCTGCACATCGCGCCGCAGTTCGGCAAGCCGGCCTTCTCCTACTCGGGCGCCCAGACGAAGATGTTGCCGTTCATCGCGCAGGCGTCGCTGTTCGACGTCGGCGACACCCGCAACCCCGGCGCGTACTTCCGCCAGCCGGGCCGCTTCGCCCCCTACAACCTGTTCGCCAACACCAAGGAGCTCCTGACCAAGGCCCCGAAGGCGTCCAAGGCCAAGGACATCGGCTTCACCTTCGGCGAGGCGCCCGCCGAGGGCGGCGTGGAGCGCAAGTCGTACACGGTCAAGTGGCCCGCCGCGCGCCTCACCTTCGCCTGGTCGGAGGAGAAGAAGCAGTGGATGATCTGGCAGGACGGCAAGAAGGACATGGCCGCGGAGGGCGGCCAGCAAAGCGCGCCGACGGTCGTCATCCAGTACACCAAGACCGAGCGCTCGGAGTTCCACGACAAGAACTCCAGCTACACGCCGCTGGTGCACACCACGGGCAAGGGCTCGGCGATCGTGCTGCGCGACGGTAAAGCTTTCAAGGCCAGGTGGGAGCGGGAATCAGAGAAGTCGGGCACGACGTTCACCACGGAGAGCGGCGAGCCGATGAACTTCGCGCCCGGTCAGGTCTGGGTCGCGCTCGCCAGCAGGAAGCCCGTCATTCCGTAGCGCCTCTCTGTACAGATGCGGCGATAAATCCTGACATCTTGGCATGTCGGGGGAGGGGTCCTTCAGGACCTACGATGGGGTTGAAAACCTACCGATCGCCGTGAGAGCCGTGAGGATGACCGTGTCCAGCAGCACGCCAGAGAGCACCCCCGTCACCGGAACCGCCCGCGTCAAGCGCGGCATGGCCGAGATGCTCAAGGGCGGCGTCATCATGGACGTCGTCACGCCCGAGCAGGCCAAGATCGCCGAAGACGCCGGCGCGGTTGCCGTCATGGCCCTGGAGCGGGTGCCCGCCGACATCCGTGCCCAGGGCGGCGTGTCCAGGATGAGCGACCCCGACATGATCGACGGCATCATCGCCGCCGTGTCGATCCCCGTCATGGCCAAGGCCCGCATCGGTCACTTCGCCGAGGCCAAGGTGCTGCAGTCGCTGGGTGTCGACTACGTCGACGAGTCGGAGGTGCTCACCCCCGCCGACTACGCCAACCACATCGACAAGTGGCAGTTCACGGTGCCGTTCGTGTGCGGCGCGACCAACCTGGGCGAGGCCCTGCGCCGCATCACCGAGGGCGCGGCCATGATCCGCTCCAAGGGCGAGGCCGGCACCGGCGACGTCTCCAACGCCGTCACCCACATGCGCACGATCCGCGCCGAGATCAAGCGCCTCACCTCGCTGCCCGACGACGAGCTGTACGTCGCCGCCAAGGAGCTGCAGGCCCCCTACGAGCTCGTCGCCGAGGTGGCCAAGACCGGCAAGCTGCCCGTCGTGCTGTTCACCGCCGGCGGCATCGCCACCCCCGCGGACGCCGCGATGATGATGCAGCTCGGGGCCGAGGGCGTGTTCGTGGGCTCGGGCATCTTCAAGTCGGGCGACCCGGCCAAGCGCGCCGCCGCCATCGTCAAGGCCACCACCTTCTACGACGACCCCGACGTCATCGCCAAGGTCTCGCGCGGCCTGGGCGAGGCCATGGTCGGCATCAACGTCGACGAGATCCCCCAGCCGCACCGCCTGGCCGAGCGCGGCTGGTAATCTCCCGGCGCGTCGTTGCAGGTCAAAGGCCCGTGGCGCATGGGATGATCGCACACAACAGGCGGGGGACGACCCTTTCCCCGCCTGGCGGGGGCGCCACGGCAGGCCGCGTCCGGCGGTCCGCTCGCAGGTTGGCGGGACCTGCGCCCGCAACAAAATGACGGTGGAAAATGCCGGAGAAGGCGGCATCCGCGAAGGATGTCGCCTTTTTCGTGTTGTGTGGCGTTCACCGATTAGTCATGATCTTGAGTCAAGCTGACCGGCGACCCTCACATGATCGTCTCAGGAGCCACACATGTCACACCTGAACCGACGGCACTTCCTCGTCACGGGGTTAGCCGCAGGTGCCGTGGCCGCCATCCCGGCCACCGCCGCGCACGCCGACGAACCCGACCCCGCCGCCGAGACCACCCAAAGCCTGGCTTCTCGCGGGCTGCGTACCGACCCGTTCAAGCTCGGCGTCGCCTCGGGCGATCCCGACCACGAGGGCTTCGTGCTGTGGACCAGGCTCGCCCAGGAGCCTCTCGCCGAGGACGGGTTCTGCGGCATGCCGCAGCGCCCGTTCCCCGTGCTCTGGCAGGTCTACGCCGACGAGCGCGGCCGTCGCGTCGTGCGCACCGGCGTGAGCGTGGCCGCTCCCGAGTGGGGCCACAGCATCCACGTCGAGGTGGACGGCCTGAGCTCCGACCGTGAGTACTGGTACCGCTTCCGCGTCGGCCCGTACGTCTCGCCGATGGGCCGCGCCCGCACCGCGCCGCACCCCCTGTCGTACGGGAGCGGGCTGGCCATGGCGTTCGTCTCCTGCGCCCAGTACGAGCACGGCTACTTCACCTCGTACCGCAGGCTCGCGGAGGAGAACCCGGACCTCATCCTGCACCTGGGCGACTACCAGTACGAATACACCAAGAACTCCTACACCATCCCCGGTGGCAACGTCCGCCACCACGAGGGCCCCGAGACCGAGACCCTCGCCAACTACCGCCAGCGCCACGCCCAGTACAAGGCCGACCCCGACCTGCAGGCCGCGCACGCCGCCGCGCCGTGGCTGGTCGTGTGGGACGACCACGAGCTCGACAACAACTGGGCCGACGAGTTCCCGGAGAAGCCCGAGGTCCCCCAGCCGAACTTCCTGTCCAGGCGCGAGGCCGCCTTCCGGGCCTACTACGAGAACATGCCGCTGCGCCGCACGTCCATCCCGCGCGGGATCGACATGCAGCTCTACCGGCGCGTCCGCTGGGGCCGGATGGCCACCTTCCACATGCTCGACACCCGCCAGTACCGCGACGACCAGGGCTGCGGCGACGGCTACCGCGACTGCCCCGCCGCCGTCGACCCGGCCCGCTCCATCACCGGCGCCGAGCAGGAGACCTGGCTGCTGGACGGATTCCGTCAGTCGCGGGCACAGTGGGACATCCTCGGCCAGCAGGTGTTCTTCGCCCAGCGTGACAACAACGCGGGACCCGCCAAGATCACCAGCCAGGACGCCTGGGACGGCTACGTCGCCTCCCGCCAGCGCATCACCCAGGGCTGGATCGACGCCAAGGTCCGCAACCCCGTCGTGCTGACCGGCGACGTGCACGCGCACTGGGCCAGCGACCTCAAGCTCGACTACGACGACCCGACGGGGCCGACCGTGGGCTCCGAACTGGTGGCCACGTCCATCTCCACGGGCGGAAACGGCTCCGACTCCGACCCGTCTACGCACCCGTTCCTGACGATCAATCCGCACCTGAAGTTCTACAACAACCAGCGCGGGTATGTGCTGACGAAGATCGAGCGGGAGCAGATGGCCGCCGACTTCAAGGTGCTGCCCCGGGTGCAGACGCCGGGGGCCGAGGCGTACACGCGGGCCACGTTCGTCATCGAGGACCAGGTGCCGGGGGTGCAGCAGACCTACCTGCGGCCGCTCGACCCGACGCTGCGCATCCAGGGCCAGATGTCGGTGGAGGACACGGTGCGCTGGGAGACCGAGCGTCCCTGACACCTTCCCGCTTGAGGGCCGGATCGCACGTCGATCCGGCCCTTTCGCTTTGCTGCTTCGAACGCGCTGCGCCGGAATATTAGCCTGACTAACTTAGTTGGGCTAAGCATGAGGGAAGACCCCATCCGTTTGGCCGAAGAGGTCTCGTCCGTGCTGCGCCACCTCGTCCTCCTCCTGAGGCGCACGGTCGCCGGCCAGCCCGTCACCAGCCAGCAGTACGCCGTCCTGGGCTCGCTGGAACGCACCCCCCGCAGGATGACGGAGCTGGCGGAGGAGCATGCCGTGCAGCTGCCCACCATGACCGTCCAGATCAACAGGCTGGAGGACGCGGGCCTGGTGGCACGCGGCGCCGACCCGGCCGACGCGCGGGTCAGGACGGTGGAGCTCACCGACGAGGGCCGCGAACGCCTGCTGGCCGTGCGCCAGGCCAGGATCGGCCACCTCACGCGGGAACTGGCCGCGCTGACAGAGCAGGAACGCGCCGCCCTGGCGGCCGCCCTGCCGGTTCTGGCGAAACTCGGCCGCTCATAGCCCGGACTCCGAGCTCTCGATACGCCCCCGATCGCGCCGACCCGTGTCGACAAGGAGAAGCATGCAATCCAGCGGCGGAATCCTTCGCCAGCCCATGTCCGTCTGGGCCACCGCGTTCGCCGCGGTCGTGGCCTTCATGGGCATCGGCCTGGTCGATCCCATCCTCCCCTCCATAGCCCAGGGCCTGAAGGCCACGCCGAGCGAGGTGTCGCTGCTGTTCACCAGCTACTTCCTGGTGACGGCCGTGGCCATGCTGATCACCGGCTGGGTCTCCAGCCGCATCGGCGGCAAGCGCACGCTGCTGGCCGGGCTGGCTTTGGTGATCGTGTTCGCCGCGCTCGCCGGCACCTCCACCAGTGTCGCCGAGCTGGTCGGGTTCAGGGCCGGCTGGGGCCTGGGCAACGCGTTGTTCGTGGCCACCGCCCTGGCCGTGATCGTCGGCGCCGCCAGCGGCGGCGCGGAGTCGGCCATCATCCTGTACGAGGCCGCGCTGGGCCTGGGCATCTCCATGGGCCCCCTGGTGGGCGCGCTGCTCGGCGACTGGAACTGGCGGGCCCCCTTCTTCGGCACCGCGGCCCTCATGGCCGCCGGTTTCGTCCTGATCGTCACCCTGCTCAAGACCACGCGGAAACCGGACGTCAAGACCAGGCTCAGCGCCCCCATCAGGGCCCTGGCCCACGGCGGCCTGTCCACCACGGCCTTCACCGCGCTGTTCTACAACTTCGCCTTTTTCACGGTCCTGGCGTTCACCCCGTTCATTCTTCACATGTCCGCCTACGGCATCGGCGCCGTCTTCTTCGGCTGGGGCGTCTGCGTGGCGCTGGCCTCGGTCTTCGGCGCGCCGCCGCTGCAGCGCAGGATCGGCTCGGTGAACGTCCTGCACCTGGCGCTGGCCCTGCTCGCCGTCTTCCAGATCGGCATCGCGCTGTCGGGGCACGTCGGCATCATCGTGTTCACCGTCCTGTCGGGCATCCCCATCGGTCTGAACAACACGGTCTTCACCGAGGCGGCCATGGAGGTCTCCGACTCGCCCAGGCCCGTCGCGTCCGCCGGTTACAACTTCGTGCGCTGGATGGGCGGCGCGCTGGCGCCGTTCATCGCCACCAAGCTGGGGGAGGAGATCGGCGTCTTCGTCCCGTACGCGCTCGGCGCCGCCTGTTGCGCGGCCGGCATGGCCATCCTGTATGTCCGGCGCCACCACCTGCGCGTCCTGTCCCGCGTGGACGCCGACCACATGCCGCGGGGCGCCGAAGCGATGCCCGCTCAGTAGCATTCCCGACATGGTGCGACATGTGGTGCTGCTTGTGGCCGGCCTCCTCACGGCCCCCGCACCCTCACGGTTATCCGTCATGACCTGGAACGTCTGCGCCGGGACGAACTCCGCCTGCCCTCTCTACCGCGCCGGAGCCGTCGAACTGGCGGACGCCGCCGGCCGCCGCGCCGTCGCCCCGGCCTACCGGGCCTACCAGGAATGCGATCAACGCGGTGCGCGGCGCAGCGGACGATGGACCCGCGAGGGCAAGAAGCTCGACTACCTGTTCGCCCCCAAGGGCAGCGTGCGGCGCTGCCGCGTCGAGCACGACGTCACCCTGTCCGACCACAAGCCCGTCTACGCCGGCTTGGCCCTGTAGGAAGAGGCCAGGCGATCCTGGTGTTGAATGTTGGGAACCCGGACACCTGACGGAAGGATCGACTGTGCCCACGATCGGTGTACTCGCCCTCCAAGGAGACGTGCGCGAGCATGTGCGCATGCTCCAGGAGGCCGGCGCGCCGGCGACCGCCGTGCGCAGGCCCGCCGAGCTGGACGCGGTCGACGGCCTGGTCATCCCCGGCGGTGAGTCGACCACCATGTGGAAGCTCGCCGAATCCTTCGACATGCTGGAGCCCCTGCGGATGCGGATCAAGGAGGGCATGCCCGCCTACGGCTCCTGCGCCGGTATGATCATGCTGGCCGACAGGATCGAGGACGGTGTCGCGGGGCAGCAGACGATCGGCGGCATCGACATGGTCGTCAGGCGCAACGCCTTCGGCCGTCAGGTCGACTCCTTCGAGTCCGATCTGGACTTCGCGGGAGAGCGGGTGCACGCCGTGTTCATCCGCGCGCCCTGGGTCGACAGCCTCGGCGCCGACGTCGAAGTGCTGGGCAGGTGCGAGCCGGGGGATAGGATCGTCGCGGTCCGTCAAGGGCCGTTGCTCGCGACGTCGTTCCACCCCGAGCTCACCGGGGACGTCCGTGTGCACCGTTACTTCGTAGACATGGTGAGGGAGCTCTAGGTAATGTCCGGCCACTCAAAATGGGCGACGACGAAGCACAAGAAGGCCGCGCTCGACGCCAAGCGGGGCAAGCTGTTCGCGAAGCTCATCAAGAACATCGAGGTGGCGGCCAGGACCGGTGGCCCTGACCCGGACGCCAACCCCACCCTCTTCGACGCCATCTTCAAGGCGAAGAAGAACTCCGTGCCCAACGACAACATCGAGCGCGCCCGCAAGCGCGGCGGTGGCCTCGAGGCGGGCGGAGCCGACTGGCAGACCATCACGTACGAGGGGTACGGGCCCGGCGGCGTCGCGGTGCTCATCGAGTGCCTCACCGACAACCGCAACCGCGCCGCCTCCGAGGTCCGCGTCGCGCTGACCCGCAACGGCGGCTCGCTGGCCGACCCCGGGTCCGTTTCGTACATGTTCAACCGCAAGGGTGTCGTCATCGTGCCCAAGCAGGACGGGCTTGACGAGGACACCGTGCTCATGGCCGTTCTCGACGCGGGCGCCGAGGAGGTCAACGACCTCGGTGAGTCGTTCGAGGTCGTCTCCGAGGCCGGAGACCTGGTGCCGGTGCGCAAGGCGCTGCAGGACGCCGGGATCGACTACGACTCCGCCGAGTCGAGCTTCCTGCCCACGATAAGCGTGGCGCTCGACGAGGAGGGGGCCAAGAAGGTCTTCCGTCTCATCGACGCGCTGGAGGACAGCGACGACGTGCAGAACGTCTTCGCCAACTTCGACGTCTCGGACGAGGTGCTGGCGGCGCTGGACTGAGCGGCCCGGCCTCCACTCCAAGGGCTCGGTTCCACCGGGCCCTTGTTCGTGTGCGGGGGCTGGGTCTCTGTTCGGGTGGGGCATACGTCCTTTGTGTGCCCGTGGGCGCCGGTCGCGTACGTTTCCGGCGTGCGCCAGGGCCCCCGGGCGGCTAGGGTCGGGCGACGTGACTTCCCCCGCCCCCGCTCCCCAGACCTCCGCTCCGGCGCTCGGCTGGCTCCTGGCCGTGCCGGCGTTGCTCGGCACCCTGATCTCGCTGGTGCTGCCGACGGGCCAGACGATCTGGCTCAGCCTCCACAGCGGGGGCGTGCTGCGCGAGAGCACCTACACGGGGACGTCCAACTACACCAAGCTGCTGGGCGACGACGCGTTCTGGCAGGCGCTGGGGTTCTCGCTCTCGCTGACCCTGTTCCCGCTGCTGACGGCCGTGGTGGTGGCGCCGCTGCTGGCCCTGGCGCTCGACCGGGCCGGCACGTGGCCCAGGAGAGCAGGGCGGATCGTGCTGTCGCTGGCCGTCGTCACGTTCTCGCCTGTGGGGGTGGCGGCGGCGTGGATGCGGGGGATGGCGCCGGAGGCGTCCGGGCTGCTCGGCCTCGTCGAAGGGCTGCGCGAGCCGGCGACCGCCCCTGGAACGCTCCGCCTGATCGTCGCGGCGGCCACGTTCGGGGTGATCTGCGCGTTGGCGGTGACCGCGTTCCTGCCGGCTCTGCGCGGGTCGCGGGTCGCGCCCGCGATGCTCGTCGTGGGGGCGCTCGTCGCGATCGCCACCGTCGCCGTGGGGCTTCAGGCGTTCTCCATCGGGCTCGTCCTCACCCGGGGCGGCCCTGAGCGCTCCACAGAGACGCTCGCGGGTCTCCAGTACGACTTCGCCTTCAGAATGGCCGAGTTCGGCCCTGGGGCGTCCGTCGCGGCCCTCACGGGGGTGATCCTCGGGGTGCTGGGCATCGTCGCGACCGTCATCGCGGTGGCCGCCCGTCTGCGCATCACGGTCGTCCCCGCGTCTCATGCCGGGATGCCCTCGGCGTCAAGTGACACGCCGGAAGGCGTGGGCGTCCCCGAGCGTCGGTCGCCGAGTGCCGTGGCCGTCGGGGCGGCGGCGCTGGTGGTGCTCGTGGCCGTCGGGCTCTTTTTCACCTGGCCCTGGATCGACGGCGTGCTCGCCTCCACCGGCAGCCAAGCCGGCGCTCTGGGCGCGCAGGTGAACACCTGGGTGCCCGCCGTCAGTGGCGCGATCATCTCTGTGGGCGTCGCCTACCTGGGGGCCCTCGGCATCGGAGGGCTGCGCCCGCTCGGACGTCACAGCGAGTGGCTGCTGCTGGCGTTCGCTCCCTGGCTGTTCGTCACCACCGGCCCCCTCGGCGTCGCGAACTGGCAGAACATGCGCAACCTCGGCCTCATCGACTCCTTCCTCGCCCTCTTCCCGCCCGTGCTGGTCAGCGTCCCGGCCCTGCTGGTGCTCACCCTGCTCTGCGCAGGGCTGGCCGAGCGCACCGACAAGGACTTCTTCGCCGGAGTCTTCCTGCCCTCGCTGCCGATGGCGGGCATCCTGGCCGGAGCCGTCGCGCTGATGAACGCCCAGGACCTCCTCTGGCCGCTGCTCGTCGTCCAGAAGTCAGCCCTGTTCACCGCCCCGGTCGCGCAGACCGCCCAGCTCGGCGCGTTCGCCACCACGACGCCCGACGTGGGGGCCGCCACGCCGCTGATCGCGGTCGTCGTCGCGCTGGCCGGCGCCGTGGCCGCCCAGCTCCTCTACCTCGACCGGCTGGCCATCACCGCAAACGATTCGCGTTCACACACGCCCGCTGCGTAGGTTGGCTCTTCGTGGAAATTCGCGACCTGACCCCCGATGACCTTGACGACGTGCTCGATCTTCGCAGGCGCTCGTTCGGGCCCCTGTCCGCGGCCGACCAGGACAGATGGCGGCAAGCGGTGCTCCCGGTGCTCGGCGAGCGCCGTTACCTGGGGGCCTTCGACGGCTCGCGGCTGGCCGCCGCCGCGCGGGCGCGCCAATTCACCCAGTGGTGGCACGGCAGGCCGCAGCCGATGGCCGGCGTCGCGGGCGTCACCGTCAACCCCGAGGATCGCGGACGCGGCCTCGGCACCCAGATCATGCGTGCCGTCCTCGACCGGTGCGCGGAGTTCGGCGAGGCGATCTCCGTGCTCTACCCGGCGACCACGCCGATCTACCGCTCGCTCGGCTACGAGCACGCGGGCGCCCAGTACAAGGTGAGCCTCCCCGCGGAGTCGCTGCGCCAGATCCGGCCGTCCGGGCAGGTCAAGCTGCGCAGGATGGGCCCCGCCGACACCGCGGAGGTCATCTCCGTCCTCCACCGCGCCCACGGCGCCTCCCGCGCCAGCGGCCCCGTCTCCTGGGACGAGCGCACCTGGAGCCTCTGGCTCGGGAACGAAGAAGACTTCCTCTACCTGGCCGACGACGGGTTCGTCATCTACCGGTGGCGCGGCGAGGACATCGAGGTCGAGACCCTCGTCGCCGCCTCCCCCGACACCGCCAGGGCCCTGTGGTCCATGGTCGGCAGCGCCTCCTCGATCGCCAAGCACGTCGTCGCCTCCGTCGCGCCCGACGACCCGGTCCTGTGGCTGCTGCGCGAGCGGTCGAAGGAGCCGATCAAGACGGTGCGGTGGATGTTCAGGGTCCTGGACGTGGCCTGCGCCGTCGAACGCAGGGGCTACCCGCAGCACGTGACCTGCGACGCCGTCGTCACCGTCGACGACCCCCTCAGGGGCGCCGGCAGTTGGCGGCTCGAGGTGGCGGGCGGCTCGGGCACGGCCACACCCGTCGCGGAGACGGGTGTCACGATCAGCGTGAACGGCTTGTCTGCCCTGTATGCCGGGGTTCCCGCGGCGACGCTGCGGCTGTCGGGGCTCATGAGCGGCGACGACCGCCACGACGACGCCTTGGACTCCGCCTTCGCCGCCAAGGCATACATGCTCGACTACTTCTAGGCCGTACGCCCTTCTCCGAGGGGTGGTGGGGGTGTGGGGAGGTCCTGGGCACCTGAAGTTCGCTGGAAGGCATGTCACGCTGCTCGGCCAACTCCCCATCCCCGCCCGGTCCTCCATCCCCGCCCGGTCTGCCACTCTGGATCCCGCTCCATTGGCTTCGGCTCGTCCCAAGCCCCGAACTTCGTCCCGTATCTCGGCCTCAGCGCAAGAGGGCCGATGGGGAAGGCGTTTCGCGGTGCGACGGCCCGTCAGCCGGAGTAGAGTCTGATGCCGAACAGATGTTCGGCGGGCGCGGGGAGGCATGCCGGTGCGGGTGATGGGCGTCGATCCTGGGCTGACCCGGTGCGGTCTGGGAGCTGTCGAAGGGCGTCCTGGGGCGCCGCTGACGATGGTGGCCGTCGGGGTCGTGCGCACGGGGGCCGACGAGGAGCTCGGCGCGCGACTCGTCGGCATCGAGGCCGGGATCGAGCGCTGGCTCGACGACGTGCGGCCCGACGCGGTCGCGGTTGAGCGCGTCTTCAGCCAGCACAACGTACGCACCGTCATGGGCACCGCCCAGGCCGCCGGCATCGCCGTGCTCTGCGCGGCCAGGCGCGGGCTGCCCGTGGCGCTGCACACGCCGTCCGAGGTCAAGGCCGCGATCACCGGCAGCGGCACCGCCGACAAGAAGCAGATCGGCGCCATGGTCACCCGGCTGCTGCGCCTGCCTGAGATGCCCAAGCCCGCCGACGCCGCCGACGCGCTCGCCCTGGCCATCTGCCACGTCTGGCGCGGTGGCGCCCAGCACCGCCTCGCCGCCGCCCTCGCCAAGGCCAACCGGAGGGACACGAGGCCGTGAATCACGTTCGACGGCGTGTTGGGTCCGGCGGTGCGAGAGGATATCGGGCTGTGACGGTGCCGGCGATGACACGTGGCGAAGCGCCTGCCGCCACCCGTGATCGCGCGACGACGGGCGGCAGGGCTCTTGAGATGGTTCGCCGGCGCGTGGCGACCGGCAGCAGAGCCGCTGAAATCGACGGCGGCCGGGGTGCTGTGGGCTTTGGCGGTCGCCGTGTGAGGGGCCGGGGTGTTGTGGCCGTCGGTGGTTGCCGTCTCAGGGATGGCCAGGGTGCTGTGCCCGTCGGCGGTCGCCGTCTCAGGGGTGGCCGGGTTGGTTCGGTTGTTCGTGGTCGTGCGTTGGCTCAGGTCGTGCGTGTCGGTGGGAAGGATGTCGGGCTGTGATCGCGTCGGTGGCGGGCAAGGTGGCGGCGATCGCCCCGGACGGGGCCGTGATCGAGGTCGGCGGGGTCGGCATTCTCACCCATTGCACCCCCGGCACGCTCGCCGCGCTCCGGCTGGGCGAGGAGGCGCGTCTGGCGACGTCGCTGGTGGTGCGCGAGGAGTCGCTCACTCTTTACGGGTTCGCCGGCGATGACGAGCGGGCCGTGTTCGAGCTGCTGCAGACGGCCAGCGGGGTCGGGCCGAAGCTGGCGCTGGCGATGCTCGCCGTGCACACGCCCAACGCGCTGCGGGTCGCCGTGGCCAGCGCCGACCTCAAGGCGCTCACGCAGGTGCCGGGGATCGGGCAGAAGGGGGCTCAGCGCATCGTGCTGGAGCTCAAGGACCGGCTCGGCACCCCGGAGGAGGCCGTGAACGCGGCCCTCAACGGGGAGCGGCGGCCGGCGCTGTGGCGCGACCAGGTGCACTCGGGGCTGGTGGGGCTGGGGTACTCCAGCAAGGACGCCGACGAGGCCGTCGCCATCGTGGAACCGGACGCAGAGGCCGAGCTCGCCGCCGGGCGCCAGCCGCAGATCGCCACGCTCCTGAAGGCCGCACTTCGTTCCCTGAGCGTCCGATGATCGTTTTTCCCCTGGGCGCCGTTCCTTCTGACGTGGTTCCGATCTTTTACGGCGGGGCCGCATGCGCCGTCGTCCCCGTTCTGTCCTCCATCCTTTACGGCGGGGCCAACGTGCCCGCACGCGCCGACCTCCCTTTCCCTCTGTCATGGCCGGTAGTGAAGGCTCACGGGGTGCTCGCCGTGACGAGCGCATTCTTGGCCGGGCTCCGTGGCCCGGTCGGCCGCCGACCGCATTGCGCCGAACACCGCCGCACCACGTCCCGCCGTCTCGGCGCGGTGGGGGTTGGCGGCCGTACGGCGAGATCTTCGCACCCCAAGGCGGCGCTGTCCGGCCCTGAGACGTTCTCCCGGGACGAGCCGCGCATCGGCTCTTGCTTGGCTCGCATCGGTTCTGGGTCGGCTCGCATCGGTTCTGGTTGGGGTTGGAAGGGCGGGAGGGTGGGGTGGGAGAGGGTGGTGGTTGGGTGTTTGGCATTGATGGCAGGGTGGGGTGAGTGTGGAAGGAGGGGCTGGCGTGGGGTTTGAGCGGGAGCTGGTGTCGTCCGATGCCGGAGGCGACGATCTGCAGATCGAGGCGGCGCTCCGTCCCAAGCGGCTGAGCGAGTTCATCGGCCAGGGCCGAGTGCGTGAGCAGTTGTCCCTCGTCCTCGAGAGCGCCCTGCGCCGCCAGTGTCCGCCCGACCACGTGCTGATGAGCGGTTCCCCTGGGCTGGGCAAGACGACCCTGGCGATGATCATCGGGGCCGAGCTCAACGCGCCCCTGCGGATCACCTCGGGCCCCGCGCTGGAGCGCGCCGGCGACCTGGCGGCCATCCTGTCGACGCTGTCGGAGGGCGAGGTGCTGTTCATCGACGAGATCCACCGGATGGCCAGGCCCGCCGAGGAGATGCTCTATCTGGCGATGGAGGACTTCAGGGTCGACATCGTCGTCGGCAAGGGCCCGGGAGCCACCGCGATCCCGCTCGAGATCGCGCCGTTCACGCTCGTCGGGGCCACCACCCGCGCCGGACTGCTGCCCGCGCCGCTGCGCGACCGGTTCGGCTTCACCGCCCACATGGATTTCTACGAGGTCGCCGAGCTCGAACAGGTTCTCTACCGTTCGGCCAAGCTGCTCGGCGTCGACCTGCCCGTCGACGGCGCCCACGAGATCGCCAGGCGCTCGCGCGGCACGCCCCGCATCGCCAACCGGCTGCTGAGGCGGGTACGCGACTTCGCCGACGTGCGTGCCGACGGGGTGATCGACCGCGACATCGCCGCGGCAGCCCTTAATCTGTATGAAGTCGACGCGGAGGGGCTCGACCGGCTCGACCGGGCGGTGCTCGGCGTGCTGCTGAAGAAGTTCGGCGGCGGCCCCGTCGGGTTGTCGACGCTGGCGGTGGCCGTGGGGGAGGAGCCGGAGACGGTCGAGGTGGTGGCCGAGCCGTTCCTCGTGCGCCAAGGACTGCTGGCCAGAACGCCGCGCGGACGGGTCGCGACCGCGGCCGCATGGACACACCTTGGAATGACTCCGCCACCCGACGCATTCGGGGCCGCGGTTTTCGACTGATCACAGAACGGTTGCAACCGTTTCAAATTGGGAACTTCCCCGCGCGCCGAAACGCTGCCTCGTTGCCGCGTTTCGCAACAAGCGCCTACACTCCGTGGCTTGGCTGGCTGTGTAGGCTGACGGGCTGAGCGGCGCGGCCCGACGCAACGCACGGAATTTCCGGCGCGGGGCCGGTGTCAACTTCTTGTACGACAATGGAAGGTCGCCCCTTATGGACATGGGACAACTCGGAAGCATCCTGCCGCTGATTCTTCTGGTGGTGGTGTTCTACTTCCTGCTGATCCGCCCTCAGCGCAAGCGCCAGCAAGAGGCGGTTCAGATGCAGAACTCCCTGACTCCGGGGACGCGTGTCATGACGACGACGGGCCTGTTCGGTACCGTGGTCGCGCTGGACAATGAGGATGTGATCCTCGAGGTGGCCCCGGGGATCGAGACTCGCTGGGTGAAGGCCGCCATCGGCCGCGTCGTCTCGCCTGGCGAGGCACCCTCGGCCGAGCAGTCGGCCGATCATGACGACGAAGAGGGTAAGAAGGAGGCCGAGGCCACCGTTGACCGCAACGGCGACCAGGACTCCAGCACCAAGCAGTCCTAACCAAGCTCTGCGCCGAACCTCTATCTGAAAGAACTGACGACCAGTGGCCCGACCGACCAGCCGCCACAGCCGACCGGGGCGTACGCTCCTGGTGCTGCTGGCGCTCATCCTCGCCCTGGGCGGGACGATGCTCCTGCAGAAGGCGTTCACGCCCAAGCTGGGACTCGACCTCGCCGGCGGTACGACGGTGACTTTGTCTCCCGTGACTCAGAACAACGCGACTCCGCCGGAGGAGATCCTCGACCGCGCGGTCAACATCATCCGCGAACGAGTCAACGGCACCGGCATCTCCGATGCGGAGGTCGCCAAGTCAGGCGACAACATCATCATCTCCATTCCGGGCGTCGGACAGAGTGAGGCCATCAAGCTGGTCGCCACCACCGCGGAACTGCGCTTCCGCCAGGTGCTGGCCATGGAGGCCACTCAGGCGCCGCCGGACCTCGCCACCAACGCGCCGACGCCGGGTGCCTCGCCGTCGACCTCCGGAAGCCAGTCGGCCGCGCCGAACGCGAGCCAGTCGGCGGCTCCGGAGGAGAACGGCTCCGCCAAGCCGAGCACGTCGGCCGAGGAGCCCAAGGCGAGCGCGTCCCCGACCGGCAAGGCCCTGTCGTCCGCGCTGACCGCGCCGACGCCCGGCGCCTCGGCCTCGGCGGAGGCGCCGACCGCCACCCAGGACGGCGACGGTCAGAAGCAGGAGACCAAGAAGGGCCAGAACGACAAGGCCTCGCCGTCCGCGGCGCCCACCGGCCAGCCCAGTCAGCCGCCCGCGCAGAACCCCAACGAGGGCATCGACACCCAGGGCATCGACCCCACGGTGCTGGCCCAGTTCCAGAAGCTCGACTGCGCCGACCCGAAGAAGCGCGGCCAGGGCGTCCAGGACGACCCGAAGAAGCAGTTCGCGGCCTGTGACACCGACGGCAGCGCCAAGTATGTGCTCGACGTCGCCAAGGTCGTCGGCACCGACATCGGCACGGCTTCGGCGGGCGTCCAGCAGGGCACCACCGAGTGGGTCGTCCAGCTCGACTTCAAGAGCAAGGGCGCGGGCGAGTGGAGCAAGCTCACCACGACCGCCTACAACTCCCAGGCCCCGCGCAACCAGGTCGCGGTCGTCCTCGACGGCGTGGTCATCACCGCCCCCAACATCATCGGCCCGATCCCCGGCGGACGTGCCGAGATCACCGGCGGTTTCGACCAGATCAGCGCCACCAACCTGGCCGACCAGCTCAAGTACGGCGCGCTGCCGCTGAAGTTCGAGCGCAGCTCGATCGACACCGTCTCCTCGACGCTGGGCCAGGACCAGCTCCAGGGCGGTCTGATCGCGGGCCTCATCGGCCTCGTGCTGGTCGTCGTCTACTGCCTGCTCTACTACCGGGGCCTGGGCATCGTGGCGGTGCTGAGCCTCGTGGTGGCCACGATCCTCACCTACACGGCGGTGGTCGTGCTCGGCCACAACGCCGGCTTCCGGCTGTCGCTGCCGCACATCATCGGCCTGGTGGTCTCGATCGGAATCACCGCCGACTCCTTCATCGTGTATTTCGAACGCATACGTGATGAGATGAAGGAGGGTCGGCGGTCGCTCCGCGCGGCCGTCGAGGTGGCCTGGGTTCGTGCCCGGCGCACGATCCTGATCGCCGACGCCGTCATGTTCATCGCCGCGATCGTGCTGTACTTCCTGGCGGTGGGCGGTGTGGCCGGGTTCGCGTTCGCGATGGGCCTGACCACGCTGATCGACGTCGTGGTGGTGTTCCTGTTCACCAAGCCGTTCATCGCCCTGCTCGCGAGGCTGAAGTTCTTCGCCAAGGGGCACCCGCTGTCCGGTCTCGACGCCGAGCGCATGAGCGAGGCGACGGGGCACAACAGCCGTCCGACCACTCCGCAGGAGGCCTGAGATGGGACTGGGGCGTCGCCTCTATCGCGGCGAGATCGATGTCGACTTCGTCGGCAAATGGAGGCTGTGGTACAGCCTGTCCGGCATCCTGCTGCTCATCTCGCTGGCCGGGTTGCTGATCAACGGCCTCAACCTGGGCGTGGAGTTCCGGGGTGGCTCTGTCTTCTCGTTCAAGGCGCCGGCCAGCGTCAGCATCGAGCAGGTGCGCCAGTCCTTCACCGACGAGGGCGTGCACCAGGTGATCGCCCAGACCACCACCGGCGGCTGGCGGGTCACCACCGAGAGCCTCCCTGAAAGCACCATGAACCAGGTGCAGACCGCCATCGCCAAGGACTTCAACGTCCCGACCAGCGAGGTCAGCATCCAGTCCATCGGCGCGTCCTGGGGCGGTGAGGTCTCCCAGAAGGCCTGGATCGGCCTGGGCGTGTTCATGCTGGCGATCATTTTGTATCTGTCGATGGCGTTCGAGCCGAAGATGGCGATAGCGGCCATCGTCGCGCTCATCCACGACCTCGTCATCACGGCCGGCATCTACGCCTGGTCGGGCTTCGAGGTCACGCCCGCGACGCTGCTGGGCTTCCTGACCATCCTCGGTTATTCGCTCTACGACGCGGTCGTGGTGTTCGACATGATCAAGGAGGTCACGGCCAAGCTGGGGCACACCTCCAAGCAGACGTACTCGATGGCGGCCAACAACGCGCTCAACCACACGCTGATCCGGTCGCTGAACACCTCGCTGGTCGCGATCCTGCCGGTGGCGGCGATCCTGTTCATCGGTACCACGCTGCTCGGCGCGGGCACCCTGAAGGACCTGTCGCTGGCGCTGTTCGTCGGCATGATCGTCGGTACGTACTCGTCTCTGTGTGTGGCGACGCCGCTGCTGGTGACGTTGAAGGAGCGGGAGCCGAAGTACCAGGCCATCGCCAAGCGCCTCGCCTCGACGGGGGGCGGCAAGAGTTCCAAAAGCGCAGCGGTAGCCAAGGGCTGACCTGCCGCTTCCGACGCCCTCACCCTTCCAGGGGTGGGGGCGTCGTCGCGTGTGGGGGCGTCAGGGGGCTTTGGGGTGGGGCAAGAGTGCAGAGGGCGGGTGAGGGGTGTTCGGGGCTGGAAAGGGGCTTGGCGGGCCGTATAGGACGTTCCTGGGGCTCCAGGGGGCCGGCCGGAAAGAGCGGGGCGGGACGAAGCGGGGCAGGGATGCACCATCATGGAGCCCGGCACACAGCCGTGGAGAAATGCGAGGAACCCCATGAGTGAGCTGAACGCGATGATCCTTGACCGGATCAGGGACATTCCCGACTACCCCAAGCCGGGCGTCATGTTCAAGGACATCACCCCGCTCCTGGCGGACCCGGTGGCGATGGCGGCCGTGGTGGAGGAGCTGGCCGGGTTGGGCCAGGTGGACAAGATCGTGGGGATCGAGGCGCGCGGCTTCATTCTGGCGGCCCCCGTGGCCTACCGGGCGGGCGCCGGGTTCGTGCCGGTGCGCAAGAAGGGGAAACTGCCCGCCGCGACGCTGGAAGAGTCCTACGATCTGGAGTACGGCTCCGCGACCATCGAGGTCCACCGTGACGCCTTCGCACCCGGCGACCGTGTTCTGATCGTCGACGACGTGCTGGCCACCGGTGGCACCGCCAAGGCGGCCGTGGAGTTGGTGAAGAGGGCAGGAGGCGAGGTCGTCGGCATCGCCGTGCTCATGGAGCTGGGCTTTCTCAAGGGACGTGAGCAGCTGCAGGGGGTGGAGTTGCACTCCCTCGTGATCGTCTGAGCCCGGGTCCCGGCGGTCCAGGTTCGCCGCCTGGATACACTGGTGGATCTGGACCCGAACGTGAGGAGCATTTTCGCGGAGGGAGCCATTGCGTGAGGAGTCTGTGTGCCCCGTGATGTGGTCGTGCCCGACGTAAGCGACTCTGGCAGTGCCGAGGCGCCCGGTGCACCAGCGGTGCGCCGAAGGCGGTTTGGGGGAGGGGCCATGAACCCGGTGCTGGAGCCGTTGTTCCGTACGGTCCGCGCCACCCACCCCAAGGCCGACCTGCGCCTGATCGAGCGCTCCTACGACGTCGCCGCCTACCATCACCGCGACCAGAAGCGGAAGTCCGGCGACCCGTACATCACCCATCCGCTGGCCGTGGCGACGATCCTGGCCGAGCTCGGCACCGACGACGAGACGTTGTGCGCGGCGCTGCTGCACGACACGGTCGAGGACACCGCCTACAGCCTCGACGAGCTGCGCGGCGACTTCGGCGAGACGATCGCCTCCCTGGTCGACGGGGTCACCAAGCTCGACAAGGTGAAGTTCGGCGACGCGGCCCAGGCCGAGACCGTGCGCAAGATGGTCGTCGCCATGTCGCGCGACATCCGCGTACTGATCATCAAGCTGGCCGACCGGCTCCACAACATGCGCACCATGCGCTACCTGCCCGAGCACAAGCGCCACCAGAAGTCGCGCGAGACGCTGGAGATCTTCGCGCCGCTGGCCCACCGCCTGGGCATGAACACGATCAAGTGGGAGCTCGAAGACCTCGCCTTCGCCATGCTCTACCCCAAGCGCTACGACGAGATCGCGCGCATGGTGTCGGAGCGGGCGCCGCGCAGAGACCTGTTCCTGCAGGAGGTCATCGAGAAGGTCTCCGGCGACCTGCGCGAGGCGAAGATCCGCGCCGTGGTCAAGGGCCGACCCAAGCACTACTACTCGGTCTACCAGAAGATGATCGCGCGCGACGTGGCGTTCGACGACATCTACGACCTGGTGGGCATCCGCGTGCTGGTCGACACCGTGCGCGACTGCTACGCGGCGCTCGGCACGATCCACGCCCGGTGGAACCCGGTGCCCGGGCGGTTCAAAGACTACATAGCGATGCCCAAGTTCAACATGTACCAGTCGCTGCACACGACGGTGATCGGTCCAGAGGGCAAGCCGGTGGAGCTGCAGATCCGCACCCACGCGATGCACCACAGGGCCGAGTACGGCGTGGCCGCGCACTGGAAGTACAAGGAGGAGGTCGGTGCCCCCGGCCCCACGGGCAAGGTCAAGCCGGGCAACGACATGGCCTGGCTGCGCCAGCTCCTCGACTGGCAGAAGGAGACCGCCGACCCCGGCGAGTTCCTCGAGTCGCTGCGCTTCGACCTGTCGGTCTCCGAGGTCTACGTGTTCACCCCGAAGGGCCAGGTCATCGCCCTGCCCGAGGGGGCCACGCCGGTCGACTTCGCCTACGCCGTCCACACCGAGGTGGGCCACCGCTGTATCGGCGCGCGGGTCAACGGGCGGCTGGTGCCGCTGGAGTCGCGGCTCGGCAACGGCGACACGGTCGAGATCTTCACCTCCAAGTCGCCCGACGCCGGGCCTTCGCGCGACTGGCTGAAGTTCGTCAAGTCGGGCCGGGCCCGCAACAAGATCAGGCAGTGGTTCTCCAAGGAGCGCCGCGAGACCGCGATCGAGGCGGGCAAGGAGGCCATCGGCCGGGCCATGCGCAAGCAGGGTCTGCCGCTGCAGCGGCTGATGTCGGGAGAGTCGCTGCTGGCGCTGGCCCGCGACCTGCGCTACCCCGACGTGTCGGCGCTGTATGCGGCCGTGGGCGAGGGGCACATCGCGGCCCAGGCCGTCGTGCAGAAGCTCGTGGCCTCGATCGGCGGCGTCGACAGCGCCGAGGAGGACATCGCCGAGACCTCGCTGCCCACCCGGCTGCGCGGCCGTCCCAGGGGCGGTGGCGGCGCCGGCGTGGTGGTGGCGGGCGACGCCGACGTGTGGGTACGCCTGTCGAAGTGCTGCACCCCGGTCCCCGGCGACGAGATCGTCGGATTCGTCACCCGGGGCCACGGCGTGTCCGTGCACCGGGCCGACTGCACCAACGTCCAGCAGCTCAAGACGCAGCCCGACCGGCTGGTCGAGGTGAGCTGGTCGCCAAGCGACGACAGCGTGTTCCTGGTGGCGATCCAGGTCGAGGCGCTCGACCGGCCGCGCCTGCTGTCCGACGTCACCCGCACCCTGTCCGACCAGCACGTCAACATCCTGAGCGCCTCGGTCACCACGTCCCGCGACCGGGTGGCGATCAGCAAGTTCACCTTCGAGATGGGCGATCCCAAGCACCTGGGTCACGTGCTGAAGGCCGTGCGCGGCATCCAGGGCGTCTTCGACGTCTACCGGGTGAGCGGGGCGAGCAACTAGCCGCCCCGCCCCCCGGCGGGGGTCAGCGGGGGCGCAGGTCGGGCAGGTTGACCACGATGGCCTCCTGCGTGCTGCGCGCGATCACGACCACCGCCTCCTGCGACGGATCCGGATTCTCCTCCCGATGGGGGACGTAGGGCGGCACGAAGACGTAGTCGCCCGGCCGGGTCTCCAGCCGCACCTCCTCGCCCCCCTCCAGGAACACGAACGACGGCGTGCCGCTGACCACGTAGATGGCCGTCTCGGAGGCTCCGTGATGGTGGTTGGACGAGCGGGTCGCCGGGGCGACGTGGGTCTGGCCCATCCAGAGCCGCTCGGACCCGGCGGTGGCGCCGCTGATGGCCGCCAGCCGCCGCATGCCGGAGCTCTGCGCCGTCTCGCCCGAGAGCGTCCCTGAGGGCACGTGACGCAGTGGCCCATGGAAAGGGTCGCCCTCGGCCCGGTAACCCTCCCAGAGGCGCCCTCCGGCCCGTTCCAGGACGCCTGAGGCGACGGCCGCCAGGCGTGCCGGATCCTCGTGGGCCTCCAGGAGCTCCTCGGCCAGTTCAGGATCGTGCGCGCGCAGCTCGCGCAGCAGCCACTTGCCGCTGCCCTGCCACCACTGCCCCACGCCGAGCGCCATCCTGGCCGTCGCCTGCACCACCTGCCAGCGGATGAAGGCGCGCTCACCGGGATCGGTGGCGCCCTCCAGGTCGTCCAGCAGGTCGGACAGGCCGTAGCGGGCCCGCTCGGCCTGCGCGGAGGTCAGGTCGGGCGGCCCGGCGGCCAGCCGCTCGCCCAGGGCCGCCTGCAGGTCGCTGGCCCGCCCGCCGGTGCGGTCGACCAGCACCGCGCCGTCCACGCACATGCGGGCCAGGCTGGGCTGCCGCCGGTCGAAGTCCTTGTCCAGGTAGGCGCGCAGGCTCGTCTCACTGTGCACGAACAGCTCCACCGGCCACCCCCGCCACCGCAGCGACTCGCGATAGGGGGTGGTCAGCCCGTCGAGCACCACGACGACGTCGAGGTCGGAGGTTCTGGTGCGGCGCTCGGTGAGCACGCTGCCGCCGACGAAGGCATACAAAGCGCCCGGGAACATCTCCTCGACGAGGGCGCGTGCGACGCTGACGGGATCCATGCCGCCAGCCTAGATCTCAAAGGGCTTCCCGCGCAGGGGATACGCGTCCCGGTGGAGGCGCTTCGGCCTCCACCGGGATCAACTGAACTCGGTCAGCGTGCGCTCGGCCTCCTCCAACCACGAGCGGCGGGCGATGAGCGCCTCCTCGGTCTCCTTGATGTCCTTGGCGCGCCCGGCGGCCTGGGCCTTGGCCAGCCGCTTCTCCAGCTGCTCGATCGAGGTGCGGAGCTGGTCGACCGTGCTCTGCGCGCGTGCCCTGGCCTCGGGGTTGGAGCGCTTCCACTCGGCGTCCTCGGCCTTGCGCACGGCGTCGTCCACCTTGCGCAGCCCGCCTTCGAGCCGGTCGCGCTGCTCGCGCGGCACGGGGCCGGCGGCCTCCCACCGCTCCAGGATGTGGCGCAGCGCCGACCTGGCCGTGCGCACGTCGGTGACAGGAAGGATCTTCTCGGCCTCGGCCAGCAGCTCCTCCTTGACCTCCGCATTGGCCGCCAGCGAGGCGTCACGCTCGGCGAAGACCGCCGAGCGCGCCTGGAAGAACTGGTCCTGGGCGCCCTTGAAGCGGGCCCACAGCTCGTCCTCCGCCTCGCGCGAGGCCCGGCCCGCGCTCTTCCACTGCTGCATCAGCTCGCGGTAGATCGCCGCGGTCGTGCCCCAGTCGGTCGAGCCGGCGATCGCCTCGGCCTCGGCGACGATGCGCTCCTTGGCCGCGCGCACGCCCTCGCGCTGCTCGTCCAGCCCCGCGAAGTACACCTTGCGCCGCTTGGCGAAGGCCGTGCGCGCCGCCGACAACCGCTTCCACAGCGAGGCCTCGGTGACCCTGTCGATGCGGTCGGCGGCCTTCCACTCCTCGACGAGCTGGCGCAGGCGTTCGCCGCCCGACTTCCAGTGGGTGGTCTCGTCGGCGATGCGCTCGGCCTCGGCGACGATGCGCTCCTTGACCGCCCTGGCCTCCGCGCGCGCCACCTCGCGAGCTGCCTTCACCTCCTCGCGGCGCTGGCCGACCAGCTCCGTCAGGCCGTCGAGCCTGGCCGTCAGCGCGGCCAGGTCGCCGATGGCGTGGGCGTCCGCGACGGCCTCACGCAGCTTGGCGATGCTCGTCTCGGCCTGGGCCGGAGCCAGATCGGTGCCCCTGACGCGCTGTTCGAGCAGTTGCACCTGGCCGGCCAGCTCGTCGTACTTGCGATGGAAGTAGGCCAGTGCCTCTTCGGGTTCACCGGCCTGCCAGGAGCCGACGGCTCGCTCTCCCTCAGCCGTACGCACGTAGACGGTGCCGTCGTCGTCTACCCGGCCCCACGGGTCGGTGCTCACCGTGTCCTCCCGCACTATCCATCAGACCCTTCGGGACTACTTCGTCCCTAGTTTGTATTACGTCAGCTCTTGCCGGCGATTGTCACGTCTTTGATTTCGACGGTTTCCTTCGGCGCCCCCGTCCCGTCACCCATGGCGTCGGCGATGATGCCTGCTTTGTTCACCTTGTCCAGGATGTCGAGCCCCTTGGTGATCGTACCCACCGGCGTGTAATCCGGGGTGAGCCCGATGTCTCCGTAAACGAGGAAGAACTGGCTCCCGGTGCTGCCCTTCGCCTGCGTTTTGGCCATCGCCATCACGCCGCGCTTGTACTGGGCGCCCTGGAGGTTCTCCTCGGCCATCACGTAGCCGGGCCCGCCGGACCCGTCACCCTGGCTCTTCCCGTCGGCCTTGGCCGTCGGGTCGCCGCACTGCAGCATCGGGAACTGCTGGCTGCCCAGCCGGTGGCACTTGCTGCCGTCGTAGTACTTCTTGTTCGCCAGGAACTCCAGCGAGTTGGTCGTGCACGGCGCCTTGGCGTTGTCGAGCTCGACCACGATGTCGCCCAGATTCGTGTTGAACGTCATCGTCTTGATCGCCGGAGTCGTCTTGACCTTCGCCGGCGGCATGCCGACATCCTTGACCTGCCCGCCGGACGTGTCGGCGACGTAGTCGCAGGAGCCCGTCGCCGCGTCGTAGGGCTTCGGCCCCGCGGGCGGCTGCTCCGCGGCGGCGGTGTCGGCCGCCGAGGCCGAGGCCGAAGGCGAGGCCGCCGCCTCGGTCTGCGTGTCATTGCCCCCGAGCACCGCCACCGCGGCAACGATGCCGCCGACCACGATGACGACGCCCACGGTGGATCCGATGATCGCCGTGCGCTTGGCCTTGTGCTCTCGCTCGATTCGGCGCTGCATCTGCCGCTCGTAGTGCTCGCGCGCGAGCTGCTTCTGCCGGTCCTTCCCCGTGGCCACCGCTTTGCCTCCCATAGTCAATCAACTGAGGTGGGCGAATCGTATCGGCCAACGGGTAATGATTCGCAGCCCGGCGACCCGCACCGGTACCCTTCGGTTACATTCCCATTGGCTTTTCGACGAGATCACCTGAGGCAGATGCTCATCGCAGGCTTCCCCGCAGGGGCCTTCCAGACCAATTGTTACGTCGTCGCGCCGGCCGCCGGCGAGGAGTGCGTGATCGTCGATCCCGGCCAGGACGCCACGGAAGGCGTCGAGGAGCTGCTGCGCGAGCACCGGCTCAAGCCGGTCGCCGTGCTGCTCACCCACGGCCACCTCGACCACGTCTGGTCGGTGGCCCCGGTCTGCGGCGCCCGTGACGTCCCCGCGTGGATCCATCCCGAAGACCGCCACCTGCTGAGCGACCCGGCCGCGGGCTGGTCAGGCACCAGCGCCTCGCTGTTCGGCGGCATCACGCTGAGCGAGCCCGACGACGTGCGCGAGCTGTCCGACGGAGCCGTGCTCCGGCTCGCCGGCCTGGAGCTCGTGGTCGACCACACGCCCGGCCATACCAGGGGGTCGGTGAGCTTCCGGCTGCCCGGCGACGAGATCATGTTCTCGGGCGACCTGCTGTTCGCCGGCTCCATCGGCCGCTGCGACCTTCCCGGCGGCGACTATCCGACGATCCTGCGCAGCCTGGCTACCAAGTGTCTGCCGCTGCCTGACGATACGGTCGTCCTGCCGGGCCACGGACCACAGACCACGATCGGCCGCGAGCGCGCGAGCAACCCGTACCTGAAAGAGGCTGCGCCGCACGCCGGTCCCACACGAGGGATCTAATGAGCTTCCAAGCACCCAAAGGTGTCAAAGAATACGTTCCACCTCAGGCGTCGACGTTCTACGCGATCCGCGCGGCGTTCGCGGAGACGGCCCGGCGCGCCGGATACGCCCACCTGGAGACGGCGGTCTTCGAGGACACCCAGCTGTTCGCGCGCGGCGTCGGCGAGTCCACCGACGTCGTCAGCAAGGAGATGTACACCTTCACCGATCGCGGCGGCAGGTCGCTGACGCTGCGCCCGGAGTTCACCGCCGGCGTGCTGCGCGCGGTCCTGGAGTACGGCCTGCACCGCGGCCAGCTCCCGGTGAAGGTTTGGACCGATGGGCCGGTGTTCCGCGCCGAGGCGCCCCAGGAGGGCCGCTATCGCCAGTTCTTCCAGCTCGACCTGGAGGCGATCGGCAGCGAGGACCCGGCCGTCGACGCCGAGACCATCGCGCTGGCCTGGCAGTGGTACTCCGCGATCGGTCTGACCCAGGTGCGGCTGCTGCTCAACTCGCTGGGCTGCAAGGAGTGCCGCCCGATCTACCGGGCCCGGCTGCAGGAGTTCCTGCGCGCGCTCGACCTCGACGAGCCCACCAGAGCCCGAATCGAGATCAACCCGTTGCGCGTGCTCGACGACAAGCGTCCCGAGGTGCGCGCGCAACTCGAGGGCGCCCCGCTCATCGGCGACCACCTCTGCCCCGACTGCAAGGCCTACCACGACCGCGTCAAGCAGTTCCTGGCCGATCTGGACATCCCGTGGCAGGACGCGCCCCGGCTGGTACGCGGGCTCGACTACTACACCCGCACCACCTTCGAGTTCGACCACCCGCTGCTGGGCGCGCAGTCCGGCATCGGCGGCGGCGGCCGCTACGACGGGCTGTCGGAGGCCATCGGCGGTCCGCCGCTGCCCGGCATCGGCTTCGGGCTCGGCCTCGACCGCACCGTCATCGCCCTTGATCGCGAAGGCGTCGCTCTCGACACCCCGCCCCGCTGCGAGGTGTACGGTGTGGCGCTGGGCGATGAGGCGGCGCGGGCGATGTTCAGGCTCCTGAGCGAGCTGCGCGCGGCCGGCGTCGCCGCCGACATGGCCTTCGGCGGCAAGGGGCTCAAGGGGGCCATGAAGGGGGCCGACCGTTCCGGCGCCCGCTTCGCGCTGATCCTGGGCGAGCGTGACCTGGCGGCCGAGGCCGTGCAAGTGAAAGACCTGACCACCGCTGAGCAGACCGAGGTGCCCTTGGCCCAGGTCGTCGATGTTTTGAAGGGGAAAGTGCAGTGATCCGCACGCATACCGCCGGGTCGCTCCGCCAGGAGCACGCCGGGCAGCAGGTGACGCTCGCGGGATGGGTGGCCCGCCGCCGCGACCACGGCGGGGTGGTCTTCATCGACCTGCGTGACGCCTCCGGCTCGGCGCAGGTGGTCTTCCGCGAAGAGGACCACGCCCACGACCTGCGCGCCGAATACTGCGTGAAGGTCGTCGGCCAGGTCCGGGTGCGCCCCGAGGGCAACGAGAACCCCGATCTGCCCACAGGCGCGATCGAGGTCGTGGCCGACCGGGTTGAGGTGCTGAGCGAGTCCGCGCCGCTGCCGTTCCCGATCGAGGGCAACGTGGGGGTGTCGGAGGAGGCGCGGCTGAAGTACCGCTACCTCGACATCCGCCGCCAGCAGGTGGCCGCCGCCATGCGCACCCGCTCCAAGGCCACCTACCTGGCCAACGAGGTCATGCACGAGCTCGGCTTCGTCTACGTCGAGACGCCCACGCTGACCCGCTCCACCCCGGAGGGCGCGCGCGACTTCCTGGTGCCCGTGCGCCTGCAGCCGGGCAACTGGTACGCCCTGCCGCAGTCGCCCCAGTTGTTCAAGCAGCTCCTTCAGGTCGCCGGCCTCGAGCGCTACTACCAGCTCGCCAAGTGCTACCGCGACGAGGACCTGCGGGCCGACAGGCAGCCGGAGTTCACCCAGATCGACGTCGAGATGTCCTTCGTGGACCAGGAGGACGTCATCGAGGTGGGCGAGCAGCTGATCGGCAGGCTGTGGAAGGAGATCGTCGGTTACGAGCTGCCGACGCCGCTGCCGCGCATGACCTACGCCGACGCCATGGCCCGTTACGGCTCCGACAAGCCCGACCTGCGCTTCGGCCAGGAACTCGTCGAGATGACCGAATACTTCTCCGACACCTCCTTCCGCGTCTTCCAGGCCGACTACGTCGGCGCGGTGGTCATGCCGGGCGGGGCCGCGCAGACCCGCAAGGAGCTCGACGGCTGGCAGGACTGGGCCCGCTCGCGCGGCGCCAAGGGCCTGGCCTACGTGCTGGTCCAGCCGGACGGCACGCTCGGCGGCCCGGTCGCCAAGAACCTTTCGGAGCAGGAGCTGTCCGGTCTGGCCGCGAAGGTCGGGGCCGAGCCGGGCGATGCGATCTTCTTCGCCGCCGGCGCCAGGAACGCCGCGCGCGACCTGCTGGGCGCGGCCCGGCTGGAGATCGGCCGCCGCTGCGGGCTGATCGACGAGTCGCAGTGGGCGTTCCTGTGGGTCGTGGACGCCCCCATGTTCGAGGAGGACGGCGAGGGCGGCTGGACGGCCGTGCACCACCCGTTCACCGGCCCCAAGCCGGAATGGGCCGACAACTTCCAGGACCACCCCGGCGAGGCGCTCGCCTACGCCTACGACATGGTCTGCAACGGCATGGAGATCGGCGGCGGCTCGATCCGTATCCACCGGGCCGAGATGCAGCAGCGCGTGTTCGACGTGCTCGGCATCTCCAAGGAGGAGGCCGAGAGCAAGTTCGGCTTCCTGCTGGAGGCCTTCAAGTACGGCCCTCCGCCGCACGGCGGCATCGCCTACGGCTGGGACCGGATCTGCATGCTGCTGTCGGGCGGCGAGTCGATCCGTGACGTGATCGCCTTCCCGAAGACGGCCTCCGGCTTCGACCCGCTCACGGGCGCGCCCACGCCGATCACCGTGGACCAGCGCAAGGAGGCGGGCGTGGACGCCCGCCCCAAGACCGAGGCCTGACGACGACGAAAGGGGGGAACGGCGCCCGCCGTTCCCCCCTTTCGCGTTCCCCGGCTACTTGAGCGTGACCTTCTTGATGATGATCGGGTTCTTCGGCGCGGTGGAGCCGCCGTCGCCGGTGATGTCGTCCTTGTTGATGAGGAAGCCGTCCTTGGCGACCTTCTCGATGATCTCCAGGCCGGAGGTGACCATGCCCAGCGTCGAGTAATCCGGCTGGATCTGGGTGTTCTCGTCCGACACCGAAATGGCGAACTGGCTGCTGTTCTGGCCCTCCGCCCCCTCGGGCTGGGTCAGGAACACCACGCCCCTGGTGTAGGGGACCACGCCCACGGCCTCGTCCAGGAACGTGTAGCCCGCGTTGCCCTGGCCGTCGGTCGGGTTCTTGCCGTCGGCCTTGGCCTGCGGGTCGCCGCACTGCAGCAGGAACAGGCCGGCCGTCTCGGGCGTCACCAGCCGGTGGCACTTGGTGTTCTCGTAGAAGCCCTTCTTGGCCAGGAACGCCATCGAGTTGACCGAGCACGGGGTGGAGTTCGGGTCGATCTCGATCACGATGTCACCGTGGTTGGTGGTCACGGTCATCGTCTTGAGCTTGAGGTTGGGCCTCTGGCCCGGCAGCCCCACGAACTTGTGGGGAACGGAATTGTCACGCTTGTAGGCGCAGGAGATGTCCTTCGCCTTCTTCGGAGCCGTGCTCGGCAGGCTCGTCGGCGGTGGGGAGGTCGATGCCGAGGCCGACGGCGTGCTCGCCGCCGAGACCTTCTGGGAGTCGTCCCCGCCGACCAGGGTGGTCGCCGCGAAGACTCCGCCCGCGACCACGACCACGGCCACGCCCGCGCCGATGAAGGTGTTCCGCCTCGCCTTGGCGGTCTGTTCGGCGGCTGCGCGCTTCTCCTGCCGCTCCTTGTGCTCCCGCGCCAGCTCGCTCTGGCGGTCGTCGCCGCTCACCGCTTGTCTCCTTCATCTTTGCCGACACATGACCAACAACTCGCCGAATGCTACCGGTCACTGACATGTGCCGGATGTAAGTGGAGAAAGCGGTCGGCTGTGCTCAGAGTGACGGCGAACCGTACGGTGCTGGAATTCGTAGTTGAAATGAGCACTAAAGGAGTCACCCATGTTCGACCAGATCCTGGGCCTGCCGGCCCATCCCCTGATCATCCACTTCGCCGTGGTGCTGACCCCGCTGCTGGTCGCCGTCGCCGTGGCCTACGCGCTGATACCGCGCTGGCGGACGTTCGCGGCGTGGGCGGTGGTGCTGCTCTCCCTGGCCACGCCCGTGGCGGTCTTCGCGGCCAAGGAGAGTGGCGAGAGCCTCAAGGAGGCCCGCTTCGCCACGGTGGACGGGCCGCTGGCCGGGCGCATCGCCACGCACCAGAGCTTCGCCACCCCGCTGCTGCTGTCGGCGCTCGGGCTGGCCGCGGCGGCGCTGCTGCTCGTGTACGCCACCAGCCCGGCCCGCGACTCGGTCGGCCGCGACAGGTTCGGCCGCCCCGCGACGCTCACGCTGTCGGCGGCGACGCTGGTGCTGGCCGTGGTGGCCGGATATTTCGTCTTCCGCGCCGGAGACTCCGGGGCCAGAGCCGTCTGGGGGTAGGGGCTCGGTCCTGCGCCATCAGGGCCCTTCGGACCCTGGTCAGCGTGTAATCTCGCGTTGTGGATAGCCTGTTCGATTCTGCGGCCGAGGAGGCCACCCCACAGCCCCTCGCGGTACGGATGCGGCCGCGCACGCTCGACGAGGTGATCGGCCAGCGTCACCTGCTCGGCTCAGGCACCCCGCTGCGGCGCCTGGTCGAGAGCGAGGCTCCCATGTCGCTGTTCCTGTGGGGGCCGCCCGGCACCGGCAAGACCACGCTGGCCTACGTCGTCTCCAACGTCACCAAGCGCCGCTTCGTCGAGATCTCCGCCGTCTCCGCCGGGGTCAAGGACGTGCGGGCCGCCATCGACAACGCGCGGCGCGAACTCGGCATGAGCGGCCGGCAGACCGTGCTGTTCGTGGACGAGGTGCACCGCTTCAACAAGGCCCAGCAGGACGCCCTGCTGCCCGCCGTGGAGAACCGCTGGGTCACCTTCATCGGCGCGACCACGGAAAACCCGTTCTTCTCCGTCATCTCGCCGCTGCTGTCACGCTCGTTGCTGCTGACGCTGGAATCCCTGTCCGACGACGACGTGCGGGCCGTGCTGAAGCGGGCCGTGGCCGACCCGCGCGGCCTCGGCGAGGGCGCCACCCTGGCCCCCGAGGCCCTGGAACATCTCGTACGCCTGGCGGGCGGCGACGCGCGCAGGTCGCTGACCTACCTGGAGGCGGCCGCGCTGCTGGCCGACGACATCACCGTCGAGGTCGTGGAGAAGGCCGTCGACAAGGCGGCCGTCCGCTACGACCGGCAGGGCGACCAGCACTACGACGTGATCAGCGCCTTCATCAAGTCGATGCGCGGATCCGACGCCGACGCCGCGCTCCACTACCTCGCCCGCATGATCGAGGCGGGGGAGGACCCGCGCTTCATCGCGCGCCGCATCGTCATCTTCGCCTCCGAGGACGTGGGCATGGCCGACCCCACCTGCCTGCAGACGGCGGTGGCCGCGGCCCAGGCCGTGCAGCTCATCGGGCTGCCCGAGGGACAGATCACCCTCGCCCACGCCGTCATCCACTGCGCCATGGCGCCCAAGTCCAACGCCGTCGTCAAGGCCATCGGGGCGGCCGTCGGCGACGTCCGGCGGGGGCTCATCGGCCAGGTGCCCGGCCACCTGCGCGACGCCCACTATGCCGGGGCGGCCAAACTCGGCCACGGAGACGGCTACAAGTACCCGCACGACTTCGACCACGGGCTGGTGCGCCAGGAGTACGCGCCCGAGCAGGTGCGCGACAAGCGCTACTACGAGCCGACACGCCACGGGGCCGAGGCGCCGGTGGCCGAACGGTGGGCCAAGATTCGCGACTTCCTGCGCGGCTCCTGAGCTCACAGGAAAACCCAGGGCATTCGCGACAATCCCCTCGATGTAACGGCCGCTGCCGCCCGGCAGCGACGTCTTCGACGTGCGGTCCCTCAGGATGGCGACGGTTACCTCCAGTGGCGCAGCGCCTCATCGGACTGTCGCCTGCGCTCGCCGGCCGCTTGCGGTCTCGTCTCGGCCGTCGCTTGCGCTCCTTGGAGCGCTGTTCCGCGTCGCTGGCGCTCGGGGTGATGCCCGTCGCCCGGTGTGCTCGCGTATGCGGCCCTGCTCTCATGGGGCCACCACATGGGCGGCTGCCGCGGCGGCAGAGCGGCTGAACACGCCGTGGACACGGCGCTCAAGGAGCGGCTGGTCGCGCCGGAGGTCAGGGCCGTGCGCGTCCTGGGGCGGGCCCCCGGGCCCAGGCGGGGCGGCCTGACCTCCGGCGGGCGAGATCACAAACGTTGTCACTCGAACGCGGTAAGGTCGTGCCGTTCCGGCCCAGCGTACGAGGGAGATGAGCGCATGCTTACCGCTGGAGAGGTCGCCGGGCTGATCGCGGCGACGGGCTGGGTGGTCCTGGTCTGCGTGCTGGCCATGGTGCTCGTCAAGCTGGCCAAGCTGCTCACGGAGACCACCAAGGCCGTCTCCGACCTCAACGACCGCCTGACGCCCCTGCTCGACGACGTGAGCATCACCGTCAACGAGACCAACAGGCGGTTGGTCGCCGTCGAAGCGATCACCAAGGACGTCAAGGAGGTCAGCGGCCACGCCGCCAAGCTGAGCGCGGTCACGCAGACCATCTTCACCGGACCGCTGATCAAGGTGTCGTCGCTCGGCTACGGCGTGCGGCGCGCCATCGAGGCCCGCAGGCCGCCCAGGCGCGCGTCCGGGCAGGCGAGGCGGGCGCGATGATCCGGAGGTTGTTCTACCTGTCGCTCGGCGCGTTCATCACGTTCTGGGTGATGCGCAGACTGCAGGCCCTTCATCCCAGCCACGTCGTCCACAGGACGGCCGACAACGCCGCGGGCATGCTCCGGCAGGTGAGAGACTTTACTTCTGACGCGCTCGGCGAGGCCGCCGAGCGTGAAACCGAGTTGCGAGCACGCTTCGGGCTCGGCAACGCTGAAGACGACAACTGACTAACGTAAAGGATGGCCAAGATGGAGTCGGCAGAGATCGCCCGCCGCTTCCTGCGCTTCTTCGAGGAGCGTGGGCACAAGGTAGTGCCCTCGGCCAGCCTGATCGCTGAGGACCCCACGCTTCTCCTGGTTCCTGCCGGTATGGCGCCGCTCAAGCCGTACTTCCTGGGGCAGCGCAAGCCTCCGGCGCCCCGGCTGGCCACCGCGCAGAAGTGCGTGCGCACCCCCGACATCGACGAGGTCGGCAAGACCACGCGGCACGCGACGTTCTTCCAGATGCTGGGCAACTTCTCCTTCGGCGACTACTTCAAGCCCGAAGTGATCCCGTTCGCGTGGGAGCTGCTCACCAAGTCCGAGTCCGACGGCGGCTTCGGCTTCCCTGAAGAGCGGCTCTGGGCGACCGTCTACCACGACGACGACGAGGCCTACGACATCTGGCGCAACCGCGTCGGCGTGTCCGAGGCGCGCATCCAGCGCCGCGGCCTCGAGGACAATTACTGGCACATGGGCGTGCCCGGCCCCGGCGGCCCCTGCTCGGAGATCTACTACGACCGCGGCCCCGAGTACGGCAAGGAGGGCGGCCCCGTCGCCGACGAGGACCGCTACCTCGAGGTGTGGAACCTCGTCTTCATGCAATACCAGCTCAGCGCGGTCCGCACCAAGGTCGACTTCGACGTGGCCGGCGAGTTGCCCGCCAAGAACATCGACACCGGCATGGGCCTGGAGCGCATGGCGACGATCCTGCAGGGCGTCGACAACCTCTACGAGATCGACACCACCTACAAGATCCTCGACAAGGCGGCCGAGCTCACCAAGACCCGCTACGGGCGCGACCATCGCGCCGACGTCAGCCTGCGGGTCGTCGCCGACCACGTCCGCACCGGCACGATGCTGGTCGCCGACGGCGTGCTGCCCGGCAACGAGGGCCGCGGCTACGTCCTGCGCCGCATCCTGCGCCGCAGCATCCGCAACCTGCGCCTGCTCGGCTCCGGCGACGAGCGCTACATGCACGCGCTCACCGACGTGGCGATCAATGTCATGGGCGAGCAGTACCCCGAGCTCAAAGCCGACGCGCCGCAGATCCACGGGATCGTCGACGCGGAGGAGGCGTCCTTCCTCGGCACGCTCCGCACCGGCACCGCGATCTTCGACGTGGCCGTGGAGGAGACCAAGCGCAAGTCCGGCACCATGATCGCCGGCGACCAGGCGTTCAAGCTCCACGACACCTACGGCTTCCCGATCGACCTGACGCTGGAGATGGCGGCCGAGCACGGGCTCAAGGTCGACGAGGAGGGCTTCCGCCGCCTGATGAAGGAGCAGCGGGAGACGGCCAAGGCCGACGCCGCGGCGAAGAAGACCGGCAACGCCGACATCTCCGTCTTCGGCGAGCTGCTGGAGTCGGCGGGCAAGGTCGAGTTCCTCGGCTACGACCAGACCGAGGCCGACACCAGCATCGTCGGCATCCTCGTCGACGGCGTGTCCGTTCCCACGGCGGGCGCGGGCACGACCGTGGAGGTCGTGCTGCAGCGCACCCCGTTCTACGCCGAAGGCGGCGGCCAGCTCGCCGACCAGGGCCTGATCCGCACCAGCGGCGCCGAGGTCGAGATCGTCGACGTGCAGTCGCCGTTGGCGGGGCTCGTCGTGCACCGGGGCAAGGTCCGCAGCGGCGAGCTCAAGATCGGCGACGAGGCGCAGGCGGAGATCGACCTCGAGCGCCGCCGCGCGATCTCGCGCAGCCACAGCGCCACCCACCTCGTCCACCGCGGCTTCAAGAACGCGCTCGGCGAGACGGCGGCGCAGGCCGGTTCTGAGAACTCGCCCGGTCGCTTCCGCTTCGACTTCACCGCGGCGGGCGCGGTGCCGCCGAGCGTGCTGCGCGACGTCGAGGACGAGGTCAACGCCGTGCTCATCAACGACCTCAAGGTCAACGCCTTCTACACCTCGCAGGCCGAGGCCAGGGCGATGGGCGCGCTGGCCATGTTCGGCGAGAAGTACGGCGACGAGGTCCGCGTGGTCGAGATCGGCGACTACTCGCGTGAACTGTGCGGCGGCACCCACGTCCACAGCTCCGGCCAGCTCGGCCTGGTCAAGGTGCTGGGCGAGCAGTCGGTCGGCGCGGGCGTGCGCCGGGTCGAGGCGCTGGTCGGCATCGACGCCTTCCGCTTCCTGGCCCGCGAGAGCGTGCTGGTCGCCCAGCTCACCGAGCAGCTCAAGGCGCGGCGCGAGGAGCTGCCCGAGCGCATCGACGGCATCGTCACCCGGCTGCGCACAGCGGAGAAGGAGCTGGACAAACTCCGCTCCGCGCAGGTGCTCCAGGTGGCGGGCGACCTCGCGTCCCAGCCGCGTGACCTGCAGGGTGTCTCCGTCGTGACACACCGCGCGCCTGATGGCACCGGCGCCGACGATCTGCGTAAGCTCGCGCTTGATGTGCGTGGCAGGTTCCCGGCCGACAGGCCGGCGGTCGTCGTGATCGCCGGCGCCCCCTCCGACCGGCCGGTGGTGGTTGCCACGGTCAACGAGGCGGGGCGCGAGCGGGGGCTCAAGGCCGGGCAACTGGTAGGCGTCGCCGCCAAGGCTCTTGGGGGTGGCGGTGGCGGCAAGGACGATGTCGCGCAAGGCGGCGGCACACGGCCGGAGGCGATCGGCGACGCGCTTCGCCTGGTCGAACAGGCCATCGGAGAGCAGCTCGGCTGACATGAGGTTCGGTTCACGGATCGGCGTGGACGTCGGCTCCGTACGCGTCGGCGTGGCCCGCAGCGACCCTTCGGGGATGCTGGCCACGCCGGTGGAGACCGTCCGACGTGGAAAGGGCGACCTCGACCGCATCGCCGCGATCGTCGCGGAGCACGAGGCGATCGAGGTCGTGGTCGGGTTGCCCAGGTCGCTGTCGGGGCGTGAGGGCCAGGCGGCTGAGCTGGCGCGCCAGTTCGCCGTCGCGCTCGCGCGCCGGCTGGCCCCGACGCCCGTGCGGCTGTTCGACGAGCGGCTGACCACCGTGGCCGCGCAGCAGGGGCTGCGGGCCAGCGGCGTGAAGGCCAAGAAGCAGCGCGGGGTCGTCGACCAGGCGGCCGCGGTCGTGCTGCTGCAGGACGCGCTCGACTCCGAGCGCGCCACGGAAAGACCACCAGGCAGGCCCGTCGAACCGCCCACCGCGGCCGACGGACCTGCCTCATGAACGGCACGCCTGAGGACGAGGACGACGTCGGCGACGTGATCCCGTTCCGTTCCGGAGACGGCGCGCCCGAAGATGGCGAGCCGCAGGGCGGCAGACGGCCTCGGCCCGAGCCTGAGCCTGAAGACGGCGAGCCGCAGGGTGGCAGACGGCCCCGGTCTGGGCCCGTGCCTGAAGACGGCGAGCCGCAGGGCGGCAGACGGCCCCGGCCCGCGCCCGTGCCCGAAGATGGCGAGCTACAGGGCGGCAAACGGCCCCGGCCCGCGCCCGCCCCCGGCCCTGCGGCCGCTGAGGCCGAGGTCATTCCGTTGCGCGCGCGGCGCCGAGGGGCCATGCGCAAGGCCGGCCTCGTTTCCGCGGGGCTGGTCGCCGGGGTGCTGGCCCTGGGGGTAGGGGCGGTCGCGGTGCTCAAGCCGTACCTGAGCCCCGACGACTTCGACGGGCCGGGCAGCGGCACGGTGACCGTGCGGATCGCGCCCGGTTCGAGCGCGGAGGCCATCGGCTCCACGCTGGCCGAGGCCGGGGTGGTGGCCAGCGCGCGGTCGTTCGTGAACGCGGCCGAGAAGCGCGCGGTCAGCGACCGGTTGCGGCCAGGCCACTACCGGCTGCGCAAGGGCATGGCGGCGGGGGCGGCGCTCGACCTGCTGCTCGCGCCCGCTTCCAGGGTCGTGCGGCGGGTCACGCTGCCCGAGGGCATGCGGGTGAGTGAGGTGCTGGCCCGCGTCGCCAAGCAGACCGGACTGTCGCTCAAGGAGTTGCAGGGCGTCGACCAGGCTCTCATTGGGCTGCCCAAATACGCGCAGGGGCTCGAAGGGTTCCTGTTCCCGGCCACGTACGAGATTGAGCCCGGCGACACGGCCGTGGACGTGCTGGCGGCGATGGCCGAACGTTTCGCCGCCGCGGCCAGGGAGGTCGGGCTGGAGGAGCAGGCCGCCCGGATGCACCTGACGCCGCTCCAGGCCGTCACGGTGGCCAGCATGATCCAGGCGGAGGGTGGCACCGACGAGGACTACCCGAAGATCTCCAGGGTGATCTACAACCGCCTGGCGAAGGGCACCAAGTTGGAGATCGACAGCACCGTCCTCTACGCCCAGAACCGCCGCACACTCAAGATTACGGAGCGTGACACCAAGGTCAACTCTCTCTACAACACCTACGTGCATAAGGGGCTCCCGCCCGGACCCATAGCCAACCCCGGAGAGAAGGCGCTGATAGCCGCCTTGAACCCCGCCGAGGGCGATTGGCACTGGTTTGTGACGACGGATCCGGCGCATAGAATCACCAAATTCACCAACAAAGAGAGCGAGTTCGTGAGATACCGGGAAGAGTTGAATAAGAACCTCGGGGCGAGCTGATGTTCGACGGGACCTTCACTGATCCCGCACAAATGCCTCAAAACGGGGCATCTGTCCTCTTCTCATCCCGTAGCATGGCTACTCAGTGTGATCTCCGCTGGCCATCGTGGCACGATGGCCGGTGGTTCCCCCAGTTCCGCTCGGTTACCCGTGCCGGTTGGGCAGTTCTGCTTGACGTCCGGCCGGCCGCACCGGGAGATTGGCCAGCGCACCTATGAACGATCTCGATCTGAACACCTTGCTCGGCGCCGAGGACGACGAAGGTCGTACCCGGCGCCGCACCCGTGGCTCGGGCAAACGCGGCGGGCGCCGGCGGCGCAGGCGCCGCAACCGAGGCGGGTTCCTCGCGCCGTTGCTCGCCTTCGTGGTGCTGGCGGGCATCATCGGCGGTGGCGGCTACTACGGCTACCTGTGGGTCAGCGACGCGCTCGTACCCGACGACTTCACCGGTCAGGGCACCGGCGAGGTCGTCCTCGAGATCCAGCAGGGCCAGAGCGCTTCTGAAGTGGCGACGGAGCTGGAGCGGCTGGGAGTCGTGGCCAGCGCCAAAGCGTTCGTCAACGCGATCGGCAACGCCAACAAGAGCGCCTCGCTGCAGCCCGGCGAGTACAAGCTGCGTAAGAAGATGTCGGCCGCCAGCGCGGTGGCGATGCTCTCCCCGCAGAACCAACTGCTCGTCCAGGCGAGGATCCCGGAAGGCTGGCGACTGTCCGACACCCTCGCCAAGCTCGCCGAGCAGACCGGCAAGCCGGTCAAGGAGTTCCAGGCCGCGGCCAAGGACACCGACGCGCTCGACCTGCCCTCCTACGCCGGAGGCAAGTTGGAGGGGTACGCCTTCCCCGCCACCTACCGGTTCCAGCCGAAGACCACGCCGAAGCAGATGCTGGCGGCGATGGTCGAGCGCTTCAAACAGACGGCGGAGCAGTACGACATCGAGGACGGCGCCAAGGCGCTCGGGCGCTCGCCGCGCGACATCATCATCATCGCCAGCATCATCCAGGCCGAGGCCGGTCGGTACGAGGACATGGGGAAGATCTCCAGGGTCATCTACAACCGGCTCAACCACGAGCCGGAGATGGAGCTGAAGATGGACAGCACGATCATGTACGCGCTGAAGAAGAACGGCCACGCCGCCACCGACGCGGAGACGAAGATCAATCATCCGTACAACACCTACCGGCACCTCGGCCTGCCGCCTGGGCCGATCGCCAACCCGGGTGACCACGCCATCGAGGCGGCGCTGAATCCGGAGAAGGGGTCCTGGCTCTTCTTCGTCGCCACCGACCCGAAGAGGAGCAACGTCACCGAGTTCGCCACCACAGACGCGGAATTTGCGGCGCTGCTGGCCAAATACAAGGCCAACGGCAACTGACGACCGGCCGCGCCCGGGCGGCGTGAAGGCCGGGCCGGGCATCCGGGCGGGGTGGCTGCCGACGGCCGTCTGGACGCGGTGGCGGCTTTGATGGCTCCCCGGGCACCGTGGTGGCCACTGGGTTCCTGGGCGGCCGTTGACGGTTGGCCGGGACGTCGCGAGTGGGGCTGACGGTTGCCGGGTGCAGCGGCGGCTGAGGGCTGGGCCCCGGCCGCCGCGAGCCGCGACGGCTTCGCCGACCCGGCGCTCGGAGCCCGCCTACCCACCCCGGTGCCGTTTGGACGGTCTCGCTGGTTCGTCACCGTGCCGAGCGGTGGCCGCGCCGGGGGTCGTGCCGCGCCGTGGTGCCGCCCTCCCCTCGCCGACCGCCCCAGGAGCTCACCCTTGGGGGGAACCATTGCGTGGGGAGCTGCCCGGTGGGAGGCCCGTTCGAGGGCCGGGTCCGTCGTTGGGCGGGCGGGAGCGGTATCCGGGTGTTGGGCCGAGGGGCGTTTGCGGGGGTGGGGTTGGCGTAAGGTCGTGCTGTTCGGAAGGAGTGGGGGATGCGCGCTGCGGTGATGGGATCGCCCATCGGTCATTCGCTCTCGCCGTACCTGCACAGGGCCGCCTACGAGGCCATGGGCCTCGACGACTGGCGTTACGAGGCGTTCGAGTGCGATGAGGCGCGGCTGCCGGGGTTGATGCGGGAGCTGGTGCCGGTGCGCGGGCAGGAGCCCGGCGACGGGGACGCCTGGGCGGGCCTGTCGCTGACGATGCCGCTCAAGCGGGCCGTGCTGCCCCTGCTCGACACCGTGTCCGAGCTGGCCGTCGAGGTCGGCGGGGCCAACACCTTGGTGTTCCGCGACGGGCGGGGTCACGGCGACAACACCGACGTCTACGGCATCGAGCAGGCGCTGGCGGAGGCGGGGGTGCCGGCGCCACGGTCGGCGACCGTGCTCGGCGGAGGGGCGGACACCGCCTCCGCGCTGGCGGCGCTGCGCAACCTCGGGCTGTTCTCGGCGACCCTGCTGGTACGCGATCCGTCCAGGGCCGGAGAGACGGCAGAGGTGGCCGAGCGGCTGGGCGTGGCGCTGGCGGTGGAGACCTTCGACAAACTCGACGCCTTCACCGGGGTGGATCTGGTGGTGTCCACGCTGCCGGGCGGGGCGGCCGACGCCTACGCCGACCGGCTGGCGGGGGTGCCCGCGCTGTTCGACGTGGTGTACTCGCCCTGGCCGACGCACGCGGCGACGGCCGTTCTGGAGGCGGGCGGCACGGTGGTCGGGGGGTTCGCGATGCTGCTGCACCAGGCGGTGCGACAGGTGGAGCTGATGACCGGCCGCACCGATGTGCCGGTGGAGGCCATGCGCGCGGCCGGTGAGGCCGAGATTTTCAGGCGGTCGGCCAGTCGAACGGATTGATCGTCTTCACGTCAAGCCCAGTGAAGTCCTTCACGTTGCGTGTGACAAGGACCCAGTCGTGCGTACGGGCGGTGGCGGCGATGAGCCCGTCGACGATGGGCAGCGGCCGGATGGCGTGGAGCCGACCCCATTCCTGCGCCACGGCGACGGTTACCGGCAGGACCCGGGTCCTGAACTCGTGCTGCAGCCGGCCGAGCCATGACTCGTAGGTGTCCGCCCGCATCGGGTCGCGGCGGCGCAGAATCTCCACGCCTTTGCGGATTTCGCCGAACACCATGACGCTCAGGTAGATGTCGGGGCCGGTGATGGTGTCGAGCCAGGCCTGCACATTGTTGTCTCTGGTGCGCTTGGTCATCTCCGAAACGACATTGGTGTCCAGGATGTAGCTCACTCGATGCCCTCGAAGTCGATCTCCCTCATCGCGGTGCTCTTGTCGCGGGTGAGGTCGAGCTCGCTCAGGTCGGGTCCTGACAGCAGGAACTCCTTGAAGTCTGGTTGCTTCCCCTTCAGTTGGCGGTACTCCTCCATATCGAGGATGACCGCCACATCCTTTCCATGCCTGGTGACGATCTGCGGGCCCTCGTCCTGGGCCTTCCTGACGACTTCGCTGAAGCGCTGCTTGGCCTCCTGGAGCTGCCACTTTGTCGCTTCTGCGGTTCTTGTGGTCATGCGGCCCCTTTCTGTCTATTCTGGACAGAAGTTTATCGTGGCGACCTTGGCCTGCGGGGATGATTCGAGCATGCTGCGTGGTTGTGGTAATGTAGCTCCCTGATCGGTCCGGCATGCCTTGCTGGACGCGCAAGCGGAGGTCTCCCTCCCACCTGAGTCGCCAGAAGGCGGCCGGGTCCAGGATCACGCCGGACTACTCCGGGGAGCTCAAAGGCCACGAAGCCGAAGAGCTCAGTGGCCCCGCATGCGCGACGTGCGGGGCTTTTCGCGTTCAGCGAGGGGCTCCCCGTACGACGAGCACGTAGGGATCGCAAACCTAGGAGGCCCCATCAGCACTGAGCCCCGCATCAACGAGCGTATCCGAGTTCCCGAGGTTCGCCTCGTGGGCCCGAACGGCGAGCAGGTAGGCATCGTCTCCATTCACGACGCCCTGAAGCTCGCCCAGGAGGCCGACCTCGACCTCGTCGAGGTCGCGGCCACGGCTCGACCGCCCGTGTGCAAGCTCATGGACTACGGCAAGTTCAAGTACGAGTCCGCGATGAAGGCGCGCGAGGCGCGCAAGAATCAGGCGCACACGATCATCAAGGAGATCAAGCTCCGGCCGAAGATCGACCCGCACGACTACGAGACCAAGAAGGGTCACGTGGTGCGGTTCCTCAAGGCGGGGGACAAGGTCAAAGTCACGATCATGTTCCGTGGACGCGAGCAGTCCCGGCCCGAGCTCGGCTTCCGGCTGCTGCAGCGGCTGGCGGACGACGTTCAGGAGCTGGGGTTCGTGGAGTCCCACGCCAAGCAGGACGGCCGTAACATGATCATGGTGATCGGTCCGCACAAGAAGAAAGCCGAGGCCAAGGCCGAAAAGGCCGCAGCCAAGGCTCAGCGTGGCAGCGAGGACGCTTCCGTACAGGAGGAAGCTTCCGTACAGGAAGCATGACCCGCGGTTGGGGTTAGCCTTACAGAGCACCCCGATTACGCCACCGGCAGACGAAGACGCCGCTACCGGGTCGGCCAGCACCGGCCCGGTCAGAGGCACGACCGAAACGAGGAGAGACGGCGACATGCCGAAGATGAAGACGCACAGCGGTGCGAAAAAGCGGTTCCGGGTCACCGGTTCCGGCAAGATCAAGCGTCGCCGTGCCAATCGTGCGCACTACAACGAGTGGAAGTCGTCCAGGCTGACGCGCCGTCTCAAGTCCGAGGTCGTCCTTTCCGACGCCGATTCCAAGAAGATCAAGAAACTGCTCGCCAAGTAGCGCGAACCCCCGGGGAGAAGAAACATGGCACGCGTGAAGCGGGCGCTCAACGCCAAGAAGAAGCGCAAGGTCGTCCTCGAAAGGGCGAGCGGTTACCGTGGCCAGCGGTCACGTCTTTACCGCAAGGCCAAGGAGCAGATGCTCCACTCGATGACGTACGCCTACCGGGACCGCAAGGACCGCAAGGGCGCCTTCCGTCGTCTGTGGATTCAGCGCATCAACGCCGCCGCCCGTCAGAACGGCATGACCTACAACCGCCTGATCCAGGGTCTGCGTCTGGCCAACATCGAGGTCGACCGTAAGATCCTCGCCGACCTCGCGGTCAACGACAGCCAGACCTTCGCCACGCTCGTCGAGGCCGCCAAGAAGGCGCTCCCGGCGAACGTGAACGCTCCGGCCGCGAGCTGAAAACAGTCTTGACCGACGGGAAACCTGTTCTTTGGCCTGCCGTCCCTCCGCGTGCCCGGTTGAGGCCGTGGTGGCAGTTTGCCCGGCAGGTTTCTCATCGGTAACGGGGCCCACCGCTGACGGTGGGCCCTTTGCCGTATGTACCAGGGGGAGAGCATGGCGGGGTCTGAGCTGACCAATGTGAGGTCGCCGCGGGTGAAGGCGGCCAGGCGGCTCACCAAGCGGGCCTTCAGGGAACAGGACCGCAGGTTCCTGGCCGAGGGGCCGCAGGCCGTGCGCGAGGCGCTCAGGCTCGACGGCGTCACGCTGGAGCTGTTCAGCACGGCCGAGGCCGAGCTGCGCCATCCCGAGCTGATCACCGAGGCCACGCTCAAGGGCGTCCCGATCCACCGGGCCAGTGGCGAGGTCATGTCGGAGCTGTCCCAGACCGTGACCCCGCAGGGGCTGGTGGCGGTCTGCGAGCTGGTGCACGTGCCCCTGGAGGAGGCGCTGAAGGGCACGCCCAGCCTGGTGGCGCTGCTGGCCCACGTACGCGACCCGGGCAACGCCGGCACCGTGATGCGGGCGGCCGACGCGGCGGGGGCCGACGCGGTGGTGTTCACCGACGCCTCCGTCGATCCGTACAACGGCAAGTGTGTGCGCGCCTCGGTGGGAAGTCTGTTCCATCTTCCCGTCGTCATCGGTGCACCGGTCGGCGCCGCCGTGCGTCAACTGAGGGAGCGGGGGCTGCGCGTGCTGGCGGCGGACGGCACGGGCAAGCACACGCTCGACGATGTCGATCTTTCAGGTCCGACGGCCTGGATCTTCGGCAACGAGGCATGGGGACTGCCGGAGGAGGTGCTCGCCGAGGCGGACGATGTGGTCAGAGTGCCCATCTACGGACAGGCTGAGAGCCTCAACCTGGCCACCGCGGCGGCGGTATGCCTTTACTCCTCGGCCAGGGCGCAGCGAGTGCCCTAGCCCGGTGGAAACCCGCTATTGTCGGCGTTGTAGGCGGAGGAGGCGAGGTCGTGCACGGCGCAGACACCGACGGTCGAGTGGTAGCGGCCGCGTGCACGATAGCCATCGACGACCTTCCCGACGGCCTCATCGTGACCGACAGGTTCGGCTGTGTGGTGGCGGTCAACCGGGCCGCCTCGAGGCTGACGGGCGTCCCCATGGAGCGCGCGGTCGGTAGGCAGATGAACGACGTGTTCCCGTTCCGGGATCATGACGGGCGCGAGTGGTGGAAGGCCCTCGACCCGGAGGGCGGGCTGCGTACGCGCAGCAGAGTGCCGGAGCGGCCGCTGCACCTGCCGGGCGGCCAGGAGCTCTACGTCGCCGCCAGGCTCGTCCGCGAGCCCGAGCGCGGCGGCGAGGTCGAGCGCGTCGCGATCACCCTGCGCGACGGCGGTGCCCGCGCCCGGCTCGAACGCAGCCGCGCCGACCTGGTCTCGACCGTGGCTCACGAGTTGCGCTCGCCGCTGACCAGCGTCAAGGGGTTCACGGCGACCATGCTGGCCAAATGGACGCGTTTCACCGACGAGCAGAAGCGCGTCATGCTCGAAACCGTCAACAACGACGCCGACCGCGTCACCAGGCTCATCACCGAGCTGCTCGACGTCTCGCGCATCGAGTCGGGGCGGCTGGAGGTACGCCGCCAGGTCGTCGACATCTCCGCCAGGACACGCCGGCTCATCGCGGGCCGGGTCGCGGCCGGCGAGGCCGAGGAGCGCTTCAAGCTGATCGCCGGCGACGACCTGCCCGAGATGTGGCTCGACCAGGACAAGATCGACCAGATTCTGGGTAACCTGGTGGAAAACGCGCTGCGCCACGGGCGTGGCACTGTGACAATCGAGATCGAGTCCGTCGGATGGGGAGTCGCCGTGTCGGTGCGCGATGAGGGCGAGGGCATCGAGCCCGAGCTGGCTCCGCGCGTCTTCAGGCAGTTCTGGCGGGGCGGCAACAGCCGTAGGCGCGGTGGCACCGGGCTCGGCCTGTTCATCGTCAAGGGCCTGGTCGAGGCGCACGGCGGCACCATCATCGTGCAGCGGGCGCCCGAGGGCGGGGCGGAGTTCCGATTTACCGTGCCCACCGGCACACCCGACTTCGCGGCTGTCTGACGAGTCGGCCCGGTGGGCGGGTCCCACTAGACTCTTTTCCGCTCAAGCCCTGGATACGGAGCTCACTCTTGTCTGACTACGACCCCGTCGAGGTGACACCGTTGCATGCCGACGAGGTGTCCCGCATGGAGGCCGACGCCCTCGCGGCGATCAAGGCGGCCGACAGCCTCGACGCACTCAAGCAGGCCAGGTTGGCGCACGCGGGTGACCGCTCGCCCATCGCCCTGGCCAACCGCGAGATCGGCGCCCTGCCGCCGGCCGCCCGCGCCGAGGCGGGCAAGCGCGTCGGCGGCGCCCGCAAGACGATCAACGAGGCGCTGGCCGCCCGCCAGGCCGAGCTCGAGGCCGAGCGCGACGCGCGGGTGCTCATCGAGGAGAGCGTCGACGTCACCCTTGCCTGGGACCGGCGGCCGCACGGCGCCCGCCACCCGCTGACCACGCTGCAGGAACGCATCGCCGACGCCTTCGTCGCCATGGGCTACGAGGTGGCCGAGGGGCCCGACCTCGAAGGCGAGTGGTTCAACTTCGACGCTCTCAACATCGCCAAGGACCACCCGGCCCGCTCCGACCACGACACGTTCTTCGTCGAGTCCACCGAGTCGGGCATGGTGCTGCGCACGCAGACCTCGCCGGTGCAGATCCGCGCGCTGCTCCAGCGCGAGCTGCCGGTCTACGTGATCTCCCCGGGCAAGACGTTCCGCACCGACGAGCTCGACGCCACCCACACCCCGGTCTTCCACCAGACCGAGGGGCTGGCCGTCGACGAGGGCCTGACGATGGCCCACCTCAAGGGAACGCTCGACCGGTTCGCCGAGGTGATGTTCGGCAAGGGCATCACGACCCGGTTCCGGCCCAACTACTTCCCGTTCACCGAGCCGTCCGCCGAGATGGACCTCAAGTGCTTCGTCTGCCGCGGCGCATCCGCCGTGCCGGGCAACCCGCCCTGCCGCACCTGCAAGTCGGAGGGCTGGATCGAGTGGGGCGGCTGCGGCATGGTCAACCCCCGCGTGCTGGTGGCGTGCGGGGTCGACCCGTCGCGTTACTCCGGCTTCGCCTTCGGCATGGGCATCGAGCGGACGCTGATGTTCCGCCACAACGCCGAGGACATGCGTGACATGGTCGAGGGCGACATGCGCTTCACCCTCCCGTTCGGAATGGAGATCTGATGAAGGTCCCGCTTTCCTGGCTGCGGGAGTACGTCGATCTCCCGGCGGTCACGGCCCACGAAGTGGCCGACAAGCTCACCGCGGCCGGGCTCAAGCTCGAGTCGATCACCTCGCACGGCCACGACGTCAAGAACGTCGTCGTCGGCGAGGTGCTCGAGATCGAGGAACTGTCCGGGTTCAAGAAGCCGATCAGGCACTGCAAGGTCGAGACCGGCGAGGCGACGCCCCGGATGATCGTCTGTGGCGCCACGAACTTCCAGGCCGGCGACCGGGTGCCCGTCGTCCTGCCCGGTGGCGTGCTGCCCGGCGGGTTCGAGGTGGGCTCGCGCAAGACGTACGGGCGCATGTCGGAAGGCATGATCTGCTCCGAGCGGGAGCTCGGGCTGGGCGACGACCACAACGGCATCATGGTGCTGCCCGCCGACACCCCGATCGGCACCGACGTGGTCGAGCTGCTCGGGCTGCGCGACGACGTGATCGAGCTGGAGATCACGCCCGACATCGGCTACGCGCTGTCGATCAGGGGCGTGGCGCGTGAGGCGGCGACGGCGTTCGGGGTGGCCTTCCGCGACCCCGCCGACGTCGAGCCGCCCGCCGCGACCGGCCCGGCGTGGCCGGCCTCGATCGGCGACCCGACCGCGTGCGACCGGTTCGTGCTGCGCGAGGTCCGCGGCTTCGACCCGGCCGCGCAGAGTCCGCTCTGGATGCGGGTACGCCTGACGCGCGCCGGTCTGCGGCCCGTGTCGCTGGCCGTCGACATCACCAACTACCTGATGCTGGAGCTGGGGCAGCCGCTGCACGCGTTCGACCGGTCCACGCTGGACGGCGAGATCGTCGTGCGCCGGGCCAGGCCGGGTGAGCGCCTGGAGACGCTCGACCACGTGGTCCGCGAGCTCGACCCCGACGACATCCTCATCACCGACCAGTCCGGGCCGATCTCGATGGCCGGCACGATGGGCGGCCTGAAGACCGAGATCTCCGACGCTTCCACCGACATCGTCATCGAGGCCGCCCACTTCTCCGCGACCGGCACCTCGCGCGGGTCGCGCAGGCACGGGTTGGTGTCGGAGGCGTCCAAGCGGTTCGAACGCGGCGTTGACCGGGAGCTGCCGCTGGTCGCCTCGTGGCGGGCCGTGCAGCTGCTGGCCGAGCTGGGCGGCGCGAGCGTCGAGCCCGGGGTCACGCACGCCCAGGTCGACGTGGAGCCCGCGCGCATCGCGATCCCGGCCGGTTACCCGAGCCGGGTGGCCGGGGTGACCTACTCCAAGGAGACCGTCGTCTCCCGCCTCGAACAGGTCGGTTGCGTCGTCGTCGACGGCGACGACCCGGCTGTGCGCAAGGGCGGCGCCGACCCGACCGGGGTCGTGACCGGCGGCGCGCTGGCGGCCAGGCTGGCCGTCAACGGCGACGACATGATCACGGTGACGCCGCCGTCGTGGCGCCCCGACCTCACCGACCCCAACGACCTGGCCGAAGAGGTCATCCGGCTCGAAGGCTACGAGAACCTGCCGTCCGAGCTGCCCTCCGCGCCGGCCGGGGCCGGGCTCACTGAGGGCCAGCGGCTGCACAGGCGGGTCGGCAGGGCGCTGGCCGGGGGCGGCTACGTCGAGGTGCTGAACTACCCGTTCATCAGCGGCGACGACTTCGACAAGCTGCTGCTGCCCGCCGACGACGCGCGACGCCAGGCCATGCGGCTGGCCAACCCGCTGTCGGAGGAGGAGCCGCTCATGCGCACGACGCTGCTGCCCGGGCTGCTCAAGACTCTCGTGCGCAACGTCGGGCGCGGGTTCGCCGACGTGGCGCTGTTCGAGACGGGGTCGGTCTACCGGCCGCGCGAGAACGCCCCCAAGGTCGCCCCCGTGCTGGGCGTCGAGCGCAGGCCCACCGCGGAAGAGCTGGCCTCGATCGAGGCCGCGCTGCCCGACCAGCCGCTGCGGGTCGCCGTCGTGCTGACCGGAGAATTCGAACGCTCCGGCTGGTGGGGCGGCGGCCGTCAGGCCTCATGGGCCGACGCGGTGCAGGCCGCGCGGCTGGTGGCGGCCGAGTCGCGGGTCGAGCTGTCGATCAGCGCCGACCAGCACGAACCCTGGCACCCCGGCCGGTGCGCCGCCCTCTACGCCGGCGACACCCTGGTGGGTCACGCGGGCGAGCTGCATCCGAGGGTCATCGAGGCGTACGGGCTGCCGCCGAGGACCTCGGCCATGGAGCTGGAGCTGTCGCGGCTGGAGTCGCTCATGCCCGGCCCCGTCGAGACGCCCAAGGTGTCGGCCTACCCGGTGGCCACCCAGGACGTGGCGCTGATCGTCCCCGACTTCACGCCGGTCGCCGACGTGGAGGCCGCCCTGCGCGACGGGGCGGGAGAGCTGCTGGAGTCGATCCGGCTGTTCGACGTCTACGCCGGTGAGCAGGTGGGCGAGGGGAACAAGTCGCTGGCCTACTCGATGCGGTTCCGGGCCGCCGACCGCACGCTGACGGTCGAGGAGACCACGGCGGCGCGGGACGCCGCGGTGGCGATGGCGGCCGATCGCGTGGGCGCCCAACTGCGGAGCTCCTGAGCGGGAGGGGCCGGTGCGGAGCCGGCCCCTTTCGTGGGTTTTAGAATGCGGACGCATGAGACAGCTACTGGTGTTCAGCGAGCGCGACGACGCGGAAGAGGTCGCTGAGACGCTGGGGGAGTGGTTTCCTTCGCTCGGGGTGCCGAGGGTGGTGCGGGAGACGCTCGCGGGGGAGGACGACGCCGAGGACGCGCAGTGGCTGGTCGTGGCCGAAGGGCTCGACGAAGGGGCGCTGGGCAAGGTGGATGAGCTGGTGGAGCGGTACGAGGGGTGGCGCGAGGCGGGCTGAGCTCAGAGGTCGTCGATCTCGGTGAGGTCGATGTCGAGGTCGAAGGGGACGGTGAGCTTCAGCCGGTCACGGTGGATGCCGGTGATCACGTAGGAACGGGTGACGGGGTCCAGTTCGTAGACGTACGCCGTTGGCCCGCCGGAATTCTTCTCGATTAGCCAGAAATGCGATATGCCAGCTTCGGCATAGAGCTGAGGCTTACGTCGATGATCGCGGACCTTCGACTCAGGCGATACGACCTCGACAATCAGGACGACGTCCCCGGCTTTGTAGTAGGTGTCGTCGTTCCCACGGACCGCCTCGGTTTTGATGACCATGAGGTCGGGCTCGGGCCGTTGAGCCTTGGCGAGGATGAGACTCATCTCGCGGCGCACCCTCATGCGTGCGGGAGCCGCTTGGCGGAGAGCAACGGTCAGAAGATCGACTAGCAGCGTGTGGAAGGACGCTCGAGGACGCACGAACACCAAGCTTCCATCAATCAACTCTGTGTGCGCAGGCAAATCCGGAATGTGATCGAGAGCTTCTGCGGCGAAGCCTCCCGGTGGCGGGAAGACCCAGTCGGGCAGCGAGGAAGACGTCATCTCCGGGATCACCGCTTCGGCTGTCATGCCCCAACGCTACGCAATCTCATGGCATCACGTTCTGTTATGAGCTGAATACGTTCGTCGGTCGCGAACAGAGGGTCCTGGGCCACGCGGGGTGGGGGAGAGTTGGTGGCATGCGAATCGCTGTGTTGTCTGACATTCATGGGGTGTTGCCCGCGCTGGAGGCGGTGCTGGGCGAGCCAGAGGTGGCAGGGGCCGATCTGGTCGTGCTCACCGGGGACATGGCCGCGGGGCCGATGCCGGTCGAGACGCTTGATGTGCTCGTTTCGCTGGGGGAGCGGGCGCTGTGGGTGAACGGAAATGCCGACAGGGAGCTGGTGGAGGTGGTTCGGGGGAAGCCGAGCGAGTACGCCGTCAGTCAGTGGGCGGCCGAGCGGTTGCGGGGCGACCAGGTCGAGTTGCTGGCCGCGTTGCCCGATCGGCAGATGGTGGAGCTGGGGCGCCTGGGGACGACGTTGTTCGTGCACGCCACGCCGCGAAGCGACGAGGAGATGATCCTCGTCGACAGCTCGCTGGAGCGGTGGGGGGAGGTGCTGGCGGGGGAGGGCGCCGACACCGTCGTCTTGGGCAACACGCACATGCCGTTCGTACGGCTGGCCGATCGGGTGCTGGTGGTCAATCCGGGGTCCGTCGGGATGCCGTACGGGAGAACCGGGGCGCACTGGGCGCTGCTGGACGGGGAGACGGGGGCGGTCACGCTGCGGAACACGCCGTACGACGCGGTTGCGGCGGGGGAGCGGCTGGTGGCGGAGAGCGGGTTCGAGGGGATCGAGGAGTGGGTGGGGGAGTACGTGCTCAACGTTTACTCCGATGCCGAGGCGCTGCGCGCGTTCGCCAAGGCGGAGAAGAGGTAGCCGGTCGCGCCCGATGGCTCGGTGGGCCAGGGGTCGGCTGTGCGGCGGGCCGTCAGACGTGGCTCGGTGATCTGGTGGTCGTCGGGCCCCCGCCGGGCGGCGGCCGCCAGCCCGTCTGGCCGCCGCGGCCCCGGCGCCTGCGCGAGTGGCCCCGCAGGGTGAGTGAGGTGTGGGTTCGTGATTCGGTGATCGTCGGGCGTGGGCGGTGGTCAGGGATGTGAGGCCGTTGTCACTTCGGCCTGTCGGCGGGCCTTCTCCGCCAGGGCGTGCTCGTCGGTTCTGGCGTCGTAGCGGCGGAACTTCGGCATCGTGGAGCCCAGGCCGAGGACGGCGGCGACGCACAGCAGGCCGCCCGCCCCGAGGGAGAAGCGGGTGCCGCCGAGGTCGGCCATCAAGCCGGCCCTGGTGTTGCCCAGCATCGGGCCGCTGGCGTACGAGAGCAGTTCGATGCCCGCCAGTCGCCCCCGCAGTTCCGGCGGGATCGTCTGGTTCCACATCGTCATGCGGAAGATGCCGCTGATCATGTCGGCCGCACCCGCGAGGGCGATGCAGACGATCAGGAGCCAGATGTTGGGGGCCAGAGCGCAGAGGGCGACGGCGGCGCCCCAGAGCACGGCGGCGACGATCACGCCGAGGCCGTGGCGTTGCACGCGGGCCGTCCAGCCTCCGGTGAGCGAGGCGATCAGGGCGCCCACCGCGGCGGCCGAGTACAGCAGCCCGAGCGCTTGCGGCGCACGCAGCTCGTCGGCCAGGAACGGGAAGAGCGCCGTCCCCATCGCGAACACCATGGCGGCCATGTCCACCAGGTACGTGCCCATCAGGTCGCGGCGGCCCACCGCGTACCGCACGCCTTCGACCAGCGACTTCAGCGACGCGGGCGCGGCGTCGGCGGCGGGCGGCAGCGACCTGATCGGCCACAGCAGGGCCAGCGACAGCACGAAGGTGGCCGTGTCCACGCCGTACGCCGCCGCCGCGCCGAAGGCGCTGACCAGCAGGCCGCCGAGGGCCGGGGCCGCGATGGCGCCGAAGTTCCAGCGCAGGCTCGACAGCACCGCCGCCGCGCTCTGCTGCTCGTGCTTGACCACCTGTTGCAGCACGGCCTCCAGGCTGGGGCGCTGCAGGCAGGCGATGCCCGTGGCGAGGGCGCCCACCACGTACACGACCCAGACCTGAGGGTCAGGGAGCAGCGCGTTGATCAGCAGGGCCGCCGAGGTGATCAGCAGGCCCAGCTCACTCAGGACGATGATCTTGCGGCGGTCGAGAGAATCGGCGATCGCCCCGCCCCACAGGCCGCACACCACCATTGGCACGAACTCCGCCAGGCTCACCAGCCCGACCGCCAGATAGGAGCCCGTCAGCTCCTTCACCTGGAACGGGATGGTCACCATGGTGATCATCGTGCCGAACATCGTGATGACGCCGGAGGAGAAAAGCAGGCGGTAGTCGCGCGAATCCCGCAGCGGGCTCAGATCGAGCACCAGGTGGCGGAGGAGGCGTTTCAGTCCACGGAGCACGAGGTCCGATTCTCGGACGGCGGACGGGTTCCGGGCAAACCTATTTCCGGTAAGGGTGAGGCCCCCGACCGGAAGCGGGGGCCTCGCGGAGCGGTCAGGCGGCAGGGACCTTGTCGAGGAAGCCGAGGACCCTGCGGATCCGGCCGTCCTCGGCCAGCTCCACCACGTCGAAACCGGTCGCGACCGGCTCTCCGTCCTCGGGACCGAGATGCCAGGTGAACCTGCTGATGTGGTGGTGGGCGTCGTACAGGTCGCCGGGGGTGAACACCAGGCCGGGGAACATGCCCTGCGCGCCCTCGATCACGGCGGCGATGGCGGCGTGTCCGGCCACGTCGGCGAGTGGGTCGGTGTAGGTGCCTTCCTCGGTCCAGAGCTCGGCCACGGCCTTGGCGCGGGCGGCCGGGTCGGTTTCGTTCCAGGCGGCCACGTAGCGTTCGACGAGGTTCATGGTCGGTTCCTTGTTCAGTCGCGGATCTTGCGGAGGCCCATGATCTGGAGTTCGGCGAACACACCGACCACCAGGGCTTGGGCGATGGCCCAGATGGCGCCGATCGTGGTGAAGTCCGCCACGCCGGTGACCACGGCCGCGATGCTGCCCAGGGTCCAGACGACGTTCAGGGCGATCGCGGCCTTGGTGGCGGCGAGGCTGATCGAGCGGCGGGCGGCGACCAGGCCGACGGCGGCGCCGTACACGAGGAGGAAGATCCCGATCCCGCGCAGGAGGGCCGCGTCGGGGCCGAGCAGGGTGCTGACGGGGGTGGCGAAGGCCAGGTAGACCAGCCCGTTGCCGCCGGTGACGATGGCGTCGGCGGCCAGCACGAGGCGCAGGAACTTGGTCCGGTCGGCGGTGACGGTCAGTGCGGTCATTTGGGGCTCCTCGCGTGGTTCGTGCTGACACCTGAACGATGCCAGTCACCTTGTAGGGGCCGCGATTACGCGCCAGGTAATGGCCGCGCGACGGGGTCGAATCAGCGCCTTCCGAAAGTTTCTGTGGCGGTGTTGCTGTATGGCCAGATCAGATGGGTGATGATACGTCGGTCCTTGAAATATTTCGGCTCTTCGTTGACATGTTTCGAGCGGATTCCCAGACTGATCGCCAACATCCCACCCGGAAGGGAGAGCCCCAGTGATCACCAGCTTGGCTCGCTCCAAGATCCGTTCGAGGGCCGTCGCGCTGGCGATGGCGGCGACGCTCTCGCTCGCCGGAGCGGTGACGGGAGCAACCACCCAGGCCGCCGCGGCCGCTGGAGTCGAGAACGAGGGCGCCGACTGCGTGGTGCCCGGCCTGCCCGACGCGGGATCCTTACCCACCGACGCCAGGCTGCCCGACCCGTTCAGGAAGCTCGACGGGACGCGCATCTCCGCCAGGTCCGAGTGGCGGTGCCGGCGGGAGGAGATCAAAAGGCTGGCGGAGAAGTTCGTCTACGGCGACAAGCCGGTCAAGCCGTCGAGCGTCACGGGGACGGTCTCCAGAACCGGCATCACCGTGAACGTGAACCACAACGGCAAAAGCGCCTCCTTCTCGGCGAGCGTGTCCCTGCCGAGCGGTCCAGGGCCCTTCCCCGCCATCGTCGTCCTGGGCGGGTTCGGCGCGGACACGGCCGCCATCCAAGCGGCCGGCGCCGCCGTCATCAGCTACGACCCCTACGCGGTCGGGCGTGAGGGCACCCCGAGAAACAACAAGCAGGGCGCCTTCTACAGCATCTACGGCTCGTCGAGCAGCACGGGGCTGCTGCTCGCCTGGGGCTGGGGCGTGAGCCGGATCATCGACGTCATCGAGCAGTCGGACGGCGCCATTCTCAGAGCGGACGCGACCGGCGTCACGGGATGCTCGCGGTTCGGCAAGGGCGCCTTCGTGACCGGCGCGTTCGACCAGCGCATCGCCCTGACCATGCCGATCGAGTCGGGCAGCGCGGGCGTGCCCATCTTCCGCGGGATTCCGGGCGAGGGCGCCCAGAGCCTGAGCAGCGCGTACGGAGAGCAGCCGTGGCTCGGCGACGCCTTCGGCTCCTTCACCAGCAGCCCGACCAGGCTGCCGGTGGACACGCACGAGATGGTGGCCATGGTCGCGCCGCGTGGGCTGTTCATCATGGACAATCCACACATCACCAACCTGGGTCCCCGATCCGCTAGCGTGGCGGCCCTGGGCGGGGCGGAGGTCTACAAGGCGCTCGGGGCGGGGGACAACATCACGTACTGGTCCGACATCCAGGACGGCAACCACTGCGCCAACAGGCCAGAATGGCGGACCCCGTTGCAGCAGAGCATCCAGAAGTTCCTGCTGAAGACGGGCAACGCTCCCGGCGCGATGAGGATCTCGTCCAGGGCGAGCGGCAATCTGGCCGAATGGAGAGACTGGCAGACCCCGGCACTCGGCGATTCCGGCGACACCACCCCGCCGAGCACGCCGGGCACCCCCACCGCCTCGAACGTGACCGCCACCAGCGCCGCGCTGACCTGGGCCGCCTCCACCGACCAGGGCGGGTCGGGCCTGGCGGGCTACAACGTCTACCGCGAGCAGGGCGCCACCGACCCGCAGCTCGGCCAGTCCACCACGAACTCGATCACGCTCACCGGGCTGAGCCCTTCGACGCAGTACCAGGTGTACGTACGGGCGCGTGACGGCGCGGGCAACCTGTCCGGCGGCTCGCCACCGGTCACCTTCACCACGGCCGCCACCGGTGGCGACACCTCGCCGCCGACGGCCCCGGCCGGCCTGGCGGCCTCGGGGACCACGTCCACCGGCACGAACCTGAGCTGGACGGCCTCGACGGACGACGTCGGCGTCGCCGGCTACGACCTCCTGCGCGCGACCGGCGCGAGCGGCGGCACGTTCACCCAGGTCGGCACCTCGGCCACGACCTCGTACGGTGACACGGGCCTGACCCCGAGCACCACCTACCGCTACCAGGTCAGGGCGCGGGACGCCGCGGGCAACACCTCGCCGGTCTCGAACACCGTGCAGGTCACCACCCAGCCCGGCACGCCCACCGGGGCCTGTACGGCCGCACCGACCGTGCAGACCCAGTGGGCCACCGGGTATGTCGTCCAGCCGCTGACCATCACCAACACCGGCACCTCCACGATCACCGGATGGACGGTCACCTTCACCCTGCCCGCCGGGCACACGCTGACCGGCTCGTGGAACGGCACCGCGACCGTCAGCGGGCAGAGCGTGACCATCAGGAACGTCGCCCACAACGGCACCCTCGCCCCCGGGGCCGCCACCACCAGCGTCGGCTTCCAGGCGAGCCGCCCGAACGGGAACACCGCCCTGCCGTCCGGATACACCTGCGCCTGACAGCTCGGCACACCCCGGCCCGGTGCGAGCGGGCCGGGGCCCGGCACCACCGTGGATCGCCGAGGACGAGGATGGCCGGACGCGACGCGGCGGAGGCCCGCCCGGTACGGCACCAGGCCGGGCGCGCGGCCGGGAAAGCCGAAAGGGACTCGGGCCGCCAGACTTACGGCCGCGAAAGCGAATCAGGGCTCGGTTGGGCGTGTGGTTGGGAAGGCGGATCAGGTGGGCGTGCGGCCGGAAAGCCGATCAGAGGCTGGGGCTGGGCGTGCGGTTGGGAAGGCGGGTCAGGGGCTCGGGCTGGGCGTGCGGCCGGAAAGCCGATCAGGGGACGGGCTTGGGCGTTTGGTCGGGAAGGCGGATCAGGGGGTTGGTCAGGGGCCGAGGATTTCGCGGCGCAGCCGGGTTTTGAGGATCTTGCCGCCGGGGTTGCGGGGCAGTTCGGTGTCGCGGAACCAGACGTGTACGGGGATCTTGAACTTGGCGATCCGATCAGCCAGGAACGTCCGTAGCCCTTCGGGCGTGACCGACTGCCCGGGGGCCAGCCGGATGACCGCGCCGACCTCTTCGCCCAGTTCGTCGTGCGGCACCCCGATCACGGCCGCGTCGTCCACGGCCGGGTGCTCGAAAAGGGCGGCTTCGACCTCGGCGCAGTAGACGTTCTCCCCACCCCTGATCACCATGTCCTTGGCCCGGTCGACGATGTAGACGAACCCCTCCTCGTCGATCTTGGCCAGGTCGCCGGTGTGCAGCCAGCCGCCCACGAACGTCTCCGCCGTGGCCTCCGGCTTGTTCCAGTAGCCCATGATGACGTTCGGGCCGCGTACGCACAGCTCGCCGACCTCGCCGGGCGGCACCTCCTCGCCCATCGGGTCGACCACGCGCACGTCCACCACGGGGGAGGGCAGGCCGATGCTGTCGGGCCTGGCCTGGTAGTCGGCGCCGCCGTGGCCGATGGCCAGGGCGGTGGTCTCGGTCATGCCGTAGCCGTTGGAGGGGGCACGCTCTGGGAGGTTTTCTGTGATGCGCTCCAGCAGTTTGGGCGGGGCGGGGGCGCCGCCGTAGCCGACGGTGGTCAGGGAGCTCAGGTCGTGCCTGCCGAAGTCGGGGTGGGACATGAGCTGCCAGGCGCTGGTCGGGACGCCGATCATGGCGGTGACCTTCTCCCGCTCGATCAGCCGCAGGGCCTGCCCTGGGTCCCACTTGTACATCAGCACCAGGCCGCCGCCGCTGAACATCGTGGTGGTCATGGCCGAGAAGCAGCCGGTGACGTGGAAGAGGGGGACGGTCAGCAGGGTGATGCGGCGTGTGCCCGTCGCCGCGGCGACGTCCTTGCCCGCCATGGCCACCGCGCGCAGGAGGCCGTAGGCGACCGTCATGGGGGATTGGCCCAGGTTGCGGTGGCTGCCCAGCGCGCCCTTGGGGTTGCCGGTCGTCCCCGAGGTGTAGAAGATCGTGGCGGGGTCGTCGGGGGAGAGCCGGACGTCGGGGAGTCGCACGTCGGCGGTGACCTCGCCCAGCACGTCGTCGAACGCGCGCGCCCCCGCCGGGACCTCGCCCCTGGTGACGATCAGCGGCACGCCCGTCGAGGTCAGCCTGCTCGCGCGCTCGCCGTCCGCGATCAGCAGTTTGGCGCCGGAGTCGCGCACGCCGTAGGTCAGCTCGGGCTCCGTCCACCAGGCGTTCAGCGGTACGGCGATGGCCCCGGCCGCCAGCACCGCGGAGAAGGAGATCACCCATTCCGGGTAGTTGCGCATGGCTACGGCCACCCGGTCGCCCTTGGTCACGCCGTACTCCTCGACCAGGCGGCCGGCGAGGGTGGCGGCGCGGCGGAAGACGTCCTCGAACGTCAGGTGCTCGTCCTCGTAGACGAGGAAGACCTTGTCGTCGTGGAACCTGCTCATCTCCAGCAGGGCGCGGAAGTGGGCGGGGGCGTGCTTCCACGTGCGGACCCCGGTGTCGCCGATCTCCTCGATCTCGAAGAGCTGGCCGGGGCCGGTGAGCTGGGCCGTGACCTGGGCGTGCGTGAGGGCCATACGCAGAACTCCCGCAATAGACGATTATTCCGGATAATTCACAGTACCGACCGGTAGGTACGTCCCGCTAGACCGGGGAAAACGGGACGCCCATTGGTGAAAGTTTCATGTCTATACCGATAGTTTCTAGCTCCCAACTGCTGCGTTACTCCGCGTGTGAACCCGCCATTGACCCCATGCCAGCATGTCAATACCGTCTGCGGTGCGATCCGATCGGGATCGAAACTTTCGGAATCGAGAGCCTGCCTCCGGAGGTAGATGTCCGTGCGTTCGTCCTCAGTCAAAATCCTCGCCGTGGTGGCGGGGATGCTGGCAACCTTCCTCCTGCCCGCCACCTCCGCCGAAGCGTCCGGGCCCCTGCGCACGCACGCGGCCGGCCGCGGCAAGTTCATCGGTGCGGCGCTCGCCACGGGCCCGCTGTCCAACGAGACGTCCTACCGCAACCTCGCGGCCACCGAGTTCAACCAGGTCACCGCGGAGAACGCGATGAAGTGGGACGCCACGGAGCCCAGCCAGGGCCAGTTCAACTTCTCCGGCGCCGACGCCATCGTCAACTTCGCCACCCAGAACAACCAGCAGGTCCACGGCCACACGCTCGTGTGGCACAGCCAGACGCCCGGCTGGGTGCAGAGCCTGAGCGCCACCGCGATGCGCACGGCGATGCAGAACCACATCAGCCAGGTCGTCGGCCGCTACGCCAGTAACGCGAGCGTGGTCTCGTGGGACGTGGCGAACGAGGTCTTCGACGACAACGGCAACATGCGCACCTCCTTCTGGTACAACACACTGGGCCAGAGCTACATCGCCGACGCCTTCCGCGCCGCCCGCGCTGCCGACCCCGACGCGCGGCTGTGCATCAACGACTACAACGTCGAGGGGATCAACGCCAAGAGCACCGCGATGTACAACCTGGTGTCGTCGCTGCGGCAGCAGAACGTGCCCGTCGACTGCGTCGGCTTCCAGAGCCACCTGGCCATCCAGTACGGCTTCCCGACCGACCTGCAGCAGAACCTCCAGCGCTTCGCCGCCCTCGGCGTCCAGGTCCGGATCACCGAGCTGGACGTGCGCATGCAGATGCCCAGAGACGCCACCAAGGACGCCACCCAGGCCACCTACTACCGCAACGTCGTCAACGCCTGCCTGGCCGTCACCGCCTGCGCCGGCGTGACGATCTGGGGCTTCACCGACAAGTACTCCTGGGTGCCCGACACCTTCTCCGGGCAGGGCGCGGCGCTGATCTACAACGAGAGCTACCAGCAGAAACCCTCCTACACGGCGGTGCACGACGCGCTGGCGGGCGGCTCCACCACCGACCCCACGCCGCCGACCACGCCGGGCACGCCCACCGCGAGCAACGTCACCTCCAACTCGGCCACGCTGACGTGGACCGCCTCCACCGACAGCGGCGGCAGCGGGCTGGCCGGATACAACGTCTACCGCGAGCAGGGCACCACGGACCCGCAACTCGGGCAGAGCACCACGAACTCAATCACGCTGACCGGGCTGAGCCCCTCGACGCAGTACCAGGTGTATGTACGGGCGCGCGACGGCGCGGGGAACCTGTCGTCGAACTCGCCCCTGGGCACCTTCACCACGACGACGGGCCCAGGCGGCGGTGGCGGCTGCACGGCCACCGGGACCGTACAGAACCAGTGGGCCAACGGGTACGTCGTGCAGCCCGTGACCGTCACCAACGCCGGCACCTCCGCCATCAGCGGCTGGACCGTCACCTTCACCCTGCCCGCCGGGCACACGCTGAGCGGCTCGTGGAACGCCACCCTGACCGCCGGCGGGCAGACGATCACGGCCAGGAACCTGAGCTACAACGGCAACCTGGGCCCGAACGCGAGCACCACCTTCGGCTTCCAGGTCACCAGACCGAACGGCGACACGCAGACGCCGTCCGGCTACACCTGCGCCTGACCGGGCCTCCCCCTGGACATCGCGCGCCGGTGTCCAGGGGATCCGGGTGGGCCCTTTTCGCGACCGCGTCCGGTAAACACTGCGGCTGTCGGACTCCATGTCGCAGACGATGACTTGCCGGTCCGTCAAGCGGCAGGTCGCTTCACGGGGCCCGGCCCGCGGCGACGGCGAGCAGCACGTCGGCGTGGCACTCCTGGTCGGGCCGGCACCAGCAGGCGAGGTCCCTGCCCGCGAGCTCGCCGCGGCACCGCTCGACGAGTTCGGGATGCTCGCGCAGGTGGACGCGGTAGAACTCCATCATCTCCGGCCGGTCGTGGACCCGGCCGCCGCAGGTTCTGCAGCCCTTCGTGCTCAGGCTGTGCGGGTTGGCGAACGGGCTGGCCTTGAGCCCCGGCGCGGCGCGGCCGACGTACACCGCGCCCCGGGGCACCCGGGCGTGGAACCGGTCGCCCTCGATCTTGACTCGATGTGCCATGAGGGAATTGTCTCCGCGAGGAGCCCCTTCACTCGGTCACCGAGGTCGATCTTCTCCACGTATCGGCCCGTCAGGGCTCCAGGGTGATCCCTTCGCGTCTGAGGTCCTCGACGATGCCGTCCACCAGGCGCGTGGCGACCGTGTGGTGCAGACGGCCGTCGTCACGCAGCTCGCGTACGGCCGGCACCGGGTCGGGGTCGGCGAACAGCCGCTCGTCGGTGTAGTCGACCGGCCGCCCCGTCGGGTCGATCGTCCACCAGGACGCCTCCAGCGCGATGCCGTTCGGATCACTGAAGTAGATCGAGCGCAGGAAACCGTGGTCGACGACGTCGGTGACCTCGCAGCCGTGCTCCTTGAGCCGGTCGCGCAGCCGGATGAGCGCGTCCTCGTCCGGCAGGTGCAGCGCCAGGTGGTCGAACTGCGCCGCCTTCGCGTACGGCACGCCCGCCGGCTTGGCGAAGCTGTCGAGCGGCTGGTCGGCGTACTCGAAGAAGGCGACGGTGTTGCCCGGTGCCACCTCGAAGAAGTAGTGCTTGAACGCGGGGATCGCGAGGGTCGTGACCAGGCGGGCGTCGAGCACGCCGTGCCAGAAGCGCACGGTGGCGTCCATGTCCTCGGTCACCAGGGCCAGGTGGTGCACGCCGCGCCAGTGCACCGTGTCCGGAGTCGCAGCCATACCTCAACCGTACGCCTTTCAACTATCTACGTTAAGGGGCGGCGACACCGATACTGGGGCGGTGAAGATCCCCATTCGGCACTCCGCACGGGTGGTGCTGGTGAGCGACGCCGACCGGCTGCTGTTGTTCTCCGCCCGGAGCGCGGACGTCGTCCGCTGGTTCACCGTCGGCGGCGGCCTCAACCCAGGCGAAAGCCACGCACAGGCGGCCCTGCGCGAACTACGGGAGGAAACCGGCCTGACGGGGGTGCGCCTGGGGCCGGAGGTCTGGCGCGGCCGGCCGTGGACGACGTCGCGGGACGGCGTCGCGCACGAGGTCAGGCAGCGCTACTTCCTGGCCAGGGTCCCGGCCTTCGACGTCGACACCTCGGGCTTCGAGGAGGTGGAGCGGGCCGCGATCACCGGGCACCGGTGGTGGAGCCAGGCCGAGCTGGCCGCCACGACGGACCTGTTACGACCGGCCGGGCTGCCGGAGCTGCTGGGCAGGCTGCTGCGCGAGGGCCCGCCCGATCGGCCGATCATCGTGGACGGCTGAGCGCGCCGCGTCAGCCCTTCACGGACCCGGCGAAGCTGAACGAGCTCGCCAGATACTTGTTGACGGCGACGTACAGCACCACCGCGGGGGCCGTGTAGAGGATCGAGAAGGCGGCGAGCTGGCCGTAGGCGACCTGCCCGTACTGCGAGAAGAACGTGAAGACGGTCACGGCCGCCGGCTGCTTCTCCGGGGCGTCCAGCAGGACGAACGGCGCGAAGAAGTTCCCCCACTGCCCGACGAAGACGAAGATGGCCACCACGGCGATCCCGGGGGCCATCAGCGGGCCGACCACGGTCGTCAGCGAGCGCAGCCAGCCCGCGCCGTCGACCCAGGCCGCCTCCTCCAGGCTCAGCGGCACCCCGTCCATGAAGTTCTTCATCATCCAGATCGAGAACGGAAGCGAGCTGGCCGTCAGGAACAACACCATCGCCGGCACGGAGCCGTACAGGTGGAACCGGAAGAACATGGCGTAGACCGGCACCAGGATCGCCGTCACCGGCAGGCCCGTGGTGAAGAGCAGCGTCAGCATGAAGTGGCGGCGGTAGCGCAGCTGGTAACGCGACAGCGGGTACGCCGCCAGGCCCGCCACCAGCACCGTCAGCACGGCCGTGGCGCCCGAGATGATGATCGAGTTGATCAGCGGCAGGATGATCGTCTCCCAGGTCAGGACCGCCTTGAAGTTGTCCAGGGAGAATTCGAGCGTGGGCCTGGCCGCCAGCGTGGCCTCCGGCTGGACCGAGGCGATCAGCACCCACAGGAACGGGCCGAGGAAGGCCAGCGCGATGACGGCCAGCGCCAGCCACGCCGCCCCTCTGGCAGCCAACCTAGTCACGAGACTTCCTTCGTCATGCGTCCTCCACTTTGATCAGCCGCAGGTACACGAGGGAGAACAGGGCGCCGATCACCAGCATGACCAGGGCGATCGCGGAGCCGTAGCCGATCTCGAAGTAGCGGAACGCCTGCTCGTACATGAACAGCGGCGTCGTCTGGCTCTCGGTGCCAGGACCGCCGCCGGTGAGCGCGTAGATGAGCCCGAAGCTGGCCAGCGTCTGCAGGGTGATCAGCATGAGGTTGGCCATGATGGACCTGCGGATCAGCGGGAGCGTGATGTGCAGGAGGCGGCGGGCGGGGCTCGCGCCGTCCACGGCGGCGGCCTCCACCAGGTCGGCGGGCACCTCTGACAGCGCCGCCGAGTACACCAGCATCGAGAAGGCCGTGCCGCGCCAGATGTTGGCCAGGATCACCGCGACCATCGGCGCGGTGTAGAGCCACTCCTGGGAGATGCCCAGCACCGAGTTGAGCGTGCCCTCCTCGGCCAGGAACGAGTACCAGCAGGCCGCCGCGACCACCTCGGGCACCACCCAGGCCGCGATCACGATCCCGTTGACGACGCTGCGGGTGAGGCGGCCCCGGCCGCGCTGGAGGAGGGCGATGATCAGGCCGAGCGTGTTCTGGCCGATGACCGCCGAGCCGATGACGAAGACGAACGTGAGCAGGAAGGAGTTGAGGAAGTTCGGGTCGCCGAAGAGCCTGACGAAGTTCGCCAGGCCGACGAACTGGGAGTTCACCGAGGCGGAGCCGGTCAGGGTCTCGTTCGTGAAGGCGATGTAGATGCTCCACAGGATGGGACCGGCCAGGAAGAGCGCCAGGAGGACGAACGCCGGGCCCAGGGGGAGGAGCCAGCGCAGGAGGCCCCGCCGTGACGAGCCGCGCGGCGGCGGGCTCGTCACGGCGGGTGATGGCGGCGCGGTGGCGACCGTCATCGGGCCAGGACCTTGTCGGCGCCTCCCACGGCTGTGGGCAGCGCCTTGACGTAGGCGGCGGTGGCCTCCTCAGGGGTCTGCGAGCCCGTCGTGATCGCCTCCATGGCCTCCTGGACCTGGGCCGACACCTTCGGGTAGGCCTCGTAGGCCGGGCGGTAGTGGGTGACCGCGGCCAGGTCGGTCCAGAACTTCACGCTCGGGTTGTCGGCGCTGTACTTCGGGTCGGCGGCCACGTCCTTGCGGGGGGCCAGGTCGCCCGTGCCCACCGAGTAGCTCATCGAGTTCTCCTTGTTGGCGGCCACCGTGATGAAGTCGAACGCCTCCTGCTTGTGTTGGGTGTAGGAACTCATGGCCATGACCCAGCCGCCCGACATGCTGACCGCGCCGGGCTCCTCGCCGTTCTGCGTCGGCATGCGCGTCCAGCCGATCTTCTGCGTCCACTCGGGCCACGGCTTGACGCCGCCCGGCTTCCAGGCCGAGGAGGCCCAGGCGCCGTCGAGGTTGATGCCGAGCTTGGCGGTGGGGAACCACTCAAGGTTGATCTTGTCGCCGAGCTTGGCGTTGTGGGCGTCGGCCTGCTTGGGGCCGAGTTCCTCGCGGTAGACGGTGTTGACGAAGGTCAGGGCGTCGGTGAAGTTCTTGCCTCCGGCCACCCACTTCTTCTGCGTGTCGTCGTAGAGGGTGCCGCCCGGCGTGCCGTACAGGAGCATCTCGAAGCCCTGCATGGTCGAGGCCTCACCGTGGATCTTGGCGGAGTACATGCTGAAGGGGACGACGCCGGAGACCTTCTGCTTGATCGTCCGGGCGGCCGTCAGGACGTCGTTCCAGGTCTTGGGCTCCCAGGGGACGGGCAGCCCGGCCTGGGCGAAGACGTCCTTGTGGTACCAGAGGCCGCGGGTGTCGGTGCTGATCGGGACGCCGTAGATCTTGCCGTCGCCGCCCTTGGCGGCCTGCTTGACCGAGTCGGGGAACTGGGCGCTCCAGTCGGGCCACTTGGTGAGGTATTCGTCGAGCGGCGCCAGCTTGCCGGCCGCGACGTCGGCGTTGACCTGGAACGTGTCGTGGAAGTAGAGATCGGGAGCCGAGTCGGCGGAGCGGTTGAGCAGGGCGAGTTTCGTGTAGTACTGCTCGTTGGTGCCCTGTACGGCGGTCAACTTGATCTTGATGCCGGGGTGGGCGGCCTCGTACTGCTTCTTCGCCTCGCCGAGCATCTTCTGCAGGTACGGCCAGCTCGGCTCCACCCTGTAGACGACCTCGAGTTCCTTGCTGCCGGAGGCATTCGGATCGCTGTCGGCGCCGCATCCGGCGACCAGCGTCAACGCCAGGAGGGACCCGGCCAGCCTTCGTATCATCACGGCCTCCCCGTGTTGCCTTGGGTTGCCGAGAACGTAAATCTTTTTGATTTACTAAGTCAACACTTTGTGGTGATATGGCTCACATGCAGCTGGGCACGAACCTGCCCAGGGTCGGGAGCTACAACCGGGCCGTGGTGCTGGAGGCGATCCAGGCTTCCGACGGGATCAGCCGGGTGCAGATCGCCGCGCGCACGCGTCTGACCGCGCAGACCGTCTCCGTCATCGTGCGCAGGTTGCTGGAGGAGGGCCTGGTCGTCGAGGACGGGTCGGCGCCGTCGAGCGGCGGCAAGCCGCGGCGGATCCTGCGGGTGGACGCGCAGGCCGGGTACGCGATCGGCGTGCACTTCGACCCCAAGGAGATCTCGTGCGTCCTGGCGGACCTGGCGGGGCGGCCGGTGGCGCGCCTTCGCCTGCCCGTGCGGGCGGGGCTCAAGCCGGACGCGGTGGTCAGGCAGATGGCCAGGTCGGCCAGGAGGATCCTGCGCGAGGCGGACGTGGGCGACCACAAGGTGCTGGGCGTCGGTCTGGCCTGCCCGGGGCCGCTGGACGGCGACGGGGTGATGGTCAGCCCGCCCCGGCTGCCCGCGTGGGACCAGGTCCCGATCAAGGGGCTGCTGCGCGAGTACACGAAGTTCCCCGTGACCGTCGACAACGACGCCACGGCGGCGGCGATCGGCGAGCGGTGGGCGGGGATCGCGCGGTCCACGCCGAGCTTCGCGTACCTGTATCTGGGCACTGGGGTCGGTGGCGGGATATTTCTGGATAACCAGGTGTATCGGGGGCGGTCCTTGAACGCCGCCGAGTTCGGCCACATCACCGTCGAACCCGACGGGCCCGCCTGCTACTGCGGCAACCGCGGCTGCGTCGAGGCGGTCTGCTGCCCGAGCGCCATCGAGGCCGCCTCGGGCCGGGCGCACGCCGCCGTCTGCGCCGCCGCCGCCCGAGGCGAGCCCGAAGCCCGCCGGGTGATCGACCGGGTGGCGGGCCGCCTGGCCGATGCCGCCGTGAGCGTGGTGAACATGCTGGACATCGACCTGCTCGTGCTCGGCGGCCCGGCGCTGCGGGAGGTCGGCGGGATCTACCGCGAGGTGGTCGCGCGGGCGGTGTCGAGCAGGTCGCTGGCCAGGCGGCTGCACGCCGTACGCGTGGAGACCTCGCCGATCGCCGCCGACGCCGCCGCGATCGGGGCCGCCTCACTGGTCTTCCACGCGACGTACGCGCCCCGCCTGGGCACCCTGCTCATCGAGTGATCAGGGGATCACGAGCGTCATGCGCGCTTCAGCCGCAGCGTCACCAGCTCGAACGGCCGCAGCGTCAGCGGCACCGCGCCGCCCTCGTGCCGCACCTGCCCGACAGGGCGTTCCAGCAGGTCCGTGGCCACAACCTCGGCGACGGGGAAGCCCGCCGTCAAGGTGGCGCGGGCCCGGCCGCCGCGCGACTCGTAACAGCGCACCACCACATCGCCGCTCTCGTCGTCGGCCAGCTTGACCGCGCTCACCACCACCGCGTCGTCGTCCACGCCGACCAGCGGCTCCACCGCCGCCGCGCCGGGCACCCGGCGCTCGGGCAGGTTCACGAAGTGCCCCTCGCGTACCGCGTCGCCGATCGTCGCGCCCGGCACCAGCGCGTGGCGGAAGCGGTGAACGCCCTGGTCGGTCTCCGGGTCGGGGAAACGCGGGGCGCGCAGCAGCGACACCCGGAACGTGGTCGCAGAGCCCGTGCGGGTGACGTCGTGCCCGTAGGTCGAGTCGTTGACCAGCGCGACGCCCCACCCGGGCTCCTCCACGTGCACGAACCGGTGGTTGCACGCCTCGAACTTGGCCGCCTCCCAGCTGGTGTTGGTGTGGGTGGCGCGGAAGGCGTGGCCGAACTGGCTCTCGGAGGCGTACCTGTCGGCGTGCACGTCCAGCGGGAAGGCCAGCTTGAGGAACTTCTCCGTCTCGTGCCAGTCGACCTCGGTCTCGATGTCCAGCCGCCGGCCCGACAGCGTCAGGAGCTGCGTCACCGCCGAGGCGCCGAAGGAGCGCCTGATACGCACCGAGCCGTCGGCCAGGCTCACCTCCTCGGCGTCCACCAGGTCGGTGACCGTGTTGCGGTAGAAGCGGTCGACGTCCCAGGCGTCCCACTTGTTGGGGAAGTCGGGGTGGAGCTGCAGCAGGTTGGCCGCCTGCCCCGGTGGCAGCGTCTCCCTGTCCGCCCGAGGGTCGAACACCGACACGACCAGGCCGCGGGCGTCGATCTCCACCCTGAGCTCGTCGTTCTCCAGGACGAAGCCACCGCCGTCGCGTTCGCGGGCCTCCGCCCGGCGCACGCCGGAGACGGCCAGGGCGCCCCCGCCGGGCACGCCGTCGCGGGTGTGCGGGGCGCCGTTGAAGACCACCGTACGGTCACCGTCACCGGCCAGGGCGCGCTGCGCGGTGTCGATGATCTCGTTCAGCTCCGCGGCCACCGCCTCGTAGGTCCGCCGCGCCTCCCGGTGCACCCAGGCGATCGACGAGCCCGGCAGGATGTCGTGGAACTGGTGCAGCAGTACCATCTTCCAGATGCGGTCGAGCCGCTCGTACGGGTAGGGCGCCCCCGCCCGCACGGCCGCCGTGGCCGCCCACAGCTCGGCCTCCCGCAGCAGCGACTCGCTGCGGCGGTTGCCCTGCTTCGTCTTGGCCTGGCTGGTGAGCGTGGCCCGGTGCAGCTCCAGGTAGAGCTCGCCCACCCAGACGGGCGGGTGCGGGTAGTCGGCCTCGGCCTTGGCGAAGAAGTCGGCGGGCGGCTCCCAGGTGACCGAGGGCGAGCCCTCCAGGTCGCGCACCCTGGCCGCCTTGGCCACCATCTCGCGCGTCGTGCCCCCGCCGCCGTCGCCCCAGCCGGTCGGCGCCAGGGAGCGCCGCGCCAGGCCCTTGTCCTTGAAGTTGCGGGCCGCGTGCGCGAGCTCGCCGCCGGTCATCGCGCAGTTGTAGGTGTCCACCGGCGGGAAGTGCGTGAAGATCCGCGTCCCGTCGATGCCCTCCCACAGGAACGTGTGGTGCGGGAACACGTTCGTCTGGCTCCACGAGATCTTCTGCGTGAGCAGCCGCTTCGACCCCGCCGCCTTGATGATCTGCGGCAGCCCGGCCGCGAACCCGAACGTGTCCGGCAGCCACACCTCCTCGTTGTCGATGCCGAACTCGTCGATGAAGAAGCGCTTGCCGTGCACGAACTGGCGGGCCATCGCCTCGGAGCCGGGCATGTTCGTGTCGGACTCCACCCACATGCCGCCCGTCGGGACGAACCTGCCGGCGGCCACGGCCTTGGTCACCTTCGCCCACACCTCGGGCCGGTGCTCCTTGATCCATGCCCACTGCTGCGCCTGCGACATCGCGAAGACGAAGTCCGGCTCGTCCTCCAGCAGCGCGGTCATGTTCGAGGCGGTGCGGGCGACCTTGCGCACGGTTTCGCGTAGCGGCCACAACCAGGCCGAGTCGATGTGGGCGTGCCCGACCGCGCTGATCCGGTGCGCCGACGGCGCCGCCGGGGACGACAACACCCCGGCCAGTTCGGCGCGGGCGGCCGCCGCCGTCGCGCCCACGTCCTGCAGGTCGATCGCGTCCAGCGCGCGCTCCACGGCCCGCAGCAGCTCCCAGCGGCGGGCGCCGTCCGCCGGCAGCTCCGCCATCAGCTCGCCCAGCACCTCCAGGTCCATCACGAGCTGCCACACGTTCTCGTCGAAGACGGCCAGCTCCATGCGGCCCAGCCGGTAGAGGGGGTCGGTGCCCGCCGTCTCCTTGTCGCCCAGGCGCGTCGGCTGGAACGGGGGGTCGCCGAGGATCACCGGGTTGGAGGCGGCCTCGATGTGCAGGCGGACGGGCTCGCCCGGGTCGGCGTCGATGCGTACCCACTGGTTGCGGGGGTTGAGGCCCTTCACCGGGGTGCCGTCAGGGCGATAGACCAGGCCCTCGCACTGGAAACCCGGCGAGCTCTCGTTGAACCCCAGGTCCAGCAGCGCCTCCACGGTCCGGCCCGCCCACTGTGCGGGGATCGTGCCGGTGACGGTGAACCAGCTCGTGCCCCAGGGCGCTCCCCAGGCCGCGCCGGGCGCGATCGGCGCGGGCGTCGCCGCCAACCCCTCGGCCACGGGGACGGGCTCGCCCGGCGCGTGCCAGACCGCCACCTCCAGCGGCACGGACTCGGGGTAGACAGCCGGACGGACACGCTCGTTCAGCACCCGCTTCAGCCGGGCTTCGACCAGGTTGCGGTCGTCATGCATCAGAGAGCTCCCTAGCAAGAAGTGACGAATCAGCCGTTAGCACGTTAAGCACCCTGATCGCGACCGGGCAATGCCGGGGTCCGTCCCGTGCGGACCCACGCCCGTGCGGACCCTGCTTCCGACATGGCGGGTTCACGACAAGTCGGGTTCTGGCCACGGCAAGTTCATAGACATGGCAGGTCAGGATGACTAGGAAATCGGTAGTCGTGCTTACCGATTCTCTGGAGGTCGTTCATGCTGCGTGTGTTAGGGAGTCGGGGGCGAGTGCGGCGAGGGACGGTGATGGCCGCCTCGGTGGCCGTCACCGCCTCGCTGCTCTCGGCCCCCGGCGCGCATGCGAGCGCCGCGCCGCCGCCCATCACGTTCACGGGCGGCGGCACGGCGCATGACGAGATCACCCTCATCACGGGTGACCGGGTGCGCGTACGGGACGTCGACGATGAGCACCAGACGGTGACCGTCACGCCGGCCCCGCGGGCGGACGGCTCCGTGCCGACGTTCCAGGTGCGCGAGAGCGGCGACGGGACCACCGTCATCCCCGACGACGTCGCCGCCCTGGTCCCAGGGCGCCTCGACGGCGCGCTGTTCAACGTGACGACGCTGGCCGAGCAGGGGGACGACGCCTCCATCCCGCTCATCCTCACCTACGAAGCGAACGCCACCAAGGCCGCGATCCCGGCCGTCAAGCAGGAACGCGCGCTGGAGAGCATCGGCGGCGTGGCCGCGTCGGTGGCCGCCGCGGACGCGGCCGCGTTCGGGGCGGAGCTGGCCAAACTGGCCTCCTCCTCCCCGCAGGCACGCGCGGCAGGGCCGCTGGCGGGCGTGTCGAAGATCTGGCTCGACCGCAAGGTCAAGTCGGCGCTGGAGCAGAGCGTGCCGCAGATCGGCGCGCCCGAGGCGTGGGCGGCCGGCTTCGACGGCACCGGCACCACCGTGGCCGTGCTGGACACCGGCGTGGACGCCACGCACCCCGAACTCGCCGGCAAGGTCACCGACCGGCGCGACTTCACCGACGGGGACGCCGCGGGCGACCCCAACGGGCACGGCACCCACGTGGCCAGTACGATCGCCGGCGTCGGCTCGGCGGACGGCGGCAAGGGCGTGGCGCCCGGCGCGAAGCTGCTCGACGGCCGCGTGCTGGACGCCGACGGCTACGGCAGCGAGTCCGGGATCATCGACGCCATGGAGTGGGCGGCGGGCGAGAAACGTGCCGAGATCGTCAACATGAGCCTGGGCGCGCGCTACTCCGGCGGCCCGCTCACCACGGCGGTGGGCGAGCTGACCCGCCAGTACGGCACGCTGTTCGTCGTGGCCGCAGGCAACAACTTCTGCGAGCGCTGCGTGTTCTCGCCCGGCGACGCCCCCGAGGCGCTGACCGTGGGCGCGGTCGACAAGCAGGACGCGCTCGCCGACTTCTCCAGCAAGGGCCCGGTCGCCGGCATGGCGGTCAAGCCCGACGTCACCGCGCCGGGCGTGGACATCAAGGCCGCGAAGTCCGGCGGCGGCCACCTCGTGGCCTCCGGCACCTCGATGGCCGCCCCGCACGTCGCGGGCGCGGCGGCGCTGCTGCGCCAGGCGCGGCCCGGCGTCTCGGGCGGCGAGGTGAAGTCGCTGCTCATGGGCACGGCCCGGCCGGGCAAGGACATTCCGGTGGACCACCAGGGCGCAGGCCGCATCGACGTGCGGGGCGCCCTCAAGGCCGCCGTGGTGGCCTCGGCGGGCTCGGCCGACTTCGGCCGGCTGTATCCGGGCGAGGAGAAGAGCCTCACGGTGACCTACCGCAACCTCGGCTCCTCGCCCGCAGAGCTGGCGTTGTCGAGCGGCGCGGCGTTCACCGTCGAGCCCGCCAGGCTCACCGTCCCCGCCTCGGGGACCGCCGAGGCCAAGGTCACGATCAAGGCGGGCGAGCCCAGCCTGCTGAGGCAGGAGCTGACGGCCGCCGTCGCCGGCGGCGAGAGCGTGCGCACGCTTCTCACCGCCGACGTCGAGGTCAGGCGCGTCGAGCTGCGCGTCCGAGGCTTCGCCAGGGACGGCCGTGCCGCCCTCGGGCGCTTCGCCGTGCACAATCTCGACGAGGGCACCCTGGTCGAGCGCGCGCTGCCGGGCGAGCCCGCCCAGGAGTGCAGCGAGGAGAAGTACGGCACGGGCACCTGCCTGCTGGTCAAGCCCGGCACCTACTCCGTGCTCGGTCACGTCTTCACCATGCCCGCCACCCAGGACAGCACCGCCGAGGGCACGCCGCTCAACACGAGCCTGGTCGGCAACCCCGAGCTGAAGATCACCGGGAACACCGAGCTCGTCCTGGACGCCCGCAAGGCCGTCGAGGTCAAGGTCGAGACCCCCGACCACGAGACGAAGCGGAACAGCGGGGCCGCCGCCGCCCTCCTGTGGTACCGGTCGGGAGAGCGGGGCGCCGCGCTGCGCGAGAGCATGATGTTCTCCAACGGCGCGCAGATCGAGGAAAGGCTGTTCGTCCAGCCCACCGGGAAGGTCAGCACGGGCACGTTCACCGCGGCCACCCGCTGGCGGCTGACGGCCCCCGAGATCACCCTGTCCACGCCCGGCCTGAACCTGGAGCCGCAGTACGTCGAGCCGTCCGGGTTCAGCGACTTCTCCGCCGAGTTCCCGCGCCTGGACGGCACCCGGCTCCTCATGGCGGTGGACGCCGGCCGGGGCAGCGCCCAGGAGATCGGGGCCCGCGACCTGCGCGGCAAGCTCGCCGTCATCCGCCGCACCCCGGGCGTGGCGGTCTCCGCCCAGTCCAACGCGGCCGCGGCCGCCGGGGCGGCGATGGTGGCCGTCTACAGCGACCGGCCCGGCAGCGACATCAGCGCCGGCGGCACCGGCGTCAAGCTGAAGGTCCCGACCGTGCGGCTCTCGCACGAGGAGGGGCTCAAGCTGGTCGAGCGGCTGCGCCGCCTGCCGGTTCCGATCGTGGCCAAGGGCGTCGTGGCCAGCCCGTACGTCTACGACCTGTACCTGCGCGAGAAGGGCCGGGTTCGCGACTCGCTGAGGTACGTGGTCCGCGCCAGGTCGCAGGCCAGGATCGAGACCGGCTACCACAGCCAGCTCGCCGACGGCGTCACGGTCAACGAGGCCCGCTACGCCTTCGAGCCGTTCGACACGTCGTCGATCTCCTTCTACTACGCCATGGCCAAGACGCCGCGTACCCGGATCGACTACGTCACACCTGACCCCGACCTGCGCTGGACGTCGTCGGCCTCCACGCCGGAGTGGCCCTACAACCACCAGTGGCCGCACCAGGACACCCCGCGCATCAACATGTCCTCGCCCGAATTCCGGCCCTACGAGGCTGGGGAGCGGGTCGAGGGGACCGTGTTCAAGCAGCCGCTGCTGCCCGGCGTCAACCCGAACAGGCCCGTAAGCCGGTCGGGCGACGTGCTGAGCCTGGAGATGGAGGGCTTCGTGGACGCCCAAGGCAACTCCGGCTCCGCCCACACCAGCGACTTCGCGCGCGGCCTGAAGACCGACGTCCGGCTCTACCAGGACGACACGCTGCTGTGGCAGACGAACTACCAGGCGTCGGCGTCGGGTACGGTGACGCCGGAAAAGGCCGGCTATCGCATCGAGTACACCCTGACCAACGAGGCCGAGTGGGCGAAGATGTCCACCCGCACCAAGGCCGTGTGGAGGTTCGCCTCGGAGCACACCGCGGAGCCGACGGCGCTCCCGCTGCTGATGGCCACCTTCGACACGCCGGCCGACCTGCGTAACCAGGCCGGTTCGCGCAAGCTGGGCCTGTCGCTGCGCCACCAGCAGGGGGCGCGGCAGGACGCGATCGGGAACGTCTCGCTGGAGGTGTCCAACGACGACGGCGCCACCTGGAAGCAGGCCCGCCTGCGCGACAAGGGCGGCAGGTCGTATGAGACGACGGTCGATCGGTCGCCGTCGGGGTTCGTCTCGCTGCGGCTGAAGGCGGCCGACGTCAAGGGCAACAGCCTGACGCAGGAGGTGATCCGCGCCTACGCCGTGCGCTGAACGCCGTGCATGAGGGTGTCGATCACCTTCGTGGCGAGCGTGTCGGGATCGCGGTCTGGGGGAGCGCCGTGCGCGGCCTCCCCCAGCAGCGCGAGATAGACCTGCCTGGCCCAGACCCTGTCGGCGTCGGGCCCGAGCAGCTTGGTGAACACCCCCTCGCACAGTTGCATCACCTCGCCCTGCACCGCCTGCGCCTGCGGGCTGAGCGGCACCTGGCGGGCCAGTGTGAAGCGCCAGCCGGGCTTGATCTGCAGGATGTTGGCGGTGGCCTGGTGGAGCGCCACCAGCGGGGGCGCGGTGTGCGGGCGGGCGGCGTGCACCGCCTCCAGGATCTCCCGCCAGGCGGCCACCTCCATGGCCTCGATCAGCGCCTCCCTGCTGGCGAACCTGCGGTGGATGGTGGCCCTGGCCACGCCCGCCGCCTCGGCGATCTGCTCCATCGTGGCCACCGGGTTGGCGCTGAGCACGTCTTCCGCCGCCGCCATGATCGCCCGCATGCTGCGCTCGGCGTCCGCCCGGAGTCTGCTTCCCATGGAGGAGACGTTACAGCGTAAAAGTGAGACGATCTGTTGCAGATAATTTTTGATCTGCTACTTTTTCTCTCATGACTACCGCACTCGTCACCGGAGCCTCCTCCGGGATCGGCGCCGAGTTCGCACGCCAGCTCGCCGCCCGTGGGCACGACCTCGTGCTCGTCGCCAGATCGGCCGCGGCGCTGGAGCAGCTCGCCGCCGACCTGCGCGCGGCCCACGGCGTCCGCGCCGAGGCACTCGTCCAGGACCTGTCCGCGCCCGACGCCGCCACCCGGGTCGCCGAGGAGGTCGCCGCCCGGGGCCGCACCATCGATCTGCTCGTCAACAACGCCGGCTTCGGCACCGCCGGGCACTTCGCCCAGATCCCCGCAGAACGCGAGCACGAGGAGCTCATGGTCAACGTCGTCGCCCTGGTGGGGCTGACGCACGCGTTCGTGCCAGGCATGCTCGCCCGAGGCTCGGGAGCGGTGGTGAACGTCGGCTCCACGGCCGGGTTCAACGTCGCCCCCTACTTCGCCACCTACGGCTCGTCCAAGGCGTTCGTGCTCAGCTTCAGCCTGGCCCTGTGGAGTGAGCTGCGCGGCAGCGGGGTGAAGGTGCTCGCGGTCGCGCCGGGGCCGACGCAGACCCGCTTCTTCGAACGGGTCGGCACCGAGAAGGCCGCGATCGGGGCCAAGCTCGCCCCGCCGGAGCCGGTCGTCACCTCAGCCCTGCGCGCCCTCGACCGCGACCGCGGCTACGTGGTGCCGGGGCGCGGCAACTTCGGGATGGCGCACCTGATGCCCCGGCGGCCCCGCAAACTCCTGGCGCTGATCGGCCGGCGCGTCACCCGCCAGGTGGCCGACGCGCTGTCGCCCAGCGCGGCCCGCTGAACCGCCCGCCCTACCGGACGAAGCCGCGGTCCGCGCGGTCGCGACGGAAGGCGTCCAGGCGGGCGAAGTCGAGATCGTGCGCGGAGACGGGCAACTCGGGCGGGCCGGTGAAGAAACCCGAGCGGGTCCGAGGGCACGGGTTGGCCAGGCCGGTGACCCCGGCGCACGGGTGGCCGTGGTAGGTCGTCTCGTGGTGCCAGTCGCTCACCGCCACGTACGTCATGAACTCATACGCCCGCGCCACGCTCATGTGCTGCCATAATTCCCGGGCCGGGGCGGGGCCGTCCCAGCGGGTGACGGACATGGCCGGCACGAGGACGGCGTCGAGGCCGTCGCGTCCCGCCAGGCTCGCCGAATACCACAGGTCCGCGCAGAGCAGGACGAGCAGGCGGCGGCCGTGCAGCTCGAAGCCGGGGCCCGGCCGGCCGGGGACGACGCCGGAGGCCAGCTCCACCCCGTACGGGTGGACCTTGTCGTACTCGCTCAGCAGGTTGCCGCCGGCGTCGAACACCGCGCCCCTGTTGACCGCGCCGTCGTAGTGCGAGCCGCCGACGACCGTCATGCCCGTCCCCTCGGCCAGGGAACGGACACGGCTGAGGTAGTCGGGGCGCGACATGCTCGAACCCGCCAGCTCGGGCAGCAGCAGCACCTCGCCCGCTCCCGTGGGGACGATCTGCTCGATCGCGTCGAAGTTGGCGTGGCCGTCGGGGGACCAGTGCGGGGGCTGAACCAGGAGGATCTTCACACCTCCTGCTTACCCGACGGTCAGGCGGATCTCGATCGTTCCGCGGCGGTCCGCAGCAGATCGCGCCACAGGGCGTCGGTGGGCGTCGGCGTGCCCTGGACGAGCAGGCGGTTGCTCGCCACGACCAGGGCGATATCGCGGCGCGGCACGAAACCGATCGCGCAGCCGACATAGCCGGGATGGCCGAGCACGGTGACCGTCTCGTCCCGCAGGGTCAGCTCGTACCTGCGAAAGCCCAGCGCCTGCTCGGGGTCGGGGCCCGGCGCGAAGAACTCCCGCACGACCTCGGGCCGCCACAGCCGGTCGTAGTCCTCGTAACGTGACAGCGCGGCGCAGTACTTCAGCAGGTCGGGCACGGTCGAGAAGAGCCCGGCGTGCCCGGCGACGCCGCCGAGCGCGTGGTGGGCGTTGCCGTCGGCGACCTGGCCGACGACCGGCGCCATGCGCCAGCGGGTGAAGTCGGAGCTGCGGTACGGCACCGGGTAGGGCCGCCCGGTGTCGAGCATGGTCATCTCGGCGCGGTCGTCGAGGATGCTCATGGCCGCCTCGGCGCTCGTGGGACGGGAGTACGTCGTCGAGGTCAGGCCCAGCGGCCGGGTGACCAGCTCCGCCACCGCCCGGTCCAGCCGCAGCCCCGTCACGGCGGAGATGACCTGGCCGAGCATGATGAAGCCGAGGTCGGAGTAGTGGCGGGCGCGGCCGGGGCGGTAGCGCGGCGGCGGCATGGCCGGCTGGACGTACAGCGGCCACCACTCCCACAGGCCGCCCCGGTGCAGCAGCAGCTCGCGCACGGTGATCGCCTCGTAGGAGTGCGACAGGTACGTGCGCAGCGGCGCGTCCAGGTCCACGAGCCGGTCGGACACCAGGCGGATGAGCGCCGTCGTGGTGGCGACGATCTTCGTGACCGAGGCGAGGTCGTGGTGGGTCTCCAGGGTCATCGGGTCCTGGCCGGCCAACTCGCCGTCGTTCCAGCGCACGGTGCGGTGGCCGGTGCACTCGTTCAGGTCGAACCACGGGGTGCGCGCGGCCGTCACGATCCCGGCGGGGGCCACCGCGTCCGCCTCGGCGAACTGGTCGGCCGGTGTGGGCTGCCTCATCGCGTCAGCACCAGCGTGCGCGGCGGTGTGGCCAGCGGCGCGGGCAGGACGAGCGGGCCCGCGCCCGGCGTCAGGGCGCCCAGCACGCGGGCCGCCCGCGCGCCCGTCCCGCCGGGCGCGGTGCCGGGAAGACCGTGCGCGCTCAGCCAGCCGATCAGCGCGAACGCGATCGCCTCCTTGTCGTCGGCCGGCGCCCCGTAGTCGTCGGACAGGGCCACCTCCACGCCGGGCAGCGCCTCCCGCAGCCCGCGCATGATGACGGGGTTGCGGCAGCCGCCGCCCGAGACGACCAGCGTGCCCACGCCGGCGGCCAGCACGTCGGCGGCGACCGTCCGCACGGTCAGCTCCGTCAGCGTGGCCACCAGATCGGCATCGGCGAGGTCGAGGCCCGACCTGGCCAGGGCCGAGTCCACGTACCCGAGGTGGAACAGCTCCTTGCCGGTGCTCTTGGGCGCGGCCAGCCGGTAGTACGGCTCCTCCAGCAGCACCTCCAGCAGCCGCTCGGACACCCGTCCCGAAGCCGCGATCGTGCCGCCCTCGTCGAACCCGCGCCCGTTCAGCCCCCTGCTCGTGACCACGGCGTCGATGAGCGCGTTGGCGGGCCCGATGTCGTAGGCGAGCAGCTCCTGCCCGCGCACCACGGTCATGTTGGCGATGCCGCCCAGGTTGAGCACCCCCGCGCCGCCCTCGCGCCCTCCCAGCAACATCCCGTCCAGCAGGGACACCAGCGGCGCCCCGTGCCCGCCCGCGGTGATGTCGCGGATGCGCACGTCCGACAGCACCGGCACGCCGGTGCGCTCGGCGATCCACGCGGGCTGCCCGATCTGCAGCGTCCCCCGCGCGTGCGCGCCCTCCACCCAGTGGTAGACGGTCTGCCCGTGCGAGACGATCAGGTCCAGAGGCCCGCCCCGCTCCAGCGCGTCCGCTGCCGCCGCGGCGAAGCTCTGCCCGATGAGCGTGTCCAGCTCGCACACCTGCGCCAGCGTCGTCGGCGCGGGCGGCAGCGCCGCGACCAGCCGTGAGCGCAGCTCCGCCGGGTACGGCGTGCTCGCGGTGAAACCGACGCGCCCTTCCAGCACGTCACCGGCCAGGGAGAAGTCCACCACGGCCGTGTCGATCCCGTCGTGCGAGGTGCCGGAGATCATTCCGAGAACCCTCATGCCCGCCCTCCCGACGGCGAGCGGGTAGGGGCGGGGATATGAGAGTTCGGTGACCTACGTGGCGACATGAGCCTTACGTTAGTGTGTTCGACGCGTGCGCCGTCCGTCAGCCCGCAGCATCTTCACAGCGAGGATTCACCTGAGGTTCACTGGCCCTCTCTACCTTAGAGGCCCATGAGCTGGAAGTATCGGGCCAACGCCACACTTGAGGGCCTGACGGGATACACCGTGACGCGGCGGCTGCGCAAGGAGCCGCCGAAGCCGCCGCCCCCACCGCCGCTGGAACTCCAGCGGCTCCCCGGAGACGCCGCGCGGCCTCCCGTCGATCCGGAGCACGACCGCCTGCTGCGCGAGCCGGTGTTCCTGCTGTCGTCGGTACGTTCGGGGTCCACGCTCCTGCGCGTCATGCTGAACAGCCACTCACAGGTGCACTCGCCGATCGAGACGCACTTCAGGCGGATGAGCGTGGGCCTGGGCACCGATCCCGTACGGCAGGCCATGGAGGCGCTCGGCCACAATCACAGTGACATCGAACACATCGTCTGGGACCGGATGCTCCACCGCGAGCTGACCCGCAGCGGCAAGCCGGTCCTGGTGGAGAAGACCCCGAGCAACGTCTTCGCCTGGCGGCGCATCTCGACCTGCTGGCCCGACGCGCGCTTCGTCTTCCTGCTGCGCCACCCGATGTCCATCGTGCAGTCCTGGCACGAGGCCGACCCGGACAAGCGGCCCATGAGCGAGGCCGTGCCGCGCACGCTGAGCTACATGACCTACCTGGAGGAGGCCCGCACCCACCTGGAGGGCCTGACCATGCGCTACGAGGCGCTGGTCGCCGACCCCGAGGCCGAGCTGCGGCGGCTCTGCCTGTTCCTGGGCGTCGAGTGGGAGCCCGTGATGCTGAACTACGGGAGCAAGGACCACGGCGGTTTCGTCAAGGGCATCGGCGACTGGCGTGACAAGATCCGCACCGGGACCGTGGTCGCGGGCCGTCCGCTGCCCTCGCCCGACGAGATCCCCGACGAGCTGCAGGAGATATGTCGCCAATGGGGCTATCTGTCATGACACCATGCTGTGACAGAGTTCGCCTGTGATTTGCCCGCCATTCGCCTGGGGCTCCGATATCTTGCCCTTCGTGATCAACGGGCCCTCGCGTCGTGCCTTGTTTGCCGGAACCTTCGCCAGCTTCGCCATGCCCACTATTGGGCCCGCTTTCGGGCCCTCGCCCGCCGAGGCCGCCGAGGCGGTCGCCGGCTTACCCTCGCGGCCGAACATCATCGTCATCCTGGCCGACGACCTGGGCTGGGGTGAGATCGGCAGCCAGGGACAGCGCCTGATCAAGACGCCGAACCTGGACCGGCTCGCAGCCGAGGGCGTGCGGTTCGACACCGCGTACTCGGGGGCGCCGCTCTGCGCGCCCTCGCGCTGCGCGCTGCTGACCGGCCTGCACGCCGGCCACGGCACGGTGCGGGAGAACCCGGAGGGCGGGCCGCAGCGCTCGCTCACCGACGCCGACCTCACCTTCGCCGAACTGCTGCAGCTGTCCGGCTACCGGACGGCCTGCATCGGCAAGTGGGGCTTCGGCCCCGAGCGGGCCGGCCAGGCCTCGCACCCGAACCTGCGCGGGTTCGAGGAGTTCTTCGGCTACATCGCCCACGCCCACGCCCACCACTACTTCCCCAAGTACCTGTGGCACAACGGCACCAAGGTGCGGCTCAACGGCAAGCAGTACGCGCCGCACCTGTTCCGCGAGCGGGCCATCGAGTTCATCCAGCAGGACAGCGACGACCCGTTCCTGCTGTACTTCGCCACCAACCTGCCGCACTCGCCGAGCGTGATCCCCGGGGACGCGGGCCAGTACGAGAACCGGCCATGGAGCGGTCCGAACCGCCGCCACGCCGCGCAGGTGGCCAGACTCGACACCGACGTGGCCTCCCTGATCCGCGCGCTGCGCGAGGCGGGCGTGGCCGACGACACGCTCGTGCTGTTCACCAGCGACAACGGCCCCCACCGGGAGAAGGGCGTGACGCCCTGGCTGTTCGACTCCAACGGCCCCTTCCGCGGCGACAAGCGCGAGGTGTACGAGGGCGGCATCCGCGTCCCGCTGATCGCCTGGTCGCCCGGCCTGCGCCACCGCGTGGTCAGCCAGCCCGTGGCCTCCTGGGACGTACTGCCCACGCTTGCCGACCTGGCCGGGGTCCCGATCCCCGCCCACCTCGACGGGCGCTCCTTCAAGGGGCTGCTCACGGGCGCGGGCGCCCCCAAACACGACCACCTGGTGTGGAACCGCCCGCGCAAGGCCCAGGCGATCCGCCGCGGCCGGTGGAAACTGGTGCGCTGGGCCCCGAAGATCGGCGGCGCGGGCCCCGAGGGCCGGATCGAGCTGTACGACCTGCACACCGACCGGGGCGAACAGCACGACCTCGCCGCCGAACGGCCAGAGCTGACCGAGGAGCTGACGCGCACGCTCGACGCCTCCATCGGCCCCGACCCGCGCACCCCCTACGGGCTCAAGACGCAGGTGAAAGGCGACCAACTCGTCGTCACCCTGTTCAACGGCTCGTCGGTGGCCTGGCGCGAGGTCCAGCTCGGCATCGACGGCTCGCGCCGGGCACGGGCCCACACGGTGACCAGGGTGAACCCGGGCATGTCGATCTCGGTCGGCTTCCCGCTGCCCGCCACCGGCACCGTCACGGCCAGGGCCGGCTTCAGGGCGGGCGGCCGCGCGCACGTCTTCCGCAAGGCGCACCGCAAAAGTTCCCTCACCTAGGGCCGTAGGTTCGGCATGGAAGCCTCACTTGGACGGCACCTCACTCTACTAACGAAGAGTGATGACGCGACTACGCGAAGTTGGCACCGTGGTAGCGGGCGAGGGCCGTCCAAGAGGGGAACACATGAATCTCATCACCCGTGCGGAGTGGCACGCGAAGAAACCCAGCGCCAACTACACGCGCCTGTCCTCCACCCGAGGCGTCAAGATCCACTACACCGGCGGGCGGGTGCAGGACGACCTGCCCGCGTCCGGTAACCACGACCACTGCGCGGAGCTCGTCCGCGCCATCCAGCGCATGCACATGTCGGGCGGGCGTGGCGAGACCTACATCGACCTGGGCTACAACATGGTCGCCTGTCCCCACAGGGAGATCTTCATGGGCAGGGGGCCGCACGTCCTGCCCGCCGCCAACGGGGCCGGGCTCAACTCCGGCCACTACGCCGTGCTCGCGCTGATCGGCAGCTCGGGGTTCACCGAGCCCAACGACGACCTGCTTAATGGCCTGGTCGACGCGATCGAGTACCTGCGCGAGCACGGCGACGCCGGACACGAGGTCAAGGGGCACCGCGACGGCTACGACACCTCGTGCCCCGGCGACCCGCTCTACCGGTGGGTGCGCCAGGGCGCCGAACGGCCGTGACGGGAGGTCACGGCAGCGCGCCGACGTAGGCCAGCGCCTGCTTCAGCAGCACGCCCTGCCCGCCGGCCATCTCCTGCTGCACCATCGGGGAGGCCGCCTCGTCGGGGGTGAACCAGACCAGGTCGAGCGCGTCCTGCCGGGGCCGGCAGTCACCGGCGACGGGGACGACGTAGGCCAGGGAGACCGCGTGCTGGCGCGGATCGTGGTACTGGGTGACACCGGGCGTGGGGAAGTACTCGGCGACGGTGAACGGCTGCGGCGAGGCGGGGATGTGGGGGAGCGCCACGGGGCCGAGGTCCTTCTCCAGGTGGCGCAGGAGCGCGTCGCGGACCCGCTCGTGGTGCAGTACCCGTCCCGAGACCAGCGCCCGGCTGACCGTGCCGTCCGGCGCGATGCGCAGCAGCGTGCCGATGCGGGTGACCACGCCGGTCTCGTCGACGCGCACCGGCACGGCGTCGATGTACAGGATCGGCAGCTGGCCCCGCACCGACTCGAGGTCCTCCGGTGCGAGCCAGCCGGGCGTGGTTTCGGTCTGTTCGGTCATAGTGGTCGATCGTAGTCTTACCTGTGCGCCGGCACCCGGCCGGGAAAGGACCGGCCCGCCAGCCACGACGCCGTGCAGATCACCAGCACGATGCCGAGGAACGGGAGGTACTCCGCGATCTTCTTGTTCATCCGAGGTCACGCTCCGCTCTCGCCTTGGCCAGCCGCTTGCGCTGCGGCCGGACGGTGTACTTCGGGTCGTTCGCCGACTCCATCCCCGCCCGGAAAATCCCGAACCGGGTGCATGCCGACCCTGCCAGCAGGGCCGCGCCCGCCGCCACGGCCGCGATTCTGCTGCGGCGGCCGACAGTGATGCCGGCCAGCGCGCCCGCCAGGCACAGCGCCTCTCCCGCGCGCAGCAGCCGGCTGCGTCGCAACGGCTCGGCCAGCGGGCCCAGCCGCCGCTCCATCCGGGTGGCGGCCACGCACTCCACGGCCGTGCCCAGCACCGCCGCCCGCCGCGCAGGGGCCGCCTCCTCGAGCGGCGCGGCCAGCATGCCCAGCCCGCCGGCCGCCGCCGTGGCCGATCCGGCGAACAGGAACGGCATCTCGCGGTAGGCCTCGTGCCAGGCCGGGACGGCGGTGTCGCAGATCAGCGCGGCGGTGTAGGTCGCCAGCGCGGGCCCGGTCAGCCCGGCCCCGACGGCGGCGGCCCGGCCGAGCCGGGGCAGACGCCCGCTCACGTCCGAGGCCGCCGCGCACCCGGCCTGGGGCCCGTACGCGGTCAGGATCCACGTGCCGACACTCATCGGCGAGGTCACCTTGAACACCCGCAACATGTTGACGAACCGCTCGGGCCGCCCAAGATCATGAATGAGCGCGTACATCGACCCGCCGAGCGCGCACAGGGCCGCGACCTTGCCCGACCTGGCCAGGCGCGGCCTGCCGGTGAGCTGCGCGGCGGCGGCCAGCGTCGAGCAGGCCCCGGCCAGGCCGCCCAGGAACAGGTAACCGGCGATGTCGGGCGCCCGCCACGTCGGCTCGTTCAGCACCGGCCGCCCGTAGTAGGAGTCGAAGTCCGCCCTCGGCACCATCAGCCGCTCGCGCCTGCGCCCCGCCGAGCCCGGCGTCGCCTCGCGCGCTCCGCGCAGCCGCGGCGAGCCGTCCATGCGGACGTCGGTCTGGCTCATCAGCGCCCCCTCCACGCCACCGCGGCCATCCCGGCCAGCAGGCCCAGCGCCGCGACCCCGACGTGCCGCCACATCGACGGCAGGTCCCTGGTGGTAACCACGGGATCCGGCGGCAGGCCGTACACCTCGGGCTCGTCGAGCAGCAGGAAGAACGCGCCCGTGCCGCCCACGCCGTCACCGGGGTCGTGGCCGTACAGGCGGGCCGAGGTGGCGCCCGCCTCGCGCACCTGCTCCAGGCGGCGCTCCGCCCGCTCGCGCAGCTCGTCGAGGTCGCCGAACTGGATCGAGTCCGTCGGGCACGTCTTGGCGCAGGCGGGCTCCTGCCCGGCCCCGAGACGGTCGTAGCACATCGTGCACTTGGCCGCCACGCCGCTGCTCTCCCGCTTGCCGATCACCCCGAACGGGCAGGCGGGCACGCAGTAGCCGCAGCCGTTGCAGATGTCCTCCTGCACCACCACCGTGCCGTACTCGGTGCGGAACAACGACCCGGTCGGGCACACGTCGAGGCAGGCGGCATGCGTGCAGTGCTTGCACACGTCGGAGGCCATCAGCCAGCGGAAGTCCATGTCGCCGACCCCGGGCTCCTGGTGGCCGAGCGGCCGCCGCTGCTCGATGAAGGCGACGTGCCGCCAGGTGTCGGCGCCCAGCCCGGCGGTGTTGTCGTAGGACATGCCGGTGAAGTCGAGGCCGTCCTCAGGTACGGCGTTCCACTCCTTGCACGCCACCTCGCACGCCTTGCAACCGATGCAGATGCTGGTGTCGGTGAAGAATCCGACGCGGCCGGAGACGGGCTGCTCACGCACGGCTCACACCTCCGTTCCTGTGCGCTCGTCCACGCCGGCACGCCGCCGGTAGGCCCGCACCAGCTCGGGCAGCGCGGGCCCGCGCGGCCTGCGCCCCGGCCTGATGTCGGCCGACAGGGCCTTGACCTCCTGGATGTGGGAGTTCGGGTCCAGCGAGATCGCCGCCAGCTCGTTGGCGGCATCGCCCGTGGCCAGCCCGTTGGGGCCGTAGTGGAACGGCAGCCCGATCTGGTGCAGCACCCGCCCGTCCAGACGCAGCGACGGGATCCGGTCGGTGACCATTACCCTGGCCTCGATGGCGTTGCGCGCGGTGATGATCGTCGCCCAGTCGCCGTGCACGAGCCCGCGTTCGGCGGCCAGCGCGGGCGAGACCTCGCAGAACATCTCCGGCTGCAGCTCGGCCAGGTACGGTGTGTGCCTGCTCATCCCGCCGGCCGTGAAGTGCTCGGTCAGCCGGTAGGTCGTCACCGCGTACGGGTAGACCGACGCCCCCGGCTCGTCGCCGCTCGGCTGATACAGGTTGTGCTCGTGCGCGTAGAGCTTGCGCGCCGGGTTGCGCTGCTGCCCGTACAGCGGGTTGGCCACCGGCGAGTCCTGCGGCTCGTAGTGCGTGGGCAGCGGCCCGTCCACCACGCCCGAGGGCGCGAACAGCCAGCCCTTGCCGTCGGCCTGCATGATGAACGGATCGGTCCCCGACAGCGCCGCCGTGCCCGTCGCGTCGGGCGGCGGCCGGTAGGAGGGGCTCTTTCCCGCCTCGAAGTCGGGCACGTCGTAGCCGGTCCACACGCCCTTGCCGGCGTCCCACCAGACGAGCTTCTTGCGCTCGCTCCACGGGCTGCCGTCCGGCCTGGCCGAGGCCCTGTTGTAGAGCAGGCGCCGGTTCTCCGGCCACGCCCACCCCCACTCGGCGGCGATCCAGTCCTGCTCCGAGGCCGGTTTGCGGCGGGCGGCCCCATTGACGCCGTCCGCGTACACGCCGCAGTAGATCCAGCAGCCGCACACGGTCGAGCCGTCGTCCTTCAGCTCGCCCGCGCCGGACAGCGGCCCGTGCTCGTCCCAGCCGTTGATCTCGGCCAGCACCGCCTCGGACGACGGCTCGGCCAGCTCGCCCTCGACCGGGTAGTCCCACGTCAGCTCCAGCACCGGCGCGTCCATCGGGTCCCGCGAGCCCGCCAGCTTCTCCCGGATGATCCGGCCCAGGTGGTACATGAACCACAGGTCGCTGCGGGCGTCCCCGGCGGGCTCGACGGCCTGGTGGTGCCACTGCAGCAGCCGGTTGGTGTTGGTGAAGCTGCCGCTCTTCTCGGTGTGGCAGGCCGCGGGCAGGAAGAACACCTCGGTGGCGATGCCGGCGGTGCTCAGCTCGCCGGTCTCGATCTCCGGGCCGTCCTTCCACCAGGTGGCGCTCTCGATCAGGTTGAGGTCGCGTACCACCAGCCAGTCGAGCGCGGCCATGCCCAGCCGCTGCATCTTGGTGTTGGCCGAGCCGACCGCGGGGTTCTCCCCGAGCAGCAGGTAGCCCTTGCAGGTGCCGTCGAGCTGCGCCAGGACCGTGTCGTAGGTGCTGTGCGAGCCCGTCAGCCTGGGCAGGTAGCCGAAGCGGTAGTCGTTGTCCGCCCGCGCGGACTCGCCCCACCACGCCTTCAAAAGGCTCACCAGGTAGGCGGGCATGTGGGCCCAGCAGCCCTTGTTCGGCGCGTCGGCGTGCAGGAAGTCGCGCAGCCGCTCGTTCTCGTGCGCGTGCGGCATCGGGATGTAGCCGGGCAGCAGGTTGAACAGCGTCGGCACGTCGCTGGAGCCCTGGATGCTGGCGTGGCCGCGCAGCGCCTGGATGCCGCCGCCGGGCCGGCCGATGTTGCCCAGCAGCAACTGCAGGATGCTCGCCGCCCTGATGAACTGCGAGCCGTCGCTGTGCTGCGTCCAGCCCACCGCGTAGACGAACTCGGCCGTCTTGTCCGGCCCGGAGTTCTCCGTCAGATGCCGGCACACCTGCTCGAACAGGCGCCTGGGCACCCCGCACACCCGCTCGACCATCTCGGGCGTGTAGCGGGCGAAGTGGCGGCGCAGCACCTGCATCACGCAGCGCGGATGGCGCAGCGTCTCGTCACGCTCGGGCGTGCCCTCCAGCGGCAGACCGGTGCCGCCGAGCACCTCCACGCGGCCCGGCGGCAGATGGCCGACCCGGCGCGCGTAGTCGACGTCACGGGCGCCCGACGCGGGGGCGATCCGCGCGCCCTCGTACTGCCAGCTCTCGTCGTCGTAGAGGCGGCTTTCCGGATCGAAGCCGGAGAACAGGCCGTCGAGGTCCTCGGCGTCGCGGTAGTCCTGCCTGAGGATGTCGGCCGCGTTGGTGTAGGCGACCACGTAGTCGTGGAAATACAGGTCGTTGTCCAGCACGTGGTTGATGATCGCGCCGAGGAAGGCCACGTCGGAGCCCGCCCTGATCGGCACGTGCAGGTCGGCCAGCGCGCTGGTACGCGTGAAGCGCGGATCGACGTGGATGATCACCGCGCCGCGCGCCTTGGCCTCCATCACCCACTGAAAGCCCACCGGATGCGCCTCCGCGAAGTTGGAGCCCTGGATGACCACGCAGTCGGAGTGCTGCAGATCCTGCAGGAACGTGGTCGCCCCGCCGCGCCCGAACGACGTGCCCAGCCCCACCACGCTCGAGCTGTGGCACACCCGGGCCTGGTTCTCTATCTGCACCACGCCGAGCGCCGTCAGCAGCTTCTTGATGAGGTAGTTCTCCTCGTTGTCCAGCGTCGCGCCGCCCAGGCTCGCGATGCCCAGCGTCCTGGCCACGCGCATGCCGTCCCGCTCCTGCTCCCACGTGTCGCGCCTGGTGGCGATGATCCGGTCGGCGATCATGTCCATGGCCGTGTCCAGGTCGATCTCCTGCCAGTCGGCCGCGCCAGGCGGCCGGTACAGGGCCCGGTCACAGCGGCCCGAGGCGGTGGTGAGCTGCAGGGTGGCCGCGCCCTTCGGGCACAGCCGGCCGCGGCTGATGGGGGAGTCGGGGTCGCCCTCGATCTGGACGACCTTTCCCTCGCGTACGTACACGTTCTGCGCGCAGCCCACCGCGCAGTACGGGCACACCGACTTGACCACGCGGTCCGCCTCGGCCGTACGGGCGCGCAGCCCCGCCGTCCTGGCCGACTTCACCGCCGAGCCCCGCCCGGAACGGTCACCGCCGGTCAGTTGCCGCAGCAGCGGCCACGCGAAATCCATGAAGCCCCCCGATGCCCCTGGTCGGCTACCTGCCCTGACCTGGCCGGGGGAAAACGCAGGTCAGAGGCGGGCCGCGGCCTCCCGCCAGGCCGCGCCGTCGCCGGACGGCTCGTAGCGGCGCAGCGGCTCGGAGGCGGCCACCAGCGAGCGCATCTCCTCCAGATCGGAGACCAGGCCCGCCGCGCGGGCCTGCACCAGCACGTTGCCGAACGTCGTCGCCTCCGCGGGACCCGCCACCACCGGCAGCTCGCACGCGTCGGCCGTGAGCCGGCACAGCAGCTCGTTCCGCGACCCGCCGCCCACCAGGTGCACGACCTCGACCTCGCGCCCCGACAACTCCATCGCCTGCCGCACCGCCAGCCGGTGACCGAGCGCCAGGCTCTCCAGCACGCACCGCGTGAACGCCGCGGGACTCGACGGCGGACGCTGCCCGGTGCGGCGGCACTCGGCCGCGATCCTGGCCGGCATGTCACCCGGCGGCAGGAACACGGGCTCGTCCGGGTTGACCACGGCGGCGAACGGCCGCTCGCCCGCCGCCGCCTTCAGCAGCTCGCGCAGGTCGGAGCCCGGCCAGGCGCGCAGGCACTCCTGCAGCAGCCACAGGCCCATGACGTTGCGCAGGTAGCGGACGGTGCCGTCGACGCCGGCCTCGTTGGTGAAGTTCGCGGCGCGGCTTTCCTGCGTCAGCACCGGGCCGGGCAGCTCGACGCCGGCCAGCGACCACGTGCCGCAGGAGATGTAGGCGAAGGCCGGGCCCGAGGCGGGCACGGCGGCCACGGCCGAGGCGGTGTCGTGCGAGGCCACCGCCCTGACGGGAGCCGACCAGCCGATCTCGGCGGCCACGTCGGGCCGCAGGCCGCCGGCGTCCTCGCCCGGCTGCCGCAGCGGCGGGAACAGCCCGGCGGGCAGGCCCAGCCGCTCGGCCAGCGGTAACGCCCACGCCCTCGTGCGCACGTCGAGCAGCCCGGTCGTCGAGGCGTTGGTCACCTCGGCGCCCAGTTCGCCGGTCAGCCAGTAGCCGATCAGGTCGGGGATCAGCAGCATGGTCGCCGCCCCGTCGAGCCGGTCGGCCAGCAACTGGTAGAGCGTGTTGAAGGGCAGCACCTGCAGGCCCGACGTCTCGTACAGCGCCGCCGCCCCGACCTGCGCGGCGACGTGCTCGGCCACCCCCTGGGTGCGGTCGTCGCGGTAGTGCACCGGATTGCCCAGCAGCGCGCCCGACTCGTCGAGCAGCCCGTAGTCGACCGCCCACGAGTCGACGCCGATCGAGGAGACCGGGCCCGCGGCCCGCAGACCGGCGAGGATCTCCCGGTACAGGCCCAGGATGTCCCAGTGCAGGCGGCCCGCCACACGCACGGGGCCGTTGGGGAAACGGTGCGCCTCGGTCAGCCGCAGCCCGCCGGACAGCTCCGCCAGCATCACCCGGCCGCTGGAGGCCCCGAGGTCGACGGCGGCGAAACGGGTCATTGGGTCGACTCCCTGGCGATGAGCTCCGGCTGGAACATGATGTGCTGGTGCGCGTGCGTCTCGGGGTTGTCGCACTCGTCCAGCAGCAGCTCGGTGGCGATGCGGCCGAGCTGGTAGGTGGGCTGGCGCATCGAGCTGAGCGACACGGTCGAGGCGGCGGCGAAGTCGATGTCGTCGTAGCCCATCAGCGCCACGTCCTCCGGCACGCGCACCCCGGCGCGCAGCAGCGCGCGCAGCACGCCGAGCGCGAGCAGGTCGTTGGCGCAGAAGACGGCCTCGGGCAGGCCCGCCGCGATGAGGTCGGCCGCGGCCTTCTCACCCGCGCGGGCGGTCATCGTGCTCGCCTCGGCGACCCGCAGGTCCTCGGGGTCGAGGCCGGCAGAGCGCATGGCCACCTTCGCGCCCTGCCTGCGTTCCACGCACTGCCTGATCGTCAGCGGGCCCGTGACGTAGGCGACGCTGGTCGCGCCCCTGGCCAGCAGGTGCGCCACCGCGGCCCGGCCGCCCGCGACGTCGTCCACGGCCACCGCGCACTGGTCGGGCCGGTGCGCGGGATGGTCGACGAGCACCACGCTGATGCCGTGCTCGCGCAGCCGCTCCAGCCGCGCGGGGTCCTCGCCGGACGGGGTGATCAGCACGCCGCGCACCCGGTGCTCGGCCAGCACCCGCAGGTTGCGGTCCTCCTTGTCCTGTGAGCCCGCCGAGTTGCCCAGGATGACCGCGTACCCCAGGTCGCTGGCCACGTCCTCGACCCCGGCCGCGACCTCGGTGAAGAACGGGTTGCCAATGTCGATCACGCTCAGGCCGATCGTCCTGCTGTGCCCGGCGCGCAGCGTCGAGGCGGAGCCGTGGCGGACGAACCCCAGTTCGTTGATGGCCGCCTCCACCCGCTCCCGCGTGGCGGGTGCGACTTTGCCTGGGCGGTTCAGTACGTTGGAGACCGTGCCTGGGGAGACGCCGGCGAGCGCGGCGACGTCCTTGATGCTGACCATGGCCATGAAGAGCAATTAAAACGTACTAATCACGAGTCCGCCAGTCGCGGCACCGGTCGGCACGCGTATTCCTACTCCCGCCATCGCCCAGATACTCACCTGGGAGTAAATCGTTCTACTCCTGCCCTCGGTCTTGAAGCCCCCAACCCCTTCGCCGACGCCCCAGGCTTGTGCCAGTTGGTAGGGGAACGTTTTAATCCCACGGGACAACGCTGACTGTGACCGCTACCTTCGAAAGGCAGACCTTCATGTCGGACGTCATCGCCTATGGCGGGGACTGGAACCCCGAGCAGTGGCCCGAGGAGACGTGGGAGCAGGACGTCGCGCTGATGCGCGAGGCCGGCGTCAACCGGGTCAGCGTCGGCATCTTCTCCTGGTCGCTGCTGGAGCCCGCCGAGGGCGTGTTCGACTTCGACTGGTTCGACCGGGTGATGGACCTGCTGGCCGCCAACGGCATCCTGGCCAACCTGTCCACCCCCACGGCCTCCCCGCCGCCGTGGTTCGGCGACGCCTACCCCGAGGCGCTCCCTGTGGACGCCGACGGGCGCAGGCTGCACCACGGCAGCCGGCAGGGCTTCTGCCCCAGTTCCCCGATCTACCGCGAGAAGGCGCTGCGCATCGCCGAGCAGGTCGCCACCCGCTACCGCGACCACCCGGCGCTGGCCATGTGGCACGTGCACAACGAGTACGGCTGCCACAACGCCCGCTGCTACTGCGACACCTCCGCCGCGGCCTTCCGCTCCTGGTTGCGCGCCCACTACTCCTGCCTGGAGGCGCTCAACGAGGCGTGGGGAACCGCGTTCTGGTCGCAGCGATACGGCGACTGGGCCCAGATCCTGCCGCCCAGGGCCACGCCCAGCTTCACCAACCCGGGCCAGCAGCTCGACTTCCGCAGGTTCAGCTCCGACGCGCTCGTCGAGCTCTACGTCGCCGAGCGCGACCTGCTCAAGAAGCTCACCCCCGACGTGCCCGCGACCACGAACCTGATGGCCGGCGCCCACTGGGACATGGACTGCTGGGCCTTCGCCGCCGAGCTGGACGTCGTCTCCACCGACCACTACCTGGTCGGCGCCCGCCCTGAGCCCCACATCGACCTGGCCTTCGCCGCCGACTACGCCCGTTCGCTGGCCGGCGGCCGCCCGTGGCTCCTGATGGAGCACTCGACCAGCGCCGTCAACTGGCAGCCGCGCAACCTGGCCAAACGGCCGGGCGAGCTGCGCCGCAACTCCCTGCAGCACCTGGCCAGGGGCGCCGACGGCATCATGTTCTTCCAGTGGCGGGCCTCCCGCGCCGGGGCCGAGAAGTGGCACTCGGCGATGGTGCCGCACGCGGGCACGAGCACCAAGATCTTCCGCGAGGTCGTCGCGCTCGGCGCCGAACTGGCCGGGCTCGCCGACGTGGTGGGCAGCACCGTCAGGGCCGACGTGGCGATCCTGCTCGACCACTCCAGCGTCTGGGCCCAGGACCACCCCGCCCAGCCGACCGCGGACCTGGACCCGGTGGAGGAGGCCAAGCGCTGGCACGCCGCGCTCTGGCGGGCCGGCCTCACCTGCGACCTCGCCCACCCCGAGGGCGACCTGAGCGGCTACCGCCTGCTCCTGGTGCCCGCGCTCTACCTGGTGAGCGACTCGGGGGCGGCGAACGTGGAGGAGTTCGCGCGCCGGGGCGGGGTCGTGCTCGTGGGGCCCTACAGCGGGATCGTGGACGAGCACGACCGGGTGCGCCTGGGCGGCTACCCCGGGGCGTGGCGGGACCTGCTCGGCGTGACCGTCGAGGAGTTCTTCCCGCTGGAGGGGACGATCGCGCTCGACTCGGGCGCGACGGGCGGCGTCTGGAGCGAGCTGGCGCGGACGACCGGCGCCAAGGTCCTGGACACCTACGCGACGGGCGAGCCCGCCTGGACCCGCAACGAGTTCGGCGACGGGGCCGCGCACTACCTGACGACCAGGCTGGAGGACGACGCCCTGGCCGAGGTCGTCGCCGCCGTCTGCGCGGAGGCGGGCGTGGAGCCGGTCGCCGAGGCGGCTCCCGGGGTGGAGGTGGTGCGGCGTTCGCACGCCGACGGGCGGTCCTACCTGTTCGCGATCAATCACACCGGCCAGGACGCCGTGGTGCGGCCGCCGGGCGGCGCGCCGGTCACGGTGCCGGCGGGAGACGTCCGGATCATCCATTAAAACGTGTCACCATCCCCACGCCGGGTCGCCGCCGTATCGGGGGTGGCTATCGCATTGACACTGAGCACCAGGAATCGTAGTTTCCTGGGCGAAGCATTAAAACGTTTTGAAGGGAGTGTGTCCGTGCAACGCGTCTGCTTCCTGCTCAAGGTCCGCCCAGACCGCCTGGAGGAGTACCGGGAACGCCATCGCGAGGTCTGGCCGGAGATGCGAGAGGCGCTGGCGCGCACCGGCTGGCACAACTACTCGCTCTTCCTCAGAGACGACGGCCTCCTCGTGGGCTACCTGGAGACCGACGACTTCGAGGCCGCCAAGAAGGCCATGGCCGAGACCGAGGTCAACGCCAGGTGGCAGGCCGAGATGGCGCCGTTCTTCGAGAGCCTCGACGGCCGCCCCGACGAGGGCATGCACCCGCTGGACGAAGTGTTCCACCTGGATTGATCGGGGAGTAATGACAGACATCAAGGCCGCGCTGCGGGCGCAGCACATCGAGACACCGTCCTGGGCCTACGGCAACAGCGGCACCCGGTTCAAGGTGTTCGCGCAGAAGGGGGTGCCGCGCGACCCGTACGAGAAGCTCGCCGACGCCGCCCAGGTGCACGCCCACACCGGCATCGCCCCCACGGTCGCCCTGCACATCCCGTGGGACAAGGTGGACGACTACGCCGACCTGGCCAGGCACGCCCGCGACCTGGGCGTGGGCATCGGGGCGATCAACTCCAACGTCTTCCAGGACGACGACTACATGCTCGGCAGCGTCACCCACCCCTCGGCGCGGGTGCGGCGCAAGGCGACCGGCCACCTGCTCGAATGCGTGGACATCATGGACGCCACCGGCTCCGACACGCTGAAGCTGTGGTTCTCCGACGGCATCAACTACCCGGGCCAGGACGACCTCAGAGCCCGCCAGGACCGCCTGGCCGAGTCGCTGGCCGAGGTCTACGACCGCCTCGGCGAGGGCCAGCGCTTCCTGCTGGAGTACAAGCTGTTCGAGCCCGCCTTCTACGCCACCGATGTGCCCGACTGGGGCACCGCCTACGCCCACTGCGTCAAGCTCGGCCCCAAGGCGCAGGTCGTCGTGGACACCGGCCACCACGCGCCGGGCACCAACATCGAGTTCATCGTGGCGTTCCTGCTGCGCGAGGGCAAACTCGGCGGGTTCGACTTCAACTCCCGCTTCTACGCCGACGACGACCTGATGGTGGGCGCGGCGGACCCGTTCCAGCTCTTTCGCATCATGTTCGAGGTGGTGCGCGGCGGCGGCCTGGAGGCGGAGACGGGCGTGGCGTTCATGCTCGACCAGTGCCACAACATTGAGCCGAAGATCCCGGGCCAGATCCGCTCGGTCATGAACGTCCAGGAGGCCACCGCCAAGGCGCTCCTGGTGGACCGGGAGGCCCTGGCCGCCGCCCAGTCCGAGGGCGACGTGCTCGGCGCCAACGCCGTGTTCATGGACGCCTACAACACCGACGTGCGGCCGCTGCTCGCCGAGTTGCGCGAGGAGTCGGGGCTGGCGCCCGACCCGATGGCCGCCTACGCCACGTCCGGATACTTCGAGAAGATCGCCGCCGAGCGTGTCGGCGGCAACCAGGCCGGCTGGGGGGCCTGACCGACCATGAGGGAACTACTGGAACGCTCGCACCGCCTGGGCGCCGACCCGCGCAACACCAACTACGCGGGCGGCAACACCTCGGCCAAGGGCAGCGCGCCCGACCCGGTCACCGGCCAGGACGTCGAACTGCTCTGGGTCAAGGGCTCGGGCGGCGACCTGGGCACCCTGAAGGAGTCCGGGCTGGCCGTGCTCCGCCTCGACCGGCTGCGCGCGCTCAAGGGCGTCTACCCGGGCGTGGAGCGCGAGGACGAGATGGTCGCCGCGTTCGACTACTGCCTGCACGGCAAGGGCGGGGCCGCGCCGTCGATCGACACGGCCATGCACGGCCTGGTCGAGGCCGCGCACGTCGACCACCTGCACCCCGACGCCGGCATCGCGATCGCCACCGCGGCCGACGGCGAGGAGCTGACCAGGCGCGTCTTCGGCGAGCGCGTGGTGTGGGTGCCGTGGCGCCGGCCCGGCTTCCAGCTCGGCCTCGACATCGCCGCCATCAAGGCCGCCAACCCGCGGGCCATCGGCTGCATCCTCGGCGGCCACGGCATCACCGCCTGGGGCGAGACGTCGCAGGAGTGCGAGGCCCGCTCGCTGGAGATCATCCGCACCGCGGAGGCGTACCTGGCCGAGCACGGCCGCCCGGACCCGTTCGGCGCGGTGATCCACCAGACGCTGCCGGAGGCCGAGCGGCACGCCCGCGCCGCCGCGCTGTTCCCGGTGGTGCGCGGCCTGGCCTCCACCGACAGGGCGCAGGTCGGCCACTACACCGACACGCCCGAGGTGCTGGACTTCGTCTCGCGCGCCGAGCACCCGCGCCTGGCCGCGCTGGGTACGTCCTGCCCCGACCACTTCCTGCGGACCAAGGTCGCGCCGCTGGTGCTTGACCTGCCGCCGGACGCGCCGCTGGAGCAGGCCGTCGAACGGCTGCGCGAGCTGCACGCCGCCTACCGCACCGGCTACACCGCCTACTACGACCGGCACGCGGGCCCCGACTCGCCGCCGATGCGCGGCGCCGATCCGGCGATCGTGCTGGTGCCGGGCGTCGGCATGTTCTCCTTCGGTAAGGACAAGCAGACCGCGCGCGTGGCGGGCGAGTTCTACCTCAACGCGATCAACGTCATGCGCGGCGCCGAGTCCGTCTCCGCCTACGCCCCCATTCCCGAGTCGGAGAAGTTCCGCATCGAGTACTGGGAGCTGGAGGAGGCCAAGCTCCGCCGCATGCCCAAGCCCAGGCCGCTGGCCACCCGCGTCGCGCTGGTCACCGGCGGCGGCTCGGGCATCGGCGCCGCGACGGCCCGCCGCCTGGCCGCGGAGGGCGCCTGTGTGGTGATCGCCGACCGCGACGTGGCCGCCGCGGAGAAGGTGGCCGCCGAGATCGGCGCCGGCGCGTACCGCACGTCCGACGTCGCCGTGGCGGTCGGGGTGGACGTCACCTCGGAGGAGCAGGTCGTCGCGGCGGTACGCGCGGCGGTGCTGGCGTTCGGCGGCGTGGACCTGGTCGTCAACAACGCCGGCCTGTCGTTGTCGCGCGCGCTGCTGGAGACCACTCTGGCCGACTGGGACCTGCAGCACGACGTCATGGCCAGGGGTTCGTTCCTGGTCTCCCGCGAGAGCGCCCGGGTGATGATCGACCAGGGCATGGGCGGCGACGTCGTCTACATCTCCTCCAAGAACGCCGTCTTCGCCGGCCCGAACAACGTCGCCTACGGCGCGGCCAAGGCCGATCAGGCGCACCAGGTGCGGCTGCTGGCGGCCGAGCTGGGCGCGCACGGCGTCCGCGTCAACGGCATCAACCCCGACGGCGTCGTGCGCGGCTCCGGAATCTTCGCCTCCGGCTGGGGGGCCAACCGCGCGGCCGTGTACGGGGTCGAGGAGGACAAACTCGGCGAGTTCTACGCGCAGCGGACCCTGCTCAAGCGCGAGGTCCTGCCCGAGCACGTGGCCTCGGCCGTCTTCGCGCTCACCGGAGGCGACCTCACTCACACGACCGGGCTGCACATCCCGGTGGACGCGGGCGTGGCAGCCGCATTCCTGCGCTGACACCGCACGCCGCCGCCGTGACCGCGCACCCCGTGGTCACGGCGGCTCGCTTTTCCGCACCCGCGATCGTGGACGTGCAACACGCCCAAGATCGCCCAAAGCGGGGCGAGCAGCGCTTTTCTCATAGGCTGATGAACGGTCCGGTTTTCGTCGCCTACCTGTCGCCGACTGGGGGAACACAGGTCTCATCATGTGGTGCCCGGGTTGCATGTTCATCCTCTGGAGTGCATTATCTTCACAGAAGCAAGTTCATAAGCAACTGTGCATGATTATGCAGGAGGGTTGAATGAGGGCAGCGATAGCGGGAGCGAGCGGCTACGCCGGAGGCGAGCTGCTCCGGCTTCTGCTCGGCCATCCCGAATTCGAGATCGGCGCGCTCACCGCGGCCTCCAGCGCCGGCAGCCGCCTCGGAGCCCATCAACCCCACCTGCCACGACTGGCCGACCGCGTCATCGAGGACACCACGGCCGAGGCCCTGGCCGGGCACGACGTGGTCTTCCTCGCCCTGCCCCACGGCCACTCGGCCGCCGTCGCCGCCGAACTCGGCCCTGAGACCGTCGTGGTCGACTGCGGTGCCGACCACCGCCTCGCCGACCCCGCCGCCTGGCAGGAGTTCTACGGCGGCGACCATGCAGGCACCTGGCCCTACGGCCTGCCCGAGCTGCCGGGACAGCGCGAGATCCTGGCCGGGGCCACCCGCATCGCGGTCCCCGGCTGCTACCCGACCTCCGTCCTGCTCGCCCTCGCGCCCGCCTTCGCCGCACGTCTGGCCGGCCCTGACGTGGTCGTGGTGGCCGCCAGCGGCACCAGCGGCGCCGGCAAGTCGCCCAAGTCTCATCTGCTCGGCAGCGAGGTCATGGGCTCGGTCGGCGCGTACGGCGTGGGCGGCGTCCACCGGCACACCCCGGAGATGGAGCAGGGCCTGTCGGCCGTCGCCAAGACCCCGGTGCGCGTCTCCTTCACCCCGACGCTGGCCCCCATGAGCCGCGGCATCCTCGCCACCTGCACCGCCCCCGCCGCGCCCGGCGTGACCAAGGAGTCGCTGCGGACGGCGTACGAGGTGGCGCTGAAGGACGAGCCGTTCGTCAACCTCCTGCCGGAGGGCGTCTGGCCGGCCACCGCCATGACCTACGGCGCCAACACCGCCGCCCTGCAGGTGACGCTCGACGAGCGCGCCGGCCGGGTCATCGCCGTCATCGCCATCGACAACCTCACCAAGGGCACGGCCGGAGGCGCCATCCAGAGCGTCAACCTCGCCCTCGGCCTGCCGGAAGAGCTCGGTCTCCCCCTGACAGGAGTCGCACCGTGAGACAGCGCAGCGAACGAACCAATGAGCCGACGAAGGAGCTCGCCGCATGAGCGTGACCGCACCTCTTGGGTTCAGGGCTGCGGGCGTCGCCGCAGGGATCAAGCAGGGCGGCGCCCGTGACCTGGCCGTCGTCGTCAACGACGGGCCGAGCCGCGCCGCCGCGGGCGTCTTCACCGCCAACCGCGTGAAGGCCGCCCCCGTGCTGTGGTCGCAGCAGGTCCTGGCGGGCGGACGCGTGCGGGCCGTGGTGCTCAACTCCGGCGGCGCCAACGCCTGCACGGGACCAGAAGGCTTCCAGGACACCCACGCCACCGCCGAGAAGGCGGCCGGGCTGCTGCTCGACTCGGCGGGCGAGATCGCGGTCTGCTCCACCGGCCTGATCGGCGAGCGGCTGCCGATGGAGGAGCTGCTGAACGGCGTCGAGACGGCCGCGGGGCAGCTCTCGCGCGACGGCGGCCTGGCCGCGGCCGACGCCATCCGCACCACCGACACCGTCTCCAAGATCTCCTTCCGCCGGGGCGAGGGCTACATGGTCGGCGGCATGGCCAAGGGCGCCGGCATGCTGGCCCCGGCGATGGCCACGATGCTCTGCGTGATCACCACCGACGCCGACCTGACCAGCGACGAGCTCGACGCCGTGCTGCGCGGTGCCACGGCCACGACGTTCGACCGGCTCGACGCCGACGGCTGCATGTCGACCAACGACACCGTGCTGCTGCTCGCCAGCGGCGCCTCCGGGGTCAAACCGGACCTGGCGGAGTTCGAGGAGAAGGTCACCGAGGTCTGCGCCGACCTGGCCAGGCAGCTCCTGGTGGACGCCGAGGGCGCCTCCAAGGCCATCGCCATCGAGGTCGTCGGCGCCGCCTCCGAGCGCGACGCCGTCACGGTCGGCCGCGCGGTCGCCCGTTCCAACCTGCTCAAGTGCGCCATCCACGGTGAAGACCCCAACTGGGGCCGCGTCCTGGCCGCCGTCGGCACCACCGACGCCGCCTTCGAGCCCGACCGGCTCAACGTGGCCATCAACAACATCTGGATCTGCAGGGCCGGCGCGGTCGGCGACGACCGCTCCAAGGTGGACATGCGCCCCAGAGACGTGACGATCACCGTCGACCTGTCGGCGGGCGCGGCCTCGGCCACCGTCCACACGACGGACCTGACGGCCGACTACGTCCACGAGAACTCGGCGTACTCCTCATGAGGCTCTCCACCGCGCAGGCCAAGGCCGAGTCCCTGATCGAGGCGCTGCCCTGGCTGACCCGCTTCCACGGCGCGACCGTCGTCATCAAGTACGGCGGCAACGCCATGATCGACGAGGCCCTCAAAGAGGGGTTCGCCGAGGACATCGTCTTCCTGCACCACGTGGGCCTGCGCCCGGTGGTCGTGCACGGCGGCGGCCCGCAGATCAGCAGCGCCCTCGACAGGCTGGGCATCGAGTCCACCTTCACCGCCGGGCTGCGGGTCACCACGCCCGAGGCCATGCAGGTCGTCAGGATGGTCCTGGTCGGCCAGGTCAACCGCGACATCGTGGGTCTGATGAACCGGCGCGGCCCGTTCGCCATCGGCATGTCGGGCGAGGACGCCCACCTGTTCACGGCCGTGCGCAAACAGGCGATCGTGGACGGCGAGCCCGTGGACATCGGCCAGGTCGGCGAGATCATCAAGGTCGACCCCGGCGCGGTGCGCGCCCTGATCGACGACGGCCGCATCCCCGTCATCTCCAGCGTCGCCAGGGGCGACGACGGCGAGATCTACAACGTCAACGCCGACACCGCCGCCGCCGCGCTGGCCGTGGCGCTCCAGGCGGAGAAACTGGTCGTGCTGACCGACGTCGAGGGCCTGTACGCCAACTGGCCCGACGACACCGACGTCATCGACAAACTCGACGCCGACGAACTGGCGGCGATGATGCCGTCGCTGTCGAGCGGCATGGTCCCCAAGATGGAGGCGTGCCTGACCGCGGTCCAGGGCGGTGTCCCGCAGGCCCACGTGCTCGACGGCCGCGTGTCCCACTCACTGCTGCTGGAAATCTTCACCAATGAGGGAATCGGAACGATGGTGATGCCCTGATGGACCTTCTGCACAGGTTCGAACAGGCCTTCATGCCCAACTACGGCCTCCCCCCGATCGCCCTGGCGCGAGGCGAGGGCAGCCGTGTCTGGGATGTGGACGGCAAGGAGTACCTCGACTTCATCGGCGGCATCGCGACCAGCTCGCTCGGTCACGCCCACCCCGCCCTGGTCGAAGCCGTCTGCAAGCAGGTCGCCACGATCGCCCACACCAGCAACCTGTTCATGCACGAGCCGGAGGTCCTGCTCGCCGAGCGGCTGCTGGCCCTGCTGAACGCCCCCGCCAGGGTCTTCTTCGCCAACTCCGGCACCGAGGCCAACGAGGCCGCCTACAAGCTGGCGCTCAAGTACGGCCGCCGCGAGGGCCGCTCCTACTTCGTCGCCGCCGAGAACGGCTTCCACGGCCGCACCATCGGCGCCCTGTCGCTGACCGGCAAGGCGGCCATCCGCGACCCGTTCGGCCCGTTCCCGGTGGATGTGCGCTTCGTCCCCTACGGCGACGCCGACGCGCTCAAGGAGGCCGTGACCGGCGACTGCATCGCGGTCTTCCTGGAGCCGACGCAGGGCGAGGCCGGCGTGGTGCCGCCGCCCGACGGCTACTTCGGGGCCGCCCGCGAGATCTGCGACTCGACCGGCGCGCTGCTGGTGGCCGACGAGATCCAGTCGGCCATCGGCCGCACGGGCCACTGGTTCGCCCACCAGGCCGACGGTGTCACCCCCGACATCCTGACCCTGGCCAAGGGGCTGGGCGGCGGGCTGCCGATCGGCGCGTGCGTCGGGTTCGGCGACGTCGGCAAGCTGTTCGACAAGGGCGATCACGGCTCGACGTTCGGCGGCAACCCGGTCGCCTGCGCCGCCGCGCTGGCCGTGCTCGGCAACGTCGACCTCGGCCACGTCAGGTCCGTCTCGGCGCGGCTGCGCGACGGGCTGCGCTCGATCGACCACCCGCTGCTCAAGGGTGTGCGCGGGCGCGGGTTGTGGCTGGCCACCGTGCTGCGCGAGCCGCGCGCGGCCGCGGTGCAGCGGGCCGCCGCGGAGGCCGGGTTCCTGGTCAACGCCCTGCAGCCGGACGCGGTACGGCTCGCGCCGCCGCTGGTCGTGACGGCCGGCGAGGTGGACGCGCTCGTGGCCGCGTACCCGGGGATCCTCACGGAGGCGAGCAAATGAACGGCGCGGACTCGGCGCGAATCCGGCATTTCCTTCGGGATGATGATTTGTCGCCTGCCGAGCAGGCGGAGGTCATCGAACTGGCCGCCGCCATGAAGAAGGACCGCTTCGGCTACCGTCCGTTCGAGGGCCCGCAGACCGTCGCGGTCCTGTTCGACAAGCCGTCCGCCCGCACCCGCGTCTCCTTTCATACCGGCATCGGCGAACTCGGCGGCCTGCCGCTGGTCGTCGACAACGTCTCGGCCCTGATGGGCCGAGGCGAGCCGCCCGCAGACCTGGCCAGGGTCCTCGACCGGCAGGTGGCGGCCATCGTGTGGCGGACCAGCGGCCAGGAGCTCATCGCCGAGATGGCCGCCCACTCGCGGGTGCCGGTCGTCAACGCGCTGACCGACGAGTTCCACCCCTGCCAGATCCTGGCCGACCTGCAGACCGTCCACGAGAGGCTGGGCAGGACCGCCGGCCTCACGCTCACCTACCTGGGCGACGGCGCCAACAACATGGCCCACTCCTACCTGATCGGCGGCGCCACGGCCGGCATGCACGTGCGCGTCGCGGCCCCGCCCACCTACCAGCCCGACGCGGTCATCCTCGATCAGGCCGCCGCCATCGCCGCCAGGACCGGCGGCTCGGTGGTCGCGCTGTCCGACCCGGTCGCCGCCGCCACGGGCGCGCACGTGATCGCCACCGACACCTGGGTGTCGATGGGCCAGGACGGCAAGGACGAGCGGGTGGCCGCGCTCAAGCCGTACCAGGTCAACGACGAACTGCTCCAGCACGCCGCGCGGGACGCGATCGTGCTGCACTGCCTGCCCGCCTACCGAGGCTACGAGATCACCGCCGAGGTGCTCGACGGCCCCCGCAGCGTCGTGTGGGACCAGGCGGAGAACCGGCTGCACGCGCAGAAGGCCCTGCTGCACTGGCTGGTGTCCCACTGATGATCCCGATGACCAAGGCCGCTCGGCAGGCGAAGATCACCGATCTGCTGCAGCGTCAGGCCGTGCGCTCCCAACCGGAGCTGGCCAAGCTGCTCGCCGAGAGCGGTGTCGAGGTCACCCAGGCCACGCTCTCGCGTGACCTCGACGAGCTCGGCGCGCTGAAACTGCGCGCCGAGGACGGCTCGCTCGTGTACGCCCTGCCTGGCGAAGGTGGCGGGCGCATCCCGCTGGCCCGGCTCGGCACCGGCGAGTCACCCGCCGCGCGACTGCGCCGCATCGCGGAGGAACTGCTGGTCGGAGCCGAGGCATCGGCCAATCTGGTCATCGTGCGCACCCCGCCGGGCGCCGCCCAGTTCCTCGCCTCGGCCATCGACCACGCCGACTGGGAGTCGATCCTCGGCACCGTGGCGGGCGATGACACGATCCTGGTCATCGGCCGCGACCCGGCGGGCGGGGCCGCCGTCGCCGACGCGCTGCTGAAGGTCGCCGACCGGCGGAGCTGACCACCGACAACGCACTGGAGTTAGCAACATGTCCGACAAAGTCGTTCTCGCCTACTCAGGAGGTCTTGACACCTCGGTCGCCATTCCGTACCTCGCAGAGAAGATGGACGCCGAGGTCGTCTGCGTCGCCCTCGACCTCGGGCAGGGCGGCGAGGACATGGAGGTCATCCGGAAGCGGGCCATGGACTGCGGCGCCGTCGAGTCGATCGTGGTGGACGCCAAAGAGGAGTTCGCCGCCGACTTCTGCGTGCCCGCCCTCCAGGCCAACGCCCTCTACATGGACCGCTACCCGCTGGTGTCGTCCCTGTCGCGCCCGCTCATCGTCAAACACCTGGTGTCGGCGGCCAGGCGGTTCGGCGGCACGATCGTCTCCCACGGCTGCACAGGCAAGGGCAACGACCAGGTCCGCTTCGAGGCCGGCCTGGCCGCCCTGGCCCCCGACCTGCAGGTGATCGCGCCCGCCCGCGACTTCGCCTGGACGCGCGACAAGGCCATCGAGTACGCAGAAGCCAAGGGCCTGCCCATCGAGACGTCGAAGAAGAACCCGTTCTCCATCGACCAGAACCTGTGGGGCCGCGCCGTCGAGACCGGCTTCCTGGAGGACATCTGGAACGGCCCCACCGAGGAGGTCTACTCCTACACCGCCGACCCGGCCCAGCCGCGCCCGGCCGACGAGGTCGTGATCGCCTTCGAGGAAGGCGTGCCGGTCAGGATCGACGGGCGGGCGCTGACGCCGTTCCAGATCGTGGACGAGCTCAACAGGCGAGCCGGCGCCCAGGGCGTCGGCCGCATCGACATGGTCGAGGACCGCCTGGTCGGCATCAAGTCACGCGAGGTGTACGAGGCGCCGGGCGCGATCGCGCTCATCGCCGCCCACATGGAGCTGGAGAACGTCACCGTCGAGCGCGACCTGGCCCGCTTCAAGCGCGGCGTGGACCAGCGCTGGAGCGAACTCGTCTACGACGGCCTGTGGTTCTCGCCGCTGAAGAGCGCCCTCGACGCGCTCATCGCCGAAGCTCAGAAGCACGTCTCGGGCGAGGTCCGCATGACCCTGCACGGCGGCAGGGCCACCGTCACGGGCCGCCGCTCCGAGAAGTCCCTGTACGATTTCTCGCTGGCCACCTACGACACCGGCGACACCTTCGACCAGTCGCTGGCCAAGGGCTTCGTCCAGCTCTTCTCGCTTCCTGCCAAGATCGCAGCGGGCCGGGACGCCAAGAGAGCCTGAATGCACTATGGTCGCGCCGGGGCGCAGCAGCGCCGGGCGAGAGAACGAGGAACGATGCCGAACAGTCCAGAAGCGGACGCTTTCGCCGAAGAGGTCACGAAGGAGATGACGGTGAGTGATGGCAAGCCGATGCGGCTGTGGGGCGGGCGTTTCGAAGCAGGCCCGTCCGACGCGCTGACCCGGCTGTCGGTGAGCGTGCACTTCGACTGGCGGCTGGTGCCCTACGACCTGGCCGCCTCCAGGGCGCACGCCAGGGTGCTGCACAGGGCGGGGCTGCTGAGCGAGGAGGAGCTCGAGCGCATGATCGGCGCGCTCGACGACCTGGAGCAGGCCTGCAAGGCGGGCGAGTTCCGGCCGACGGTCGCCGACGAGGACGTGCACACCGCGCTGGAACGCGGCCTGCTTGAGCGGCTCGGCTCGCTCGGCGGCAAACTCAGGGCCGGACGCAGCCGCAACGACCAGATCGCCACCGACCTGCGCCTCTACCTGCGCGACCACGCCCGCACGATCGCCTCCCGGCTGGTCGAGCTGGAGACCGCGCTGATGGCCCAGGCCGAGGAGCACGCCGAGACCGCCGCGCCCGGCATGACGCACCTGCAGCACGCGCAGCCGGTCTCGTTCGGCCACCAGCTCCTGGCCCACGTGCACGCCTTCGCCCGCGACATCGACCGGCTCACCGACTGGGACAAGCGCGCCGCGATCTCCCCGCTCGGCGCCGGCGCCCTCGCGGGCTCCTCGCTGCCGCTCGACCCGCAGGCCGTGGCCGAGGAGCTGGGCTTCTCCGCCGCCGCCCCCAACTCCATGGACGCCGTCGCCGACCGCGACTTCGCCGCCGAGTTCCTCTTCGACGCCGCCATGATCGGCGTGCACCTGTCGCGGCTCGGCGAGGAGATCGTCCTGTGGGCCTCGCAGGAGTTCCGCTGGATCGAGATGGACGACGCCTACTCCACCGGCTCGTCGATCATGCCGCAGAAGAAGAACCCCGACGTGGCCGAGCTGGCCCGCGGCAAGTCCGGCAGGCTCATCGGCAACCTCATGTCGCTGCTCACCACCCTCAAGGGCCTGCCGCTGACCTACAACCGCGACCTGCAGGAGGACAAGGAGCCGGTGTTCGACGCGGTCGACACACTGCTGCTCGTCCTGCCCGCGACGGCGGGGCTGGTGGCGACCATGCGGGTCAACACCGCCCGTCTCGAAGCCTCCGCGCCCGACGGGTTCGCCCTGGCCACCGACCTGGCCGAGCTGCTCGTGCGCCGCGGCGTGCCCTTCCGCGAGGCCCACGAGGCCGTCGGCCACCTCGTGGTGTGGTGCCAGGTCAACGACAAGGACCTCGGCGAGCTGACCGACGACGAACTCGTCAAGGTGTCGTCCCACCTGACACCCGACGTGCGCGACGTGCTCAACGTGCCAGGAGCCCTGGCCGCGCGCAAGGCCCACGGCGGCACCGCGCCCGACCGCGTCCGCGACCAGCTCGTCACGCTGCGGGAGGCCGTCGACGCGCAGGCGGCATGGGCGGCGGGAAGCTGAGCTCCGCAGCGCTGCCGCGGAGTTTCTTCGACCGGCCGTCCCACGAGGTCGCGCCCGACCTGCTCGGGCGCGTGCTCGTCCACGGCTCTGTCGCCGTGCGCCTGACCGAGGTCGAGGCGTACGGCGGCCCGGGCGAGGACCCTGCCGCCCACACCTACCGAGGCAAGACGCCCCGCAACGCCGTCATGTTCGGCCCGCCTGGCCACCTGTACGTGTACTTCACCTACGGCATGCACTTCTGCGCCAACCTGGTGTGCCTGCCCGACGGCCACGGCTCGGCCGTGCTGCTGCGGGCAGGCGAGGTGGTGGACGGCGTGGACGAGGCCCGCACCCGGCGCTCATCGGCCGGCAACATCCGGGAGCGCGACCTGGCACGCGGCCCCGCCAGGCTCGCCGTCGCCCTCGGCCTGCTCCGCGAGCACAACGGCCTGGACGCCATCCGGGACGGATCAGCCGCAGGACGCCCCCGGCAGTCGGCCACCATGCTCGAAGGCAGCCCCGCCGACCCGTCCGCGATCAGGTCGGGCCCGCGCACCGGCATCTCCACGGCCAAGGACACACCGTGGCGGTTCTGGATCGACGGCGACCCGACCGTGTCGCCGTACCGCGCTCACGTGCCCCGCCGCCGCAGCGCCGCAGCCACCTCCGTCGGGGAGGTGCCCAGCTCATGAGGGCTGAAGATGTGCAGGTAGTCACCGGTGTCGATCTCCAGCATCTCGCTGCGCAGCCCCCACCGCCTGCGGATCTCCACCTTGACGTCCCAGATCGCCTCCCACGGCACATGCCGTCGGCCCGCGAACCCCTGCACCACCGTGATGCCGCTCTCGTCGGCCGACAGCCGTACGGGGGCGATCACGTCCCGCAGGCCCATCGCGCCGAGCAGCACGGCCGCGGGGACGGCCAGGATCACGCCGCGCACATCGTCTGCAACCCACCAGTAAGCGGCGAGTCCGGCACACGCCACAGCCCCTAAGATCTTGAAAACGGCCAGCTCGCGACGGACCCTCCACATGGAGACAGAGCGTATCCAAGTGGCGGTCAACCCGCGCGATCGGGCACGCTGTAACCACTTAACCCGTGCAACGTCTACATGGAAAGCCGGCACCGTGACCGACATTCTCGACGACCTCGCGTGGCGAGGCCTGATCGCTCAGTCCACCGACCTCGACGCCCTGCGCGCGTCCATGGCCAAGGGACCGATCACGGTCTATTCCGGTTTCGACCCCACCGCTGCCTCGCTGCACGTCGGCCACTTCGTGCCGCTGCTCACGCTGCGCCGCCTGCAGCTGGCGGGGCACCGCCCGATCGGCCTGGTCGGCGGCGCCACCGGCCTGATCGGCGACCCGAGCGGCCGCAACACCGAGCGCTCGCTCAACGCCACCGAGGTCGTCGCCGACTGGGTCGAGCGGCTGCGCGGCCAGGTCGGCCGCTTCCTCGACTTCGACGCCCCGTCGAACCCCGCCCGCATGGTCAGCAACCTCGAATGGACCGGCGAGCTGAGCGCCATCGACTTCCTGCGCGACATCGGCAAGCACTTCCCGGTCAACCGCATGCTCGCCCGCGAGGCGGTCTCCGCCCGCCTGCAGGGCGAAGGGCTCAGCTACACCGAGTTCAGCTACCAGATCCTGCAGGCCAACGACTACCTCGAACTGTTCCGCCGCTACGACTGCACCCTGCAGATCGGCGGCAGCGACCAGTGGGGCAACATCACCGCCGGCGCCGACCTGATCCGCCGCGTCGAGGGCGGGCACGTCCACGCCATGACGCTGCCGCTGATCACCAAATCCGACGGCACCAAGTTCGGCAAGACCGCGGGCGGCGCCCTCTGGCTCGACCCGGAGATGACCTCGCCGTACGCCTTCTACCAGTACTTCCTCAACTCCGACGACCGCGACGTGATCCACTACCTCAAGGTGTTCACGTTCAGGACCCGCGAGGAGATCGAGACGCTGGAGAAGGCCGTCGCGGAACGCCCCTTCGCCCGCGAGGCGCAGCGCACGCTGGCCGAGGACCTCACCGAGCTGCTGCACGGCAAGCAGGAGCTGGACGCCGTGGTCGCCGCCTCCAAGGCGCTGTTCGGGCAGGGCACGCTGGACGACCTGCCGGCCTCCACGCTCAAGGCCGCCCTGGCCGAGGTGCCCAAGGCCACCGTGCCCGCCCTCGGGACGCCCTTCGTCGACCTCCTGGCCGACAGCGGCCTGGTCGAGTCGAAGTCGGCCGCGCGGCGGGCGGTCAAGGAGGGCGGGGCGTACCTGAACAACATCAAGATCACGGATGAGGGGTACGTGCCGGGGGCCGACGATCTGCTGCACGGGCGGTTCATGGTGCTGAGGCGCGGCAAGAAGTCGATCGGCGGGGTCGAGGTCGGCTGACCCGTTTCGTCAGAGGGCCCTTCCTGGCGGGGAAGGGCCCTCACTCTTTCTCGCCTGGCCTGCGGCCTCCCGGAGACCTTGGACACCCGCGCCGCCGGCTCCGTGAGGTAGGGCTGTTTCCTGGGGTGGCGGCTATTTCTTGACGAACAGCGCGACCGTCAGGCCGGGCAGGTCGCCGGAGTGCTTGGCCAGGCTCAGTTCGTACCCGGCCCGCTCGACCTCCCCGACCCGCGGGACCCCGTCGCCTTCCAACCCGGACTTCTTGGTCCCGCGCCAGACCACCCAGACCCGCTCGCGTCCCTTGAGCGCGGCAGCGACGTCAGACCGTTCCGGGTAGCCGAAGCCGTCGGGGTCCGGGTCGTCGCCGGTCTTGAGCACGTCGACGGGCATCAGCGAGTCGGCGTAGTAGTCGAATCCCGTGCGGACCTGGCTCTGGCCGTAGACGATCGCGTCGTCGGGCTCGGCCTTGACGACACGCAACGCCCAGGGGATGTTCTCGAAACGGCCGTTCTCCTCGCGTACGTCCACATGCTCCTGGAACGACAGCGCGCAGCCGGCCAGCAGGACCACGACGGCCGCCACGACGTGGAAACGGGGGAGCGCCGCCACGGCCAGCCCCGCCAGGAGCGCCAGAGCGGGGGCGGTCACGAACAGGTAGCGGTCGACGTACACCGGAGTCACGAGCTGGGAGACCGCGAGCAGCAGGATCGGGGGCAGGATCAGCCACCCGGCCAGCGCGATCGTCCACTCCCTGTCCGATCGTCTCAGCCACAACAGCACCACGCCCGCCACCGCCATCGCCAACAGCAGCACCCCCAGCCCCGTGGCTCCCGCCGCCATCTTGGGGAACTTCAGCCACACCTCCGGCCCCCGCTGCGGGATCCAGCTGATCGCGTGCCGCTCGCCGAACCCGACCAGCCCCAGCACCAGCGCGGGCACAGAGCCGACCGCGAGCGCCGCGAACATGCGGACCAGCACGTCCCTGCGCACCAGCGCCAGATGGGCGGGCAGCACGAGCACCGCGAACAGGTGCGTCGAGCACACCAGCGCCACCGCCACCCCGTAGACCACCCACCGCCTGGTGACCGAGTGCTCCAACGCCCGGTGCAGCGCCCAGAAGGAGAACACCACCGCGGCGGCGGCGAAAGCGTACGACCTGGCGAAAGCGCCGTAGTGGGACACCGAGGGCAGGATCGCGAACACGGCCGCGGCGATCACTCCGGCGCGGACGCTGTGCAGCCGCCGGCCCAGATCGACCAGGAACCAGGCCGCGACCCCGATCGCCACGGCCGACGGCAGCCGCAACCACAACTCCGCCGAACCCGCCATCGACCAGAAGTGCATGAAGAGGTAGTAGGGCAGGAAATGGCCGTCGATGTGCCGGGCCAGCTCCCACATGCCGGGCAGCGATCGGGCGGCCGCGCTGATCGTGGCCAGTTCGTCGCCGTTCAGGGTGGCCGAGCCCGTGCCCGAGAAGGCCGCCCCACCGGCCAACAGCGACATCCACCATGGGGTGAATGTGCGCTTGCGCTGGGCGGGCCGGGCCGGGGGTGCGAGAGTGGCGGCAGTGGTCACCGGGGCAGGATACGCGCCATAAGGTCGGGTGTATGGCCAACGTGATCGTGTTCGACCTTTATGGCGTGATTGCGCGTACGCAATCTGCTGAAGCACGCGAGCGGATCGTCGAACTGGCCGGAGTGCCCGAGGAGCGGTTCTGGGAGGCGTACTGGGCTTGCCGGCCCGCCTACGACGCCGGCCAGGACGGGGCCTCCTACTGGCAGGCGGTGGCCGGGCGGCTGGGAGTCTCGTTCGCCGACGCCGGGGCGTTGCTGGCGGCGGACCTCGACAGCTGGTGCCGGGTGGACGACTCCATGGTGGAAGTCGTGCACGAGCTGGCGGATCAGGGGGTTCGGCTGGGGCTGCTGTCGAACATCGTCGCGGAACTGGTGCCGGTGTGGGAGTCGCGGCACTCGGAGTGGCTGGGGCGATTCGCGGCATTGACGTACTCGTGCCGGATCGGGGTGGTCAAGCCGGAGCGGCGGGCGTACGAGATCTGCGCCGAGATGATCAGGGCGGCGCCCGGCGAGATTCTGTTCTTCGACGACAACGAGGTGAATGTCATCGCTGCTCGGGAGGCGGGGATGGCGGCGGAGGTGTTCGTTTCGGCGGAACAGGTGCGGGCGTTGGCGAAGGGGTGAGGGCTGGGCGACTGACTTCGCCTATCACCTGCCTTCAACCTGAAGCATCACCTCCGCCCGTCCTCCGCCCGGCTGATCGCCGGGCGCCGCACCGCGACCCTCTGTCGGCCTTTACCGAACCATGGCCCGCCCCAAACCGCCCGTCCTGCGCTCACCTCCTTGCCTGTCGGTCAACCGTTTGTCCGCCGACCGTCTGTCCGGCCGGCGGTCCGCCCCATCTGGCCGCCGCTCGCCCGCTCGCCCGCTCGCCCGCTCGCCCGTCCGCCTCTGCCCACCTGCTCATCTTCTGCCCGGCCATCCACTCGGGCTACTCCGCCCGCCCACTTGGCCGCCCGCCCGTACGCAGGTCAGTCCTTCCGCTGCCTGTCCTTTTGTTGCTTGCCCGCCTGATGCTTCCTGAGTCCTTACCTTCCGCTCGTCCGGTCAGCCGGCTCGCCTTTCCGACCGCTGGTCAGTCCGTCCGACCAGTCGGCCGCCCACTCATTCCTCCGACACCCGACTGTTCACCGGCACCGCCTGTCCGCTTGTCTGACCGCCAGGCGCTCGCCTGTACCGGCTCGTGGGCTGACTCGCGTCGGACCGATCCGGGACTTGGTTCCCCTGAGCCAGAGCACATCCACGGCGAGGCAACCTGGGCCCACAACCCCGTCCACCCGACCCATCGCACCCAAACTGCTCGCCCACGTGCCCCGATACGGAGCATGTGTCGGCTTCATAACGATCACTAGGCGCCTGTCAAGCCGTGTAAATCGGGCATCGAAGCCCCCGGCCCTCAGATCTTCACCCCACCCATCAAAAGACCTCCCCGCGTTCTCCACCGCGTCCCGCGATGCTCGATTTCTCTGCCTACACCGCTTCTGACTGGGGAATATGTGTCGCGCAGAGTGCGCCGAACCTGCGGAAGGTCAGACGATGGCGGCCGCGCCGACGCACTCGTAATGCCAAGCCGAGGTGCTGGGCGGCAGGACATGGCGCGAAGCTGCTGGGCGAGGCGATTTGACGTGTCGCGGATCGCGACCTAATCTTTCACTTCGCCCCGGGAGTGAGCCGGACGCCGGTCAGGCGGACGGGCCCCCAGGGCAAGCCCCTTGAATTGACGAGCCACTCGGCGCAACTGCTTCGGCATGCTTACGCACGAGGTCGTCTGCGGGCGCGTTCGATGCCACCGGAAAATCGGTTGATTCGACACGCCTCGGGTGACACGGTAAGTTACGAGGGTTGCCCCAGATCCGGGGCGCACTATCTTAGATAGTTCGACCGATTCACGGCAAGCCTACGGGTTTGACAAAGAATCGGAAGACTCTTTAAGATGAATGAGACGTAAACAGCGCCTCTGAGGCGAGACTGAAGGGTCTCGGTGAAGATGTTCGCGTCCGTTTCTTGAGAACTCAACAGTGTGCTAAAAGCCAGTGCATGATTTACATGTAAAACCCTGTCATTCATTTGACGGATTGCTTGGACAGCTTTTCCAAAAAGCATTGTTTGGAGAGTTTGATCCTGGCTCAGGACGAACGCTGGCGGCGTGCTTAACACATGCAAGTCGAGCGGAAAGGCCCTTCGGGGTACTC